>CAADGY010000101.1 GCA_900696665.1 uncultured Acidobacteriota bacterium
GTAGCGCTGTGCTCATGCCGCCCGCCTTGCGCCGCAAACACGCCATCGATGAGTGATTCGTCCTCCAGAAGTCTGTCAGCTTCGATCATCCACGGCTCGTACAGCGCTCGAACATCTTCCTCCACCATGCCTTCCCAGAGCGTTCGTTGAGCTTGTTTGCGTCGGGTCATGCCCTATTGTGAAGGCGCTCCAGAACAGGATCAATAGTAAATGTTCTGGCACCAAACATTTCCACTGACACTCGATTGGCGCGGGCCTGAACGCTCCATTTTGCGACGGAAAGCAGTTAGATGAATGCCCCGGCTTATCCTCAGTTCAGTCTGCAGGGATCGGTATTTGCCTCTGCGCTGCAATCTTCGAGCGCGCGATAGCCATGCTTTTACGTTCCGGGGGTAATGGACGGATCGCGGCGGGCCGAGGGGAGCGGTTCCTTTGAATATCTAAGCGGTAAACTGTGCCAAATTTGATCGTAGGCATGGCTCGTAGACTATTTTTCGTGAATGAGGTGCACTCGGGTCGCGCGGAGATCAACGGGGAGGACGCGAAGCACCTGACACGTGTGCTACGCGTCGAGCGGGGCCAGCAGTATGAAATATCGGACAACCCTACTCTGTACCTGGCCGAAATTGAGATAGCGCGCAAGGAGCAGGTCGTGTTCCGGCTTGTCGAACGGCTGGAATACCAGGCTCCCGCCCTGACGATCTCGCTCTATCCCGCATTGATCCGGTTCGAGCGCTTCGAGTGGATTCTCGAGAAGGCCACCGAACTCGGGGTGGCGGCGATTACGCCGTTTGCGGCTGTGCGCTCGGAGAAAGGCCTGGACCGCGCGTCCGCCAAGAGAATGGTACGGTGGCGCAGGATCATCCTCGAAAGCAGCCAGCAGTCGCGGCGGCCGGTGATGCCTGTGCTCCACGAAACGGCGCCGTTCCAAATGGTGTTACGAGCCGGAACTCAGCGGAAGCTGCTGCTCGATGAAGCGCGGGAGGCGGCGCCTATCTGCTCCCCGCTGGCCGGGACTGAATCCATTGCGGTACTGGTGGGGCCGGAGGGCGGCTGGACGGATGCCGAGCGCGGCGGGGCCATCGCTTCCGGTTGGACGCCCGTCTCGCTGGGCTCGAACATCCTCCGCGCCGAGACGGCGGCAATTGCGGCACTGGCGGTTCTGTTTTGCGCATCGGACAGCCAGCGGTAAGGCTACAATTCGAGATATGAACTTTTCGAGAAGGCAGTTTCTCGGCTCCGCCGGGGCCGCCGCGCTCTCCACCGCACGCAGTTATTCGCAAGTCGCCGGCGCGGGCGAGCGCTTACGTATAGGAGTGATCGGTTGTGGAGGCATGGCGAACGGCCATATGCGCACGCTGATGAAGATGCGCGAATCCGACAACGTCGAAATCACCGCTGTCTGTGACATCTACGACAAACGGTTGGATGCCGCCGCGCAACTGACCGGTGCGAAGCCTGTAAAGGATTACCGCACGCTGCTACAGGCCAAGGACATTGATTATGTTCTGATTGCGACTCCCGAACACTGGCATTATCAGATGACGATGGATGCAGCGGATGCGGGCAAGCATATTTACTGCGAGAAGCCCATGACGCACACAGTCGAGGAAGCCCGGAAAGTTGTAGACAAGATCACCAGGACCGGGCTGAAGATGCAGGTGGGTGTGCAGGGCATGTCGGACGAGTCTTACGCAACGGCATACGAATATGTAACTAAGGGCACACTTGGAAAGGTAGTGCTGGCGCAGATTGATTACTCCCGCAATTACAAAGGTGATTTCTGGGCCTATCCGATTGATGAGGGCGTGCGGCCCGGCGAGAATCTGAACTGGAATGCCTGGCTTGGTTCGGCTCCGAAGCACCCCTGGGATCCCGAGCGTTACTTTCGTTGGAGGCGCTACTGGGACTACTCGGGAGGGATCGCCTCCGACCTTTTTGTGCATCGGGTTACGCGCATCATCAAGGCCCTCGGGCTGAAGTTTCCCAGCATGGGTGTGGCGACCGGAGGTAAGTTTTGCTTTTCCAGCAGCGCCGCGGAGATTCCTGATACATTCAACAGTCTGCTCGATTACCCCGAGGGGCTGACTGTTCAGTTGATCTCCTCGATGGCCAATGATACTCCGGTGGATCACCTGTTGCGGGGACACAAGGCGACGCTTGAATTCACGCGCACCGGATTTCGTATTACGCCGCAGGCCCTATTTAAGGATGAAGCGCAGGAAGTTACCTACCAGAAGAAGGGCGCGGAGGATCTTACCCTGCACCATCGGAACCTTCAAGCCGCCATCCGTACCAACGCGCCGCTCAATTGTGACGTGAACCTGGGTTACTACGGCGTAGCCGCTTGTGAGATGTCGGTGCAGTCCTACCGGAAGCGCAAATACATGAAATGGGACGCCGGAAAAGAGCGTATTGTAGCCGCTTGATGTTCCATCTGGCGGTGCCGCCGGAATTTGACAGTAGTTTCGGCAGGTTCTTATGATGTAGTTTCAATCTGCTGGGTCCGTGGTAATGGGCGCCATTGTGTACCCTTGTGTTGGATAGGATTCGTCTTCTCATTCCAGGATATTTATGATTAAAGTGGAAGGGCTTTCGAAGCGATACGCTCGTACGGTTGCCGTAGACCAGATCTCATTCGAGGTGAGTAAGGGCGAGATCGTCGGGTTTCTTGGGCCCAACGGCGCAGGAAAGACCACTACCATGCGTATACTGACATGCTTTCTCCCACCTACGGCGGGAGCAGCGAGCGTGGCTGGTTTCGACGTTCTTACGCAGCCGCTAGAGGTGAAGAAGCGCATCGGCTACCTGCCGGAAACGCCTCCTCTCTATCCGGAAATGGAGGTGCGCGAGTATCTCTACTTCGTTGGACGGCTGAAGGGAATTCCGAAGAGCGATATCGCCACGCGAGTGGATGAGGTGTCGGAACGCTGCGCCGTCACGGATGTTCGCACGAAACTGATCAGCAAGCTCTCAAAGGGGTATCGGCAGCGCGTGGGACTGGCTCAGGCCATCATTCACAATCCCGACGTTTTGATCCTGGACGAGCCGACGGCGGGTCTTGATCCCAAACAGATTCTCGAAACACGCCAGCTCATCAAGAGCCTGTCGGGGGCGCATACCATCATTCTCAGCACGCACATTCTGCCCGAGGTGGAGCAGACCTGCGAAAAGGTCATCATCATCAGCAAGGGCAAGGTGGTGGCAACCGATTCCGTTCACAACCTGACGAACCGCTTGCGGGGTTCGGAAGCCGTCGGGCTGGAAGTCGAACCGCCCCAGGGTTCGGCCGGCAGTGCGGAGATACAGCAGCGTTTGGAGCAGGTGCCGGGCGTCAGCCGGGTTCTTTTGCGGGACAGCCGGGATGGCCGGTATACGTTTGAAGTGGAAAGCTTGCAGGGCAGGACCGTCAGGGGAGACCTGGCGCGTTCGGTGGTTGAGGCGGGCTGGAACCTGAACGAACTCCGGCCGGTGGCTCTCAGCCTGGAAGAGATCTTCCTGCAATTGACGTCGTCCGATGAGACTCAATCGCCAGTGGGTGCCAAGTGAAAAACATCTGGATCATTTGTAGAAAAGAGCTGAAGAGCTACTTCGCCTCGCCTATTGCCTACGGGTTGATGGCATTCTTCGCCGCGATCTCGGGTTACTTCTTTTACGTCATTACAGCCGTTTTCGTGCAGAGGGGCATTCAGTCCCAGATGATGGGACAGAGCTTTCCCATGGATGTGAACGAGTGGGTTGTGCGCGGGTTTCTTTCCAACGTGAGCGTGATCGGGCTCTTTCTGATTCCGATGATCACCATGCGGCTGTTCGCTGAAGAGAAGAGAACCGGCACTATCGAGCTGCTGGTGACATCGCCGGTGAAAGACATCGAGGTGATTGCCGGCAAATGGCTGGCCGCGCTGATTCTGTATGCAGGCATTTTGTTGATTTCGGCTCTGAACCTGGCCATCCTCTTCTTGTACGGCAAACCCGATTGGAAGCCGATTCTGGTCGGTTACCTGGGACTGCTGCTGCTGGGCGGCGCTCTGCTCGCTATTGGAACCTTCATTTCCACCACTACGAAAAACCAGATCATCGCGGGCACCGCCACGTTTGCCGTTTGTTTGCTGTTGTGGGTGTTTGACTGGGTAAGCTACGAGACCACGACCTGGGCCAAGGTGATGTCGTATCTCTCGGTGGTGGCGCATTTCGAGCCATTTTCCAAGGGTGTTCTGGATAGCAAAGACATCATCTTCTATCTCTCGATGATTTTCTTGGGGCTGTTCCTGACAGCCCGCTCGCTCGAGTCGCTCCGGTGGAGGTCGTAAATGAAAACAGATTGGATCAAGACCAGGCAGACACGCTACACGGCATACGCAACACTGTACATCGTCATCATCATCGGAGTGCTGACGCTGGTCAATTTTCTGGCCAACCGGCACAACAAGTCCTATGACTCGACGGCGAACAAGCGGTTCAGCCTTTCCGATCAGACGGAAAAGGTGGTGAAGAACCTGAAGCAGGATGTCACCATCAGCTACTACGACGTATCGAGCCGGTTTGCGAGCGCGCAGGACCTGCTCGGGCGGTACGATAATCTCTCGCCGAAGCTGTCTGTGGAATACGTCGACGTTCTGAAAAACCCCCAGAGAGCACGCGCGGAAGGTGTGCGCACAGAGGGGACTGTTTTCGTGAAAGCGGGGGACAAGAAGGAGGAGGCCCGCGGGCTGACTGAAGAAGAGATAACGGGTGCGCTCATCCGGGCGTTGAAAACAGGGACGCGCAGTGTCTGCTTTGTGCAGGGCAGCGGTGAGCACAGCATCAGTGAGACGAATCGCGACGGCTATTCGCAGTTCAAAGATGCGCTGGAGAAAAACAATTATCAGACCCGCACGATTTCGCTGCTCGAAAAGCCGGAAGTGCCATCGGACTGCACGATCGTTGTGGTTGGCGGGCCTCGTTTCGATTACGTGGAGCCGGCGGTGAACGCGCTGCGTGCGTACGTCGAAGGCGGAGGATCGGCGCTGTTCATGATTGATCCGCCGCTCCGGATGGGCCGCGAAAACATCGCCGACAATCCGGGGCTTGTGAAACTGCTGGAGAGTTGGGGCGTCAAAGCGGAAAAGGACCTGGTGCTCGATACCAGCGGATTTGGGCAGATTTTCGGTCTCAGCGCGGCGGTGCCGCTGGTTGTCAATTACGAATCCCACGCGATCGTGCGTGAGATGAAGGAGGTGGCGACCGCGTTCCCACTGTCCCGGTCGCTCGACACAACGACCGCGGAGAAGACGTCGGTGGATAAGCTCTTCTCGACTTCGAACAACAGCTTTGCCACAACCAATCTGAGTTCCGCGGAGATACGGCCCAATGAGTCGAAAGACAAGAAAGGTCCGCTGACGCTGGGCGTTGCCGGAACTTATGACACAGGCAAAGAGAATCAGAAGGGGCGGTTCGTCGTCACAGGTTCATCTGGCTGGGTCACCAACGGATTTCTCCGGTTCAACGGGAACCGGGACCTGGTGTTGAACATGATCAACTGGCTCTCGGCCGACGAAGATTTGATCTCCATTCGTCCGAAGGAGCCCGAAGACCGGCGGTTGACGCTTACCGGCAGCCAGATGCGAGTGGTTTTTTATTCGAGTGTGGTATTCCTTCCGCTCCTTATTATCGCGGCCGGCCTGGGCGTCTGGTGGCGCAGGAGATAGCCGATGGGTTCTCGTGGTTTATTGATTGGTGCGGTGGTGCTGGCGATTCTGGCCGGCGGAGTCTACTGGTCCAATAAAGTCGAAGAGAAGAAGGCTGCCCAACCGGCGGCGGACGCAGGTCCGAAGATTCTGGAAATTCCGGAAGAACAGATCCAGCAGGTTGAGATTAAGCGGAAGGATGGTGCGGACACCGTCATCCGAAAGACGGACGCGGGGAAATGGGAAATCACTTCTCCGAAGCCGCTAGCCGCGGACGAGGACGCTGTCCGGTCTCTGCTTTCGACGGTATCGTCCCTGAGTTCGGACAAACTGGTGGAGGAGAAAGCTCCCGATCTGGGAACGTTCGGACTGGACGCGCCAACCATGAACATCGTGATCACAGAAAAGGGCGGTGAGAGGCGGACGGTTCTGGTTGGCGACGATACGCCCACGGGAAGTGCGGCTTATGTGAAGTTGGAGAACGATCCAAGGATCTTCACCATTGCAAGCTGGAACAAGAGTTCTCTCGATAAAACAGCGGCCGATTTGCGGGACAAACGCCTGCTCCGGTTTGATCAGGATAAACTGTCGCGGATCGAATTGGTTCGCAAGGGACAGTCAGTCGAGTTCGGGAAGAACAACAAGAACGAATGGACGATTATCAGGCCGAGTCCGATGCGGGCGGATGGCGGCGAAATCGAGGAACTGGTCCGGAAACTTCGCGATGCGAAAATGGACACCTCTCTTTCGGCGGACGACGACAAAAAAGTGGTGGCCTCATTTGCGGGCGGCACGCAGGTGGCGGTAGTGCGGGTTACCGATGCCGCCGGGACGCAGCAGATGGAGGTCCGCAAGAACAAAGAGGACTACTTCGCCAGGAGCAGCGTGCTGGAGGGCACGCACAAAATCAATGCGGATTTGGGTCAGGCTGTTGATAAGGATCTTGAAGAGTTCCGTAACAAGAAGTTGTTCGATTTCGGCTGGAATGAGCCCTCGAAAGTGCAAGTAAAGGACGGCGGCAAGGCGATGGTGTTTGAGAAATCGGGCGACAAATGGATGTCCGGAACGGCCGA
>CAADGY010000102.1 GCA_900696665.1 uncultured Acidobacteriota bacterium
ATCGGCGGCGCCATCCGCATCGAGACTCGTGCAAGCGACATTGTTCGTGCAAGCAATGCGGGTGGGAGCGTGGAACTCAAAGGCAGGGGGCACGACCTGGAATTGGACACTATCTCCGGCCCGGTCACCATAACCGCCAGCTACTATGGCGACGTCGAACTGCGCAATCTGAAACAGTCTCTGCGGTGGAGTGCCGGCGAAAACCAGTTCAACCTGGAACAACTTCCCGGTGAGCTCCGGATGGATCTGGGAGAGGTCAGCGGATCGGACATTGTGGGTCCGGTCAAAATCTCCGCCCGTTCGCGTGACATCGAACTCTCAGATTTTACGGGAGCGCTGGAGATCTCCATAGATCGGGGAGATATTCACCTCAGACCGGTGAAACTGCCTCTGTCGCCAATGAATGTACGCTCGCACTCCGGCAACATCGAAGTAGCGCTGCCGCCGAAAGCGGAATTTGCGGTCAAGGCGGTCTCCCGGCGCGGCGATATCGAAAATGATTTCGGTCCGCCGCTCGAGCAAACTCAAGACGGCCGCGGCTTTGAACTGGTGGGAGCAGTGGGCAAAGGGCCCTTACTCAACCTGACATCGGACCGGGGTACGGTCTCCTTTAGAAAGGGTTCCGCATTCGAGCAGAGCACCCCTCCTTTGCCGCCAAGAGCACCAAAGCCGCCCAGGGCGACCTCGCTCACGGTCATCGATCAGTAGCTACGCCGTAGCGGGAGAGCAGTTCGATACCGGCGCTGTTCCCACTGCTCTCCGCACTACGCGCGTGTTTCCATGCCGCCGGGTAATCTCCCTTCACCGCATACATTTCGGCAAGAGCAACGTGCGCTCCGGCGAAGCCCGCATCGAGGCGCACCGCTTCGAGCAGCAATCCCAAAGCCTCTTCGGCCCGGCCGTCGATCCGGTATAGCTGTGCCAGGTTGTAGTAAGGCGCGGCGTTCTCGGGGTCGCGTCCAATCCACTCCATCTGCTCGCGGATGTGCTTTTCAGTCTCATGCCGCAAGGCAAAATCGATCAGATCACTGCGCCAGAACGGCATGTGTCAGCCCGCCACCAGAACGAGCCTGATGTCCATCACGTTCGTGTTGGTCGGCCCCGTTTTGACAAGATCGCCGAGCGGTTCAAAGAAATGATAGGAGTCGTTGAAGGAGAGCGCGTTGCTTGCGCTCATGCCTGCCTTGTCGCTGCGTGCAATCGTGTTGCCATCCGCAATCGCGCCCGCGGCATCTGTCGGCCCGTCGGTGCCGTCGGTGCCTCCGCTCAACACGACAACATTTCGAAGGCCGGAGATATCCATGGCTGCCGCCAGCACAAATTCCTGATTGCGTCCGCCGAGTCCTTCACCTCGAATCGTCACCGTGGTTTCCCCGCCGGAAATCAGGCAGCAGGGAGGCTTCAACGGCCTTCCGGAAGTGAGGATCTCTTTCGCTATCGCCGCGTGCATCCGCGCGATCTCCCGCGTCTCGCCTTCGATGAAGGTCGACAATACCAGCGGCTTCAGCTTCAACTCACGGGCGCGTTTCACCGCCGCATCCACCGCCAGCCGGTTACTTCCAACCACCACGTTGCGCGTACGCTCGAAGACCGGATCGCCGGGTTTGGGTGTATCTTCCACAACACCGGAGATACCGTCTTCGATTCGGCGCTTCACCGCGGGCGGAACGTGACCTTCGATGCCGTATCTTTCGAGCACGTCTCGCGCATCGGCGAAGGTCGAGGAGTCCGGCGCCGCCGGGCCCGAGCCGATCACGTCCAGGTCGTCCCCGATGACGTCGGACAAAAGCAGACTCAATACCGTCGCGGGCGAAGCCAGGCGCGCCAGTTGCCCGCCCTTAAGCAGCGACAGGTGCTTTCGGACCGAATTGATCTCGTGAATGGAGGCGCCCGAATTCAGCAGCAGCTTCGTGGTTTGCTGCTTTTCCTCGAGCGTCACCCCAGGAGCGGGCGCCGGCATCAGGGCCGAAGCACCCCCCGAGATCAGGCAGAGCACCAGGTCTTTTTCTCCCGCGTGCGACACAATTCCGGCGATTCGCTCCGCCCCCCGCACACCCCGCTTATCAGGCACCGGGTGGCTCGCCTCGTTCAGTTCAATACGCCGGAGAGGAAGCGTATGCCCGTCTTTCACGTTGATGAATCCACCTGAGATCCGCCTCCCGAGCAGCGTCTCCACCGCCTTTGCCATGGCCGCGCCCGCCTTGCCGGCGCCAACGACGAATATCTTCCCGAAGTTCTTTAGGTGGTATTTCCTTCCGTCCACCAGGAGAACATCGTCCTCCACGCGAACGTGCCGGCGGACAGCTTGCACCGGGTCAGCCGCCTTCAACGCCGTTTGAAAGATCTGTAGCGCGTGCTTTCTAAGAGTGGATTCAGTCATAAACAGGCACGGCTCCGTTTTTGAGCCGCGATCGCGAGTGAGCGGCGGCTGCAACACATTTGTCAACAAGCTCCTAAAAAATCGGCAGGGCAAGAATCGAGCGGACAGGCTGTTCCGGATCGTCACTGCCGATTTCGATCCGGTAATCCGCCTGCTCGTAGGCTGCCCTCCGGCTGTGATAGAGATCCTCAAACCGTTTCGGGTCTCGCGCCAGCGGTCTGTGCGCGGCGCGTGCGACGCGCGCCTTCACCGTCGCAAAAGGACAATCGAGCCAGATTGTGATCCCGTTCTCCTTGAGCAGATCCCGATTGCGAGGTTCAACGAAAGCGCCGCCCCCCAGCGCCAGCACCATGGGATGTCCCGCTTCCACCATACTGATCCGCCGCTTTATGGCCTCGCGCTCAATTCTGCGGAACTCCTGCTCGCCGGATTTCTCGAAGATCTCAAAAATAGGGACTCCCTGCTCCGCCTCGATCTGCTCGTCCACGTCGATGAAGTTCCAGCCAAGGCGGTCCGCCAGAAGCCGTCCCACAGTGGACTTTCCCGATCCCATGAAGCCTACCAGGTAGATGCCGGGCGTGCGCTTGAGCTTGAGTATCATCTCCTATTGAGATCATAGAGGAAACCGCTAGCGGCATTGGCAGGCTCTCGAAATAGCGCTCGCCGATGTTGGTATCGTAGTCATCGTGGCATGGCACGATATCCGCGACCCCGGGGACCCCGAGCTTGACCGTCTCGCTGCGCAATACCAGCTTCATCCGCTCCACATTGAGGACTGCCGGCACCGGAACCAGAACGCCAAACTTGAGGAAGGGCCAGGCTACCTCTTCGTTGTGCTGAAGCCTGTTCTGCTCAACCGGGATCAAACGCTCGACGTATTCGATCTCGATCTCTTCATCGGGAAAGATTTTGTGATTTCGGTGGAGGGGGGAGACTGCCCGAGCGCCAGGGAGATTTTAACCCAGGTGCGCGGCCAGGAGGCGCGGCTCCGTCCGGATCAGGTGTTTTACCGCGTGATGGACGGAATCGTGGACACCTACGCTCCTGTCCTGGACGGGCTGAACGAAGAGATCGATCGCCTGGAGGACGAGGTGCTGGAGTCCCCCCAACCTCGCACCCTCCAGAAAGTTCTCTCTACGAAACGCTGCCTCAACACGATGCGCCGCGTGATGGCGAATACCCGTGATGTAACGGCTCACCTGCAACGCAGCGGCACCGAACTGGTGGATCCCCAGCTTTGGCCCTTTTTCCGTGACGTCTACGATCACATCGCCCGCAATCTGGACACCATCGATATGCAGCGCGACCTGCTCACCGGCTCAATGGATATTTACCTTTCAAGCGTGGCTAACCGCACTAGCCAAGTGATGAAAGTGCTGACCGTTCTTGGCACCGCCGCACTACCCGCCCTGGTGATATCGGGGTTCTATGGAATGAATCTGCACAGTCTGCCATGGGCCAACTCACCTTACGGGTTGGCTATAGTGGCCGCGCTCATAGTCCTCACCACTACAGGACTGCTGTATGCACTGCGAAAGCTTCATTGGTTCTGAGTGTCCGCGGCGACCGTTTCTCAACCTCCATATAGGCGGGTCTATCGTACAGCTCCACGTGCTCTTTGAACTCCTGCAACAACTCGAAGGCATCCAACGCAGCCAGAGGCATGCTGTCACCAGCCGCCCGGTCGCGGGCGCACCGGAACCTGTCAAGAAGCTCCCGATGCAAAGCAGCGTGATCATCTACCTGCCCGTAGCCGTGATCCCGCAGGAAGCCTTCCTCGTGCGCGAAGTGTTCTTCGCAAAAAGTGATCGACCGGTCCAGAACATAAATGATCAGGGCGCCGTCCGCTCCGGACAGAATAGCGCTCTTCAGGGTTCCAAGCTCCAGGTCAATTACGTCGTGTTCCGCTTCAAGAGCAACGATCGCGGCACCGTGTTCCGCTACAGCCGGAGTTGCCGTTGGGTTATTCATAGTTCTCCACCTGGGCAGCTAAGTAGTATGTGCACTCAGGCGGAAAGGATCTCAGGCGAACAGCGAATGCGCCCGTCTATTCTGCCTTGGTGGAAGAACTCTTCGTCTTATTCCGTGCGAGCGCCGCGCGTACACCGGCGCCATAGGCGCCATCCACCTGATCGAAGAGTGCGCACTGCCGCTCCACAATCTCTTCGGGCACTCCTTCCATGGCATCGGCAATATTGCTGAACAGCCGCTCCTTTTGACCTTCATCAAACAGCCGGAATAGCGCCCGGGGCTGAGTGAAATCGTCATTGCCCTCCGGGTGGCCGTAACGGGAAGCATCACCGGAAATCCTTAGCGGCGGCTCGGCGACCGATGGGTCCTGCACCGGCCCACCGAAGCTGTTCGGCTCATAGTAGGCATCCGGGTTACCCGTATCGTTCTGGAAGAATCGCATGGGACCATCCTTGTGGTAATGGCGGACCGGACACCTCGGCGCATTCACAGGTAGCGCTTCATAATGCGCGCCCAACCGGTAGCGATGCGCGTCGGCATAGGAAAAGATGCGGGCTTGCAGCATTTTGTCCGGGCTGAAGCCGATGCCGGGGACAACGTTGGACGGACTGAAAGCAGCCTGTTCGATATCTGCAAAGTAGTTGCGCGGATTCCGGTTAAGTTCCACCATGCCGGCCTCGATCAGAGGATAGTCCGCGTGCGGCCAAACCTTGGTGAGATCGAACGGGTTGTACCAGGTTTTCTCCGCATCCAACTCCGGCATGATCTGAACAAACATCTTCCACCGGGGAAAGTCTCCGGTTTCGATGGCTCCGAACAGGTCCTCCTGGTAGCTTTCCCGCGTGCGGCCGATTACCTCCGCCGCCTCCTGGTTTGTCAGATGGCGATGCCCCTGCTGCGTCTTGAAGTGGAACTTGACCCAGAATCTTTCGCTGGCATCGTTCCAGAAGCTGTATGTGTGACTGCCATAGCCATTCATGAATCGCGGACTTACGGGAATCCCGCGATCGGACATAAGGATCGTCACCTGGTGAAGGCTCTCGGGGCTCAACGACCAGAAATCCCACATCGCGGTCGCGCTGCGCAGGTTCGTCCGGGGATGCCGCTTCTGTGTATGAATGAAATCGGGGAACTTCAGCGGATCGCGAACGAAAAACACCGGGGTGTTGTTGCCAACCAGATCCCAGTTCCCTTCCTCGGTGTAATACTTCATGGCAAAACCGCGCACGTCGCGTTCGGCGTCGGCCGCGCCCAGTTCGCCGGCGACGGTGGAGAAACGGATTAGAAGCTCCGTCGCTTTGCCAACCTGGCTGAAGAGCTTTGCCCGCGTGTAACGCGTGATATCGTTCGTGACAGTGAAGGAGCCGAATGCTCCCCATCCCTTGGCATGAACTACTCGCTCCGGGATGCGCTCGCGGTTCTGATGGGCCAGTTTTTCAAGTAATTGATAGTCCTGCAATAAAATGGGGCCACGGCTTCCCGCGGTAAGACTGTTCTGATTATCGGCGACCGGGGCGCCGGCACTGGTAGTCAAGCGATTTTTCATAGTTTGTACTCCCAATATCTCGTTAATCCAGTGTACCTTCCCCCGGAAGGCCCCGTACATCACACTCCGGCAACCGGGATGAAGGGCTCTTGCGGAGCAGATTCATAAACCAAAGACGCCACCGCGCCGGATTTAGTATTGCCGTGGTCCGCCGGCCTGAGAGACAATCTACTCAACAACGGAGGGCTGCATGAGACTTGCTTCTTGGCTGCTGCTACTTGTGTTATCTCCCGCCTGGTGCCAGGTCGCTCGCGAAGCCAATCGGGATTACCAGACGCCTGAAGGGCGCGCCAAGGTTGTGGGAATTCTGGAATCGCCTTCCCGTTTAGCAAATCTTCGGCCCGCAGAGCTCGTTTCGCGGCTGGAGGTCCGCCGCAGTTCAACGGTCGTAGATCTTGGAACCGGAACAGGCAACCTGCTGGAGGACCTGAGCGCGGCAGTCGGACCCGACGGGCGTGTCGTCGCCGAGGACATACAGCAGGATTTCCTCGACCGCGCCCGGAATCGCATGCGCAAGTCCGGGTTGAAGAACGTGACGTTTGTGCTGGGCACGGAACCGGATCCCAAGCTGCCGGCAGGCGCCGCCGATCTCGTCATCGTGCTGGACGCCTATCATCATTTCAATTACCCCGAGCGGATGCTGGCCGCCATCAGGCGGAGCCTGCACCCGGGCGGCCGCCTGGCAATCGTGGAATACCACAAAAAGCGAGGTGCGATGGAGATTTCTCCGGACTTCGCGCTCACGCATATCCGCGCCGGCGCCGCGCAGGTCGTCGAGGAAGTCAAAGCCGCGGGGTACGATTTACTCTGGCAGCGCGAGCATGCGCCGGGACGGCAATATATCGCCATGTTCCGTGTGCACTGACAAATGCAATCACCGGCGTTCGTGGAGGAAGTAGTGAGAACCGTTGCATTGTTATTTCTTATGGTGTGGTCCGGCGCACAAGCGGCCGGGCAGTTTGATCTCGTCATCGCCGGAGGCCGTGTAATGGACCCGGAGAGCGGGCTCAACGCCGTGCGGCACATCGGTATCCGCGGCGGGCGCATCGAGGCGATTTCGGAAAGCCCTCTGTCGGGAAAAGACGTGATCCAGGCCGGGGGAAGCATTGTCGCGCCAGGCTTCATCGATCTACACGCGCATGGCCAGACGAATGAGGCCAACGAGTACCAGGCGCACGATGGCGTAACCACGGCTCTGGAACTTGAGATCGGCGTTCCCTCGGTAGCGGCCTTTTTGAAATCCCGCGAGGGCCGGGCACTGCTGAATTTCGGTGCAACGGCGTCCCATGGCGCGATGCGCGCGATGTCCATGCGCGACATGGCGCCGGATGCGGACGCAGCGCGGGACCCGCTGCAATTTGGCTACGAAATCACGGCCAAGGGACGCTATAAGCCGCTCACACATCCGGAAGAGTACACGCAACTGGCAGCCACACTGGAACGTGGCCTGCGCGAAGGCGGGCTCGGCATCGGAATGGCGCATCAATACTATCCGGCGGCGTCCCGGGAAGAGATTTTTCGGGTGTTTCAAATGGCCGCGAGGTGGAAGGTTCCGATCTTCGTCCATGTGCGCTCGATGAGCGTCGACGCGATGCAGGAAGTAATTGCCAATGCGGCCGCTGCCGGCGCTTCGCTGCACATTGTTCACGTAAACAGCATGAGCCTTGGGGCGCTGCCGCTGGTTTTGGACATGATTGAATCCGCGCGCGACCGCGGGCTGGACATCACCACGGAAGCCTATCCCTACACGGCGGCGTCCACGTTCCTCGAATCCACGATGTTCGATGAGGGCTGGCAGCAGCGCCTCGGGATCTCCTATAACGATCTGCAATGGGTTCCCACCGGGGAGCGCCTCACTCAAGAGACTTTCGAGCGCTACCGGAAACAGGGCGGCTTCGTAATTATGCATCTGATGAAGCCGGAGTGGATTCGGCGCGCCGTGACATCGCCATTCGTGATGATCGCCTCCGATGGCATGCCTTATGCCCCAGGCGCGCATCCGCGGAGCGCCGGGACGTTTTCTCGCGTGCTGGGCCTTTATGTGCGGGAGCAGCAAGCCCTTCCGTTGATGGATGCCATTGCGAAGATGACGATCATGCCCGCGCGCCGCCTGGAATCGATTGCGCCCGCGATGAAGGCGAAGGGCCGGATCCGGGTCCGTGCCGATGCGGACATTACGGTTTTTGACGCCGCCCGCGTGAAGGATACCGCCACCTTTGGCAAGGGGCTCAGCTTCTCTGATGGCATCCAGCATGTGCTGGTGAACGGCGTGGCGATCGTGCGCGACGGCAAGACCGTAGCAGGCGCATATCCTGGCAAGCCGGTGACGGGCGCTTACGGACGGCTTCGTTGAATTTGAAGATTTTCAAATTGTTTGAATAACTTAGCCCCGTTCTCCTGGGGCCGCCGCTCACCCCAGGTATTTTTTGGCGCTTTCCTGGGCGGAAATCCGCCTTTGATATTAGGGAAGTTCCCTGGTATCCTAATGTCCCCGAACGTCATGTCTGTCCATCAGACCATCTCGGGCAGATACGAGATCCACAACAAACCGGTGGGACACGGCGGCATGGGTGTGGTTTACCGCGCCTATGATAACGTCACCAAGCGGTATGTGGCGCTGAAGACTATGCGCGGCATCGTGGAACCGGCCGCTCTCGACCTGTTCACGAAAGAGTGGAGCGCGCTGGCCAAACTGAGCCACCCCAACATCGTAGACATCCTCGATACCGGCCAATTCGAAGAAGAGGGACAACAGAAACCCTTCTTCGTTATGCCTTTGCTGCCCGGCGTTACGCTGGACCACCTCATTCGAAACGCCAGCCAGCGCCTGACGGTCGAGCGAACCATCGAGATCATCTGCCAAACCTGCCGCGGGTTGCAGGCGGCCCACGAGCAGGGCGTGATCCACCGGGACCTCAAGCCCAGCAACATCTTCGTAATGGAAGACGATGCCGTCAAGATCATTGATTTTGGCGTAGTCCATCTTACCGGCGCTCATTCGGTTACTGGCATCAAGGGCACACTCCAGTACATGGCGCCGGAACAGATTGCGATGAAGCCTGCTTCGCCCGCCTCGGACGTCTTCTCGCTGGGTGTGGTCTGTTACGAAGCGTTGACCGGCCGCAAGCCATTTGCCCGCGCTACGGACGCTGAGACGGCGGAAGCGATTCGCCACGACATTCCCCCGCCTGCCTCCGATATCAATACGTCCGTCAGCCAGATCCTTGGCCGTGTCGTTCACAAAGCGATGGCCAAACAGCCGTGGCACCGTTTCTCGAGTGCCCGGGACTTCGCGGAAACTCTGCAGAAAGCGCTGGCCAATCAGCCCATCGAGAGGTTCGAACGGGCGCGTATCCAGCCGCGGATCGAACGATCGAAGCGCGCCTACGCCGAGGGCGACTACCAGTTCGCGCTCGAAATCCTTACAGAGCTCGAAGCCGAGGGAAATATCGATCCGGACATGACGATGCTGCGCCTGCAGATTGAGCAGGCCGTTCGCCAGAAGTCGATCCGGCAGCTTCTGGCGAGCGCGCGAACGCGCTTCGAAGAGGAGGAGTTTCCGCTCGCCCTTTCCAAGATTCAGGAGATCCTGGATATCGATCCCGAGAACATGGATGCCCTGGCACTGCGGAGCGAAATCGAAAAGCAGCGCAGCGACCGCCAGATTGAAAACTGGTTCCGGCTTGTGAACCAGCACATCGATCATCTTTCCTTCAGCCAGGCGCGGAAGGGGCTGCAGGAAATTCTGGCCATTCGCGCGAACGACGCGCGCGCGCTCGAATTACTGGCGGAAGTAGACCGGCGCGAGCAGGAATCCACCCGGATCCGCCAGGAAAAGGAACAGTTGTACCATGCCGCGCTCAGCTCCTACCAGCACGGCGAGGTCAGTTCGGCTCTGACCAAGCTCGAGCGGATTTTGGAGTTGAACCGGCTCTCACCGGATTTCGCGACTCCGGAACGCGACGCTCTTTACCAGAACCTGTATAACCAGATCCGGTCCGAGCGCGAAACCGCAAGGAACTCCTACGCCGAAGGTAAACGTCATCTCGCGGACCGGAATTTCGCCAAAGCCCTGGAGATTTGCGACGATTTTCTGCGCCGGTATCCAAGCGATCCGATGTTTCAGGCGCTCAAGCTCGAAGTTGAAGAGCAGCAGCGGCAGGAGCGCTCCGCCTACATCGCGGACGTGGGACACCGGCTCGATGCCGAGGCCAACCTCGACCGCCGCGTGAGCATCCTCAAAGAAGCGGTGGAGCGGTACCCCGACGAACCTCACCTACAGCAATCCCTGCGGCTCACCCGTGAGCGCAGGGACCTGGTGAACTCGATCGTTTCCCGCGCCCGCCAATACGAAGAGCGCAGCCAATTCAACGAAGCGCTCGGGCAATTGGACATCCTGCGAAATATCTATGCCCAGTATCCGGGACTGGAGTTCGAAATCCAGCGGCTGGTGCGCCGCCGCGAAGATCAGGCCCGGCATGAAGCGAAAGCAAAATGGGTGGAGCAGATCGACCGCCAGATTGAACTGGGCGATTTTGGCCGCGCACACGAGCTTGCCCGCAGCGCGCTCGAAGAGTTCAACGATGACCGCGAGTTGGCCGGACTGGAACGGATAGCGCAGCAGGGCGTCGAGCGCAGCGCCGAGGCGCGTGTCCTGCTGGAGCAAGGACGGAGGCTTTGTCTCGAACGCCAGTTTGCGGAAGGACTGCAGGCTTTCAGGAAGGCGTCCGGACTCAATCCACGCGACCCCATTATTCGCGCCTCCTTGCTGAACGCTCTGGTGGAGCAGGCGCGCTCCGTGCTGAACCACGATTGGCGCGCCGCGGAGCCCCTCGTTCAGGAGGCGCTCGAAATGGACCCGGCTAACGCCGTGGCGCAAAGTCTTCAATCGCTCATCGCAGACTCAAGACGCCAGGAAGACGTCAACGACTGTATCTCACGAGCACGGGAGCTACAGGCGAACAATGACGTGAAAGCGGCCTTGTTCGTGGTGGAGAACGCACTAGAGGCCTATCCGGGCGAAATGCGCTTGCTTCAGCTCCGGTCCACGCTGGGCAACCAACTCGTCGCGGCCACACCGCCCAGATTCACCGCGCCGCCCCAGCCTCCCGCGCCACCGGAACCTGAACCGGCAAAAGCGAATACTGCCCCGCCGGAACCGGTAGAGCGGAAGTTTGAAGAAGCGATCCTTGGAGCAACGCCGGAGCCGGTTCCAGCGCGTCAGGCGTCTGTCCCGGAACCGGTCCCGGTAAAATCAAAGCCGCCCCGTGCCGCCGATCCCTGGTGGCGCGTTCAATGGCGGCACATCGCGGCCGGGAGCACGGAACTGATCCGCGGCCTGCCGGCAATTCACAAGGGTAGCCTTACGCCTCTTCAAATCGGCGTGGTGATCGCCATTCCGCTTATCCTTATTGCCGCTCTGACGGTTGCCGTTGCTGGACGCTGGCCGCGGCTGGGCTCCTCCATCCCGGCGGCCGGCCAACACTCCGTCATCCTCGAATCGAATATCAAGGGAACCAGATATTTCATCGATGGACGTGCGGTCGAATCGCTGCCGGTGAATCTGCCCGCGGGCACTCACCGTGTGGAAGCAGCCGCCGAAGGTTATCGAACAGCATCCGAGTCTATTAGGTTGGAACCTGGGGGACCGAGTCCCTACCAGATCCGCTTCGACCTGCAGCCGGAGCCGCTGAACCTCCGTCTTTTTTCCGACCTGAAGACCGCACGTGTTTCTTTTGACGACCAACCGGCGGGCGAGCTTCAAGAGGGCAGTTTCGTCACCGATGGTGTTTCGTACTCCGCGCACACGTTCAGGTTGCACGAGGGTTCCGGTGAACTTCTCACGGTGCAATTCCAAGCCCGGCCCGGCGAACTCCCACTGCTGTCGGCGCCGGTTTCCGTAAGGAATACACAGGCCGTGGTGGTCACGCAACTAGGTTCGCGCGCGAGAATCTACGCCACGCAACCGCTTCAGGTGGGCCGGACAACCGGCAGCCTCCAGACCGTTCCCGGCGATGGCCTCGAACTGACCGGGCTCAGCTCCTCCACCAATACCATTCTGCTGACCGATGGAAAGGACTCCCGCCAGATTTCGGTCGAGATGTCCAACGCGCCGCTGGTCAGTGTCTGGCTCACGTCGGATCGAAATATTGGAACCGTTATCGTTGAATCGAATGTGCCCGACGCACAAGTGATTGTCGACGGGCGTCCCCGGACGAGGCCGTTGCGGGATGGAAGAGCGGTGCTGGCTCTCGAACCGGGCAGGCATTCGATCCGGCTGTCGAAAGAGGATTACGAAGACGTACCGGAGCAAACCGTCGAAATCCGGAAAGGCGACAGCCAGAGGCTGGCGTTCGAACTCAAACCGGTTGTCCGCACTTCGTCACTGTCCATCGAGGGAGCAACACCGGGCGCGGATGTACTACTGGACGGCGCCCGGATCGGCAGGACCGGCCCCGACGGCACATTTTCGCAGGCCGATATTACGCCCGGACGCCATACGATTTCGCTCCGCCGGGAGAACTTCGAAGAGCGCCTCATCCAGGAAACGTTTACAGGCGGTGCGACAGTCACAATTTCCGGCGGCTCGGGCCAGTTGAGGGCGTTCGGTTCGGTGATGGCGAAGGTTAGTCCCCCTGACGCGACGATCACCTTGAAGCGGGAAGGCGATATGCAATCTCGTACGACCAAGAGCGGCCAGAGCATCTCGTTGCCCGCGGGAAAATATCAGTTAAGCGCTCAATCCGCGGGGCATACCTCCCGTCTGGAAACGATTGCCATCGAACCCGGTAAACAGACAGCTATCGATTGGGTGTTAGCTGCGACTCCCACCGAAGCAAAAGCGGCGCCGCCACCGAAGGAATCCGCCGGATACTTCGAGAACCCGTCGGCGTGGAAGAAGTACGGCGAATGGTGGATGCGGGATCGCCCCGGCATGGCTTGGTTCGCTGTCAACCGCGGCTCTTTCCTGATCGATTTTCTGAAACAAAGTGGTCGTGTTCTGTTTGTGCGCACATCGAAACGTATCGAATGGGTAGTCGACTACAAAAACCAAGACAACCAGATCGCATACAGCCTGGATGGCAAGACCATCCACCGCAGACAGCTTGTGGCGGGAAAGACGATCTCGGAAACCCGCCAGCCCGCGGCGGGATGCGATGGCGATATATGCCGCCTGGAGATTGAAATCACGCCGGCACACGTCGTCATACGGAGCGGCTCAGGAAAGTTCATCATCGACGATGTGAAACGTCCCGACCCCTCGGCAGCCCTCGGCAGATTCGGATTCAACGGCGAAGTAGTGTTGATCCCGAGACGTTACCAGCAATAGTTCCGGCTCCGGTTCCGGATGGTGGTGGGGAACACCGTTTGAAATGCCATGCTGCCCGCAAGCCCAATGAATTGCAGGGTAACAGCTGGACAACAGGGGTGCTCAAGGGCGCAACGTTTGCGGGAACACCGAACCGTTCAGAAAATCCTGTTTCGGAGCGTGACGGTCACTGAGTGGAGGGACGATAGCATCCCGCCCGAAATAGTGGTGGGAATACCGTTCGAAATGCTATCGTAGCCGTTTGAACGCAGCACTTCGATACTTCGAGATCACAGCCGGACTCCTACAGAAAATCCGTGAGACACAGCTCGACGCCATCGAGCGCGCTTCCCAGGTTTGTGCCGGCTCCATCGCAAACGGCGGATTGGTTTTCCTGTTCGGCAACGGCCACTCGCGGATGATGTGCGAGGAGATGACGCCGCGGCAGGGCTGCTTCCCCGGATTCGTCGCGCTGGTCGAGCTCTCGCTTTCCAACCATGCCTCCATCGTGGGATCAAACGGCCTGCGCGCGCCGCTTTATCTCGAAAAATATGAAGGCTACGCCGAAGAAATTCTGAAAGGCTTTCGATTCGGTCCGCACGATGCTTTCCTCATCATCTCCACCAGCGGGCTCAGGCCCGTTATTGTGGAAATGGCGGCGGGTGTGAAGGCGCGCGGCTTGCCCGTCATCGCGCTCGTTTCCCGTCAGCACTCCGATACCGCGCCGCCGGGACATTCGTCCGGCAAGAAGCTTGCGGATCTCGCCGATATCGTGATCGACAATCAATGCCCGCCCGGTGACTGCGTGGTGGAGTTGGAGGGGCTGGACTGGCGCACGGGACCGGCATCCACCGTAACCGGCGCGATGATAATCAACATGCTTCGCTGCCGTACCGCCGAATTGCTGGTAGAGCGCGGTCACAAACCCGAGCTTCTTCCCAGCCACCAGTTCGTCGGCAATACAAGCGCGGACGAGCAACTGGAGCGCTTCTACGAGGCCTACCGGAAAAGCCTCGCTCATTTGTACAAATGAAGCTGGCCGGAAAGGTCTGCCTCATCACCGGGTCGACCGGCATCGCCGCGGCTACCGCCCGGCTGTCGGTGGAGGAAGGCGCGCGCGTTTTCCTCGCCGGTATCGATGAAACTTCCTGCCGGAGCCTGTCAGGCGAAATCGGGGGCGCCTATCACGTTGCGGATCTCACGATACCGGCGGCCGCCGATGAAGCGGTCGGGCGTTGCCTCGAGTGCTTCGGCCGGCTAGATGCCCTCTACAACGTCGCGGGCATCAGTGGGCGCCGCTTCGGCGACGGACCCCTGCATGAATGTACGGAGGAGGGCTGGGACGTAACTCTTGCCGGCAATCTCAAGACGACGTTTCTGGTCTCGCGTGCCGCTCTCCGGTATTTCCTCAAGGCCGAACCCGCCCCCTCCGGTGTGCGTGGCGCCATTCTGAACATGACCAGCGTTCTGGCGTTTTCCCCCGAGCCCCGCCATTTCGCCGCGCACGCCTACGCCGCCAGCAAAGGCGCCATCGTCTCGCTGACAAAGGCCATGGCTGCCTACTACGCAGGCCGCCAGATCCGGGTCAACGCCATCGCCCCGGGACTGGTGCGCACACCCATGAGCAAGCGTGCCCAGGAAAATCCGGGAATCCTGCAATACTTGGAAACCAAGCAGCCGCTCGCCGGAGGAATTCTCGATGTCGAAGATGTCGCCAAGGCATCCGTCTTTCTATTGAGTGACGAGTCCAGGCGCATCACCGGCGAGATCGTGACCGTAGACGGCGGCTGGCATGTGAGTTCAATATGAAAGGTCACCCTCTTCGCACCACCGTCATCGGCAGCTACCCATTTCCCGGCTGGCTGGAATTCGCCGCCGCTCATCTCGAGCGTTTCGGGCCGGCGGACCTGGCCGAAATGCAGAAAGACGCGGTGATTGCGGCAGTGCACGACCAGCTCGCCGCGGGTCTCGACGTCATCACGGATGGCGAGCAGACCCGGCTCGATTTCAACCTGTCTTTCTACGGCTATCTCGAGGGAATCGATCTCGAAGCCGCGCCGGAGCGCCGCTTCGGTCCGCCCGCACACGACCAGCGGGGTAAACACCGGCTCACCGGAGAACTCAAAGCTCCGCGCGGACTGGGTGTCGTCGCCGAATACCAGCGTCTGCTCGATGCCGCGCCTCCAGGACCCGTACTGAAGGTGAGCATACCCGGCCCGTATACTCTCAGTGGACGCATTCAGCCGGGTGGACCCTACAAGGACCGCTGGGCCGTCACAGAGGCGCTGCTTCCTATCGTCCGGAAAGAACTCGAGGCGATCGTGGCGGCGGGTTGCCGCGAAATCACGGTCGACGAGCCGTCGATGAGCTGCTATGCGTATCGAGAAGACCCGTTCCGGTTTGTCGGCATTTTCGAGCGGACGGTCGAATCCGTCAGAGGCAAGTGCCGCCTGTCCACGCACCTGTGCTTTGGCAATTACAAGGCGCGTGCGGTGGGGCCGCGCCGCTACGCGCCGATGTTCCCGGCATTTTTCAACTTACCTGTCGATGAGATACACCTGGAGATGGCGAGCCGCGAATTCGCCGAGATCGGGATGATAGCGGAAATCGCAAAGCGCTGCGATGTGGCCGTTGGCATTGTGGACGTGAAGAGCTATTACATCGAACCGCCAGAAGAGATCGCCGCGCGCGTGCGCCTGTGCCTGAAGCACGCCCCGGCGGACAGGCTGTCGTTTGCACCTGATTGCGGCCTCAGCCAGACCGCCCGGTGGGCGGCTTTCGCCAAGCTCCGCAACATGGTGGAAGGCGTCCGGCTGGTTCGTTTGGAACAGGGCGTGTAAAGCGCCTCACGGCTTTGGCGGCGGAACGATAAATTCGATATCCCGCACGCCGTAGTCCGGAGGCAACTGCCTGTAGTCCGTTGCGGCGCGTCCGCTCCAGTCCCAGGCTACCCGCCCGCCTTTCAATGTCATCTCGCAGTGGAGGCGTTGCCGGCCTTCCAACCGGCCATCGCTCGCATCCACATATCCGAAGTTACCATCGAGTAAACTCCAAACCGCCACGTCCGCAGGGGACCCGGAAGTAAGATGCCCCACCTCGGGATGATGAATCATTTGCGCCGGATTCCATGTCGAGCGCAGCACAACTTCTTTCAGCGGCATGCCCATCACCAGAAACTTCGACATGGTGGTCGGCATGTCCATCATGCCTGCGTTCATACTGCCCGTGTGCAGGTCGGTTGAAATCGAATCCGGATAAAATCCGTTCTTGACGGCGGGAACCGCGTTGCGGAACACGAGACTGCCTCCTCCGTGCCCCACGTCAAACTTCACACCGCGCTTCCGCGCCTCATAGAGATAGCTGTAAACCTTGCCGCTGTCATTGATCCAGGGCACCGGCCCGCGGAAGGCATGCGTGCTGATGTCGCCGGGCCGGAGCTTTTCCGTCACCAGTTGCCAGTACGGCCGTTCCTTCAGGAAGTAACCGAAATCCACCATGACGGGTATCCCGGCCGACTCTCCCGCCTGCACCGCGCGCTCCACCGAAACCCATTCGGGCCCCTGGTAGTGTGCGGCCTTTACTCCCACGACGACGTCCTTATGCTTGCGGGCCAGCCGCGCCACTTCATCGGGGCGCATCTCGGTTGGATGTTGCTCCACGATGTCGGTCAGCATCCCGAACCCGGCGATGTTGATCATGGCGAATACCCGCGTCCTGGCGCGATCGATGACGGTATGCCGGAAAGTCTCGAAATTGCGCCAGCCAGAGCTGCCCGCGTCCACCATTGTCGTAACGCCCGTGCGGAAGCTGAAATCGTCCGGGCGGATGCTGTTGTCACCAGCCCAGGCGCCGGGTATGCCCGTTGTGGTGAATAGATGAACGTGAATATCCACCAGGCCCGGTGTCACGTAGAGTCCGTTCACCTGAATTGTTTTTTTGGCCCTGGTGGCTTCGATGGACGGCTCAATCGCGGCGATTTTTCCGTCGCGAATCGCGACATCGGCCAGTGCATCGAGGTTGTTCTTTGGATCGATAACGTGGCCGCCCTTCAGCAGCAAGTCGTAATTTGTTTGTGCGTAAGCCATAGAGACGGCCGCAAGGAACAGCAGCAAGCGCTTCATCCAAATCATTGTAGAACGGCGGCGAAGTCCCATCAGTTCTGCATAGACCGGATCTTCTTTTCATCGATCTGAACGCCGAAACCCGGCCCCCGCGGAATTTCGATGTCTCCGCCGCTCACCACCAACGGTCTTTCGAGGAAACTGCCGGTAAGAAACTGCGGTCCGTTCAGTGCGGCAGGGAATTTCAGACCGTAAGCCCCATACAGGTGAATCGCGGCGGCGAGCGCGATATCCGGATCGGTAAGGCCGCTGCCCAGGAACAACAGCCCGGCATCCTGCACAATCTCAATTTGCCGGCGCGCGTCCCATAAGCCGGCTGTGCGCGCGGGCTTCATCGCCACACCATCAAGCAAACCCAACCGGATGAACTCTATCAACTCAACGGAAGAAACTACGCCCTCGTCCATCAGGATTGGCAAGGCGCGCTGTTTGCGAATCTCTCTATACCCGGTCAGGCGATTCGCCGCGATGGGCTGCTCCAACACATCGACGCCGATGTCGGCCAGTTTCGGCGCCACCGCAAGTGCCGTGGCCAGGTCATAGCCTCCATTCGCATCCGCCCAGAAGAAGGCGTCCGGAGCCATTTTGCGGACGATGCGGCACATCTCAATATCAAACTTGGGGTCCGGCGCGATCTTCACATTGAAATGCTTATAGCCGTGCCGCTTCCCCTCCTCCACCAGTTTGGCGGTTTCATCGAGCGTTTGCGGGTTGATGGTCCAACTCAATGTCAGTTTCTCCGGCGTTTTGTGCCCCCAACGCTCGGCGACGCTCTGCCCCCGAATCCTCGCCGTGAGATCGTGCAGCGCGAGGTCGATACCTGCCTTCGCAATCGGCATTCCCGTCGAAAACGACGGGGAGATAGCACGGTTCATCAGCGCGTGCGCGCCGGCGATGTCGAACGGATCGCGTCCGATCAGCACCGGCGCGATATAATTGCGCAGCGTCAGGGTAACGGACTCGGTGGTCTCATAGCTCCAGGTCGGAACGGGAACGCTTTGTCCCCACCCGGCAGCACCGTCTTCGGCTGTGATCTTCACAAGCACCGACGGGCGCTCGGGTTTCGGCAAAAACTTGAACCGCGCGCCGACGGGATACGGAGTGGGGAATACCTCGATCTTTTTGATGGCTGGAGTGGGCCCGGCGCTGGCAGTCGCCGCGGCCGCAAGTTGCAAGAGATGGCGTCTGGTAATCGGCATGGCGTGTATGGCTCTGGAACCCTGAGTATCGCCTATAAATTCTGTTGTGCGCAGCCGCGAGCGCTGATATTCTGATCCGAGACACACACTGGGATGACTCTCCAACTGGTGATGAAGGTTGCTGCTGCTCTGCACCTTTCTGTCATGATTGTAAGCTCACAGGAGCCGTCCGGCGGTATCAGCGGCTCGGTTACCGATCCGTCTGGTGCCACAGTGCCGCGCACCCGCGTGATTGTAAAGCACAAGCAAACAGGGCAAAGCCAGGTTCGAACCACCCCGGAATCGGGATTTTTCACTTTCCCCGCGCTCCCGGCTGGCGACTACGAACTACTGGCCGAAGCCGATGGGTTTGCCCTTTTACGAGTGCCGCAAGTGAAGGTGGAAATCGACCGCACCATCCGTCTTTCGCTCGAACTGGCCATTACCGGCTCAGAGCGCGTCGAGGTGTCCGGGGTGGCGGAAACGGTCGATCACGATTCGAATACCCTGGGCCAGACGGTCACGGAGAGGCAAATAACGGACCTCCCGCTGAACGGGCGCAACTTCACTCAACTTGGGCTGCTGCAAGCCGGAGTTGTGCCCTTGACAAACGGCCTTGTCAGCGCCGGCGGCTCTATCAAAGCGACGCAGGCATTCGCGGTGAACGGGCAACGTCCCGAGTCGAACAACTATCTGTTGGACGGGGTACGCAACGTGAACCGGATGGACGGCGGATTCGCGATCCGGACGCCGATCGATGCGCTTCAGGAGTTCCGCACCCTCACGCATACCGCGCCGCCCGAGTACGGTAGCGCAAGTGGCGCCGCGGTCTCAGTTGTTACGCGGTCCGGCGGGAACTCCATGCATGGGGGCCTCTACTATTTCGGACGCAACGACGTGGTGGACGCTCGCAACTTCTTTTCGGCGGATGTTGAACCGTTGAAGCAGCATCAATTCGGTGCCACCCTCGGCGGTCCCTTGCGCCGGAACGGGCTGTTCTTTTTCGGTTACTACGAAGGATTCCGGAATCGCCAGGGCGTGACGAAGACAACGACGGTACCGTCGCCGGCCGAACGGGCGGGCGACTTCTCGGCGCTTCAGGATCCGAGCACAAACAATCTGCTGATCAATTTTCTTACGGGACAACCATTCCCGGGTAATCGTATTCCGCGCGAGATGTTAAACCCGGTGTCGCAGCGAGTGCTCGAATTCTATCCGCTCGGCAACGTCTCTCCCTCACTATTCCGCGCCACCGAGGTCCAACGGAACGACGTCGACCAGGGCGGCATACGTATCGATGCGATTGCGAGCGAGCGGGACCAGTTCGCCGTGCGTTATGCAACGTCCGCCGGATCGAATTTCAACCCGCTTTCCATTCGTGGCGCCGACGTTCCAGGCTTTCCGACCGGCGACGACATCAGGATCCATTCCGCGACTGTATCGCACACCCACGTCTCCGGGCCGGATGCCCTGAACACCCTGAGAGCGGCTTTCTTCCGCAACCGGTTTCTGTTCGATCAGCGCTTCAACCACACCACGCCGCGCTCACTGGGCTTTCAGTACGACAACACTTTCGCGCCCGCCCTCGGCCCGCCTTACTTCATCGTGAACGGCTACGCAAGCGTTGGAAATCCGATCACCGGACCGCGGAACAGCGTTCAGAACGACTACGAGATCTACGAGGCGTTTTTGCTGGTGCGGGGCGCGCATACCGTCAAGATCGGCGGCGGCTTCCGGCGCACACACATCAACATCAGCCAGGGCATTGCGGCAAACGGGTTCTTCGTGTTCGCGCCGTTTCCCACCAACAGCTCATTTGCAAATTTCCTTATAGGGTTCCCGGTGGTGTTCTTCCAGGGCGGTGGTGACTTTCAACGCGGTTTGCGCAGTTTTGAGGCGAGCGGGTACGCACAGGACCAGTGGCGTGTCACCCGCAATCTCACACTGAACTACGGATTGCGCTACGAAATCAACTCGCCGTTCGCCGAAATTCGTGACCGCTTGAACCAGTTTGCACCCGGCCGGCAGTCGCAAGTCTTTCCGGACGCGCCGCGAGGGGTTCTGTTTCCGGGCGACCCCGGCGTGGCCAAGCGCATCCTCAACATCTACTACAAAGGATTGATGCCGCGTGTGGGATTGGCCTACGACCCCACTGGGAGCGGCCGGACAAGTTTGCGCGTGGCGTATGGGATTTTCTACGACGCTTTTTCGAACGGATCGAGCATGCCGATGCAAGCGGCCATCAGTGCGCTCCCGTGGTTGCAGGCGGTGCAACTCGGTCCGCCGGCATTAAATTACACCGACCCGTGGGGAGCTCGCGGCGTGCCGTTCCGGCCCGGCTTTTTCCCGAACCCGGTTACCATGCTGACCGAGAATCCGGCGGGGCGCCCGCCGTATGCACAGAACTGGAACTTCTCGATCCAACAATCCCTACCCTCGGCGGTGCTCTTTGAGATTCGCTATGTAGGCACGAAGGGAACGCGTGTTCCGCGCTTCATAGAGGCCAATCCATCGGTCTACACTCCGGGCGCGTCTTCTCAAAGCGTGGACGCGCGGAGAATTCACGCCGGCTGCCCCGCGGCGGCGGGCCCGTGCGATTTCGCGTCGGTCGGCCTGGTGGACTATTCCACCAACTCCACTTACCACGCGCTGCAGACGACGTTGTTGCGGCGCTTCCATCGCGGTCTGACGTTCAACACCTCCTATTGGTTCTCCAAAACTCTGGATTACGTCTCGTCGATGAACGTTGCCGGTTCGGCGCCGCGCCTTGTTTCGGGTGAGAACGATATCGCGCAAAACCCGTTCGATCTACGCGCCGAACGCGGGCCCTCTCTATTCGATGCCAAGCATCGCTGGACTGCAAGCGCTACCTGGGAATTACCGTTCGGCAAAACGTTGCGGGGCGTTTCGCGAGCACTGGGCGCGGACTGGCAGCTCAATGCGATTGCTACGGTCTCCTCCGGTACGCCGTTTACTGTCTACGATACGCGCAATGTCGCCCAGCAGGGCTCTCATCCGGAGATTACCGGGTTCGCAGGCAGCCGGCCGGATTTAGTTGCCGACCCGAATGACGGGCCACGAACCGTGGCGCAGTGGATTTCGCGTTCCGCGTTCCGGCGCCTTGACGCTGTCGCCGAAGCGGGACGTTTCGGTAATGCGGGCCGTAACATCGCGCGGGGTCCTGGTCAAGGAACGCTGGACGTCTCCGCGTTTAAGAACTGGAGTCTCTCGGAGCAACTGCGCGTTCAGTTGCGCATCGAAGCCTTCAACGTGACCAATCATGCCAACTTCGGTGTCCCGGTGAACGACCTGGTGTCTCCGAATTTCGGGCGAATCCTGGAAGCCGGGCCTCCGCGGGTCTTCCAGGCAGGACTCAAAATGTTGTTCTAGAGTGCGGCTTAAAAAGACGAACCTATGGAGCCAATGTTTCTCCCCGATGTGGAAAACAACCCGCAGCCGGGTCCTTACTACGATAATTTGCGCCGGATGCAGGAAGCTGGGGTCGAATACCCACAAATCTGGCACCTATTTGCTTTCTTACCGCGGGCTACCGGGCATTTGGCCCGTTTTACGCAGGAGATCATGCGCGGTCCGGCTCCCATCAGTCCCGGGCTTCGCGAATTGATCGCGGCATATACGTCTTATCGCAACGGTTGCCCGTTTTGACTGAAGGCGCACGCCGCGGTCGCGGTGGAACTGCTGGGTAGTGAGCAACTGGTATGGGGTGTTCTCCGGGATCTGGAGAACTCGTCTCTTGAGGAAAAGGAAAAGGCGTTGTTCCGGTTTATCGGCAAAGTGAACCACGATTCGCCGCGGATCACCGTGGACGATATGCAACCGCTCTACGCGGCGGGGTGGAATGACGAGGCGATCTATTTCGCCATCACGGTCTGCTCGTTATTCAACTTCTACAACCGCTGGATCGACGCAACCGGAGTTCATGCGTTATCCGATGAGGCGCACCGAGAGGGGGCAAAGCGCATGGCGATACATGGATACGACCATGGGTAGCGGCCAGGCGGTTGCCATCGCCCGTCCCCGTATTAATCCCGGGTGGCTGGTTGTCGCCGCCGCGTTCTGTGGGGTCATGGTGAGCTTTGGCTCGCTTCTTGTCTTCACATTTGGCGTCTTCCTCAAGCCGCTCAGCAGCGAATTCGGGTGGAGCAGAGAGAGTATTTCCGTGGCTTTCGGTATTGCCGCCGTGACGGTCGCGGTGTCCTCTCCAATACTGGGCCGCCTGCTCGACTGCTACGGTGCGCGCCGTATAGTTCTTCTCTGCATGGCCGTGTTCGGACTGGCTGTAGGCTCCCTTTCCTTGCTGACGTCCAACCTGGTCCACTTGTACGCGGCCTTCTTTGTTCTCGGAGCCGTGGGGAACGGGACCACCCAGATGGGTTATTCCCGCGCGGTAGCGAGTTGGTTCGACGACCGGCGCGGCTTCGCGCTGGCGTTAGTGGTAGCCGGTGTGGGGGCCGGATCGATGCTCTTCCCATGGCTGGCCCAACGGATCATCGACGCGTACGGATGGCGAATCGCCTATTTGGTGCTCGGAGTGATAGTCCTGGCTCTGGGAATGCCTTTGACGGCTCTCTTCGTGCGGGAGCATCCCGGCAGTTCTGACCGGCCAAACGCGGCCGCCGGCAGTTCGGTTCGCGAGGGACTCCGTTCGCGAGCGTTTTGGCTGCTGGTGATTGCTCTATTCCTGAGCTCCATTGCCATCAATGGAGCCATCGCACACCTTGCGCCGTTATTGACCGATCGTGGTATCAACGCGGAGTACTCGGCACTGGCCGTCTCCGTTCTCGGCGCGGCCAGTCTCGCAGGCAGACTTGTAACAGGCCATCTTTTGGACCGCTGCTTCGGTCCCGCGGTTTCGTTCGTTCTGCTGGCCGGTGTTGCAGCCGGGATCTTCTTGCTTGCAACCGCCACCACCGGCGGAACCGGACTGCTGACGGCGGTCCTGATCGGCTTCGGCCTCGGCGGGGAAGCGGATGTGACTCCTTATCTGCTGACCCGCTACTTCGGTCTCCGTATGTTTTCGACTCTTTATGGGCTGACGTGGACAGCCTACGCCATCGCGGGAGCGATCGGCCCCATTGTCATGGGTAGGGTGTTTGACGTCACCCAATCGTACAGTTCCCTTCTTACAGTGCTGTCTGCGCTTACACTGGTTGCCGCGATGCTGATGTTGTTTCTTCCCGCTTATCCTCGGGAGCGGCAGGATCGAATGGGCGGAGGTTTGAAGTACGCCTGAAAATGATTGGAATGATCGCGGGTGGACTGGCTTTCCTGTATATCGCGGCAGCCTCCTGTCTCTACGTGGCGATGCGGCAGCCACCGGAGCGCTTTGGCGCCCTCATGTCGGAAGTCCCGATGGCAGCGATGATGATCCTGCCATTCAAGCCCCTCTGGATGCCTGCCCGGGCGGGACCACTTGCGGTGGGAGATGCCGCCCCCCGATTTTGCGCTCCCGGTTCTGGACCGGAGCCGCACAGTCAGGCTCACGGAAGAATGGCAGGCCCGCCCGCACGGTTGTTCTGATTTTCGGCAGCTATACTTGACCGCCGTTCGCGCCGGGAGGTTCCCGAGCTCAATCGGCTGTACCAGTCGCATCAGGATCGCGTAACGTTCTACGTTGTCTACATTCAGGAGGCCCATCCCACCGACCTCTGGCAGTTGCCCTCCAACGTGACGGATGGTGTGCTGTTCGCTTCGCCGCGATCGGACGGCGAGCGCACCTGCACAGCATTGGCGTGGATGCGCAATCTCAACCTCCGCCTCCCAGCGGTTCTCGATCACATTGACAACCTAACGGAGCGCGCCTATACGGCTTGGCCCGACCGCATGTATCTGATCGACAGAAAGGGCCGTGTAGCATTCAAGAGCGCACCCGGGCCTTATGGTTTCTCAACACCGGATCGCGAGCAGTCTCTTCGAGAGATCACAATAGCGGGGACCTGACGGGCGAATGGGTGCATTCGCCCCGATTGGATAGAATCATAGCATCATGCGCCGCCTGCGGCTTTTTTCCGCGCTTGCTATAACCCTAACCGCCGCTCTAGCTGCCGGCCAGACCGGCGCCGGGGAGACTTACGACGTTGTTGTTGTCAGCGGCAGTTCGGGTGGTTTCGGCGCCGCGCTGGCCGCTGGACGCATGGGGATGCGGGTAGCACTTATTGAAGATACGCCAGTGCTCGGCGGGATGCTTTCCAACGGGATCTCGAACATCGATACCTACTCTTTCGAATCGCTGAGTGGCATCTTCGAGGAGTTCCGTTCCAGAGTGAAAGAACACTACGGGGCGCTGATGGCTACGGATCCGATCTTTCGGGCGCCACGGTTGCTCGACTACAAGCCAAGGCAATCGAACGTAGCCGCGGAAGGCGGACGGTGGGAGCCGCATGTTGCAGACCAGATCTTGAAAGAGATGATTGCGCCGGCGCCGGGTGTCACTATCTTCTACAATACGTGGGCGACAGACGCCGTTCTTCAGGGGAACCGCGCCGCCGGCGTCATGACCATGAACAAGCGCGGAGAAAGGCGCGTCTTCACCGGCAAGGTGATTATCGATGCTACGCACGAGGCCGACGTTGCCGCCTGGGCCGGTGTGCCGTATCGGGTGGGCCGAGAGGCCCGCTCCCCTCTGGAGCCACATGCGGGAGACATCCGCTTCTTCAACGGCACGGGCGAGATCATGGAAGGCAGTACGGGCCGCCAGGATCGGGCGATCGTGTCCTACGGGCTGCGGCTATGCATTCAACACTACGGTGGAGAGGAAACATCGCACATCCTCGCTTCTCCCCCGCCGGGCTATGACAAAAGCAAGTACCTGCACTCCTCCTATTCCGGCGAGATCACCATGCCGAAAAGCAAAGCGGAGATGAACGCCAATCCGGTTGGCAACGAGATGCAAGAAATCAACTGGGTATGGCCTGAGGCGTCGCGTGCGGAACGGATGGAATTGTACCAGCGGTATAAAAATCACGCGCTGGGGTTTCTCTATTTCCTGCAGCACGAGCGCGGATTGAAGCACCTGGGATTGCCGAAGGACGAGTTTGTGGACAACGGCCATGTCCCGTATCGCATCTTCGTGCGCGAAGCCCGGCGTATTGAAGGCGAAGCCACCATTACCGAGGCCGACATCAATCCGTTTCTGACCGGACGAGGCCTGATCCCCCAACTGCGGAAAGACAGCATCTCCATCGGACACTATCCTTTAGATTCAAAGCCAGTGCATAGCAAGACCGATATGTCGACACCCGAGAAAGGCAACGGGGACTTTTTTCTGGCCAACGTGGTGACACCGTTCCAGGTGCCGTACGGCGCAATCGTTCCATTGCACGTTGAAGGCCTCCTGGTTCCGGTTGCGGTGTCGGCGACGCACGTGGCGTTCTCCGCGGTTCGCATGGACCCGACGTGGATGGTTATGGGACAGGCAGCAGGAGTTGCAGCAGCACTCAGCATTCGCGAGAACGTGACGCCGCGGCAACTCCCGGTTGAGCGGTTACAGCGCGAACTGATCCGGCAGAAGGTCCGCTTGCTATTTTACTGGGACGTTTCTCTTGATCACCCTGCATTCGAGGCGATTCAGTGGTTGAGCGTGCGCAAAGGCTTGCGAGGATACCCGGATCGCCTGTTCCGCCCAGATCAGTATCTCAGCAGGGCTGAGATGTCCGTCCTGATCGCAAATGTCTTCGGCCTGTGGCCGAGTGTCAGCAACTTTCATTTCACGGACGTTCCCTGGAGCCACTGGGCCTTCCGCGAAATCGAGACGCTTTTCGACAACCGTTTGCTCACGCCCTTCGGCGTCCGGCCGCGCTGGCCAGACGCTGGCGGCTACGACCCGGTTCGGAACGCCGGATTCCGGCAAGGGCAAAACTTCGGCGCGTTCGAACCGGATCGGCCCGTAACCTGGGGAGAAATGATCGGTGTTCTGCGCATCCTTCAATCCCGCCAGGTTCACCCACCGGCCGCGGGTCCGGCGAGAAAGGCATTCACCCCGCCAGAGATCGATCCAGGCGAATGGGTGAACGGCATCATTAACGATTCGCGATTTGCATCGAGCCTGAGAACGAAAACGATTTTACCCGCGGAGGCGCTCACCCGCGCCGAAGCGTGCATGCTGGTAGCGGCTATGAGCGAACGCAGGTAGCTACCAGAACCACCACCGGCGATTGCTCTTCACCGGCGCCGGGGGCATGGGCAGAGGATCGCCTGTCAGAACGGCGCGAGGGTTTTCTATGCAGAGAGCGCGGGCGATTCGTTCGGCGTAGCGCTGCGCGAGGTACCTGTAGCCTAAGTCCAACCGGGGAGGCCGGTCGGTACAGTCGTGAGCGTCGCTTGCCAGAAATGCAACCAGCCCACGTTCAATCAACTCATGAGCAAAGTCCCTGGCATCACTTCCGAAACGTCCTAGCAGCGACTGCGCCGTAACCTGCAAACAGACTCCGCGGGCCGCCCATGCGGCGAGATCAGCTGTCCTAAGGTAGAGCAGCGGGTTTCGTTCCGGATGCGTAATAACCGGTACCATTTGCGCGGCAAGCATCTCGTCGAAGACTTCCCCGGTGTTCTGAAGAATCAGAAGATCGGAAAACTCAACCAACAGGTAACGCCGCCCGTTAATGGTGTAGCGGGAGGGATTTGCGAGTGCGTCGTTGATATTGTCGGCGTAGAAGTGGAAATCGCAGCCGTAGTGAATTCGAATGGAGTCTATTTTGCCGGATAAACGTTGGATGCGCTCGTTTACAGCGCCAGTATCAAACGCGTAACACAGGTTTGCATGAGGCGTAGCGACGATATCCGAAGTCCCGGAATCCGCCGCCAGGCGCAGCATCTGAATACTTTCATCGAAGTCCCGGGCGCCATCATCCAGATTCCAGAGGATGTGGCTATGTATATCGATCATGCAACCGGCAAGCAGCGGCGCGCGGCGGCGACGGCTTGTACTGCAAAAGCAGATCCGAACATAGCTTAAATGAACATCTCATCGTCCTGCGTTGCCTGCGCAACGGTGGGCCGCCCGCTGCGGGATAAATGCCCAAGCGCCGCGCGGATTCCCGCAAAGATCCCGTTTACTTCTTTAAGAGGCCTCAGGATGCCGTTGTGAAAAATTGCCACCGTCTCGTGCAGACGTCCGACGGTATCGTCGAAAACCAACTCCAGGCGGTCCATCTGGACTCTGGCCCGGGCGGTGGCGTCGCTGAGTATTTCATCCGCCCGGCCGACCTGAACCCGGGTTTTGTCCAGAATATCGTTGGCTTTCGTGGTGATATCGGAAATCTGAGTCCGGCTCTGCTCAAGAGTACTTTGAGCCGTCGCCACCAGTGATTCCGCTTTCGGAATGAAGGCCGTTACCTGCTCCTGTAGACCTCTGGCGGAGCGGTACATTCCCAAAAGAATAAGCAACTGCACCACAATGGCGACGGCGGAAACAACTACCGCTGCCGTCATGACATAGATGACGGTATCTGGAATCACGGTCTAGTACCTGAAAGTCTTGCTAACTAACTAATATCCGAAAAATCCGGTTAGAGGTTCCCCGCATCGGGCGCCGGTGGTGCTGGTGTGCCTGTTTGCGAAGAACGAAGAGCCTCGTGATACGCCTGTTTTCCTGCTTCCACTGCCGCGGCAACCTGATCCCGCTGTTTGCTTACGACATTTTTCCCGCGTTCATACAGCCCAGTGGCAGATTCGCGGATTTGTTCTCCGGTCTTTGCGAGATACTCTTTGCTTTCATCCGCCTTCGTCTTCAGCAGAGTCCGTGTGTCACGGCCCGACTTCGGCGCGAACACGATTCCGATCGCCACTCCGATGCCAACTCCCAAAAAGAAGTACGAAAATCTGCTTTCGTGCTCCATGTGCTCGTGCTCCATAAGCGTGTTCCTTTCCGAGTTCGTGTACCCTCACTCAAATACTAGCAGGGATGGCGATACCGACGTTTGCACCGGTTAGAAATGAACGGCGTTTGCCTAGCTGTGCCTAGCTGCTGCCTAGCTGGGAACGGCCCACGAGATGAGGCCGGGTATGAACCCGTCGATCATATTCACGTGATACGGAAGCACACGTGCGGTATAGCCATACTGGCCGCTGCGACAGCAGGGAGCGGCGGAGATTTCGTAGACATACCAGCCACGTGCATCCCTGCCAGTAACGGACATCGGTTGCACAATAGGCTCCACGATTTCTCCCTGCGGATTGAGGGGGCCCAAATATAACTCGACGGAGACCTGCTCGGGAGTAAGCACGTCAAGGTTCGCCAGCACCTTCAATTGAATCCGGCCGCCCACACGCAGGTCAGCCGCTATACGTTCATGAGGAATCTCGAGGTGAACTCGCGGCCAGGCTTGTTGAACTCGCGCCTCCCACTGGGCCAGCATCCGGGCTCGGGCTCCGCCAGCGGCAATCAGTTCCTGGTGGTTCGTGTGCGCCATCAGGTAAAACCGCTCGGTGTATTCCCGCACCATCCGGTGCGTATTGAAGAAGTAGCACAGGTTGGAGGTGGAAGATTTCATTCGCGCAATCCAGCGGCGCGGCAGGCGTCCGCCGGCGTAGTCATAAAACATCGGGACAATATCGCGTTCGAGCAGGTTATATAGAGCTTCCGCCTCGGCCTGGTCCTGTTCGGCGCCGTCGGGACGGCGCTCGCCGGTGCCAATCGCCCACCCGATAGGCTCGACGCCCGGCTGCTGCGACAACCACGCCTCGTCCCACCAGCCGTCCAGAATACTGGCATTAAGCACGCCGTTGGCTGCCGCTTTCATGCCGCTGGTACCGCTGGCTTCGAGCGGCCGCAGCGGATTGTTCAACCAGACATCCACCCCCTGGACCATGTATCTGCCAACAGCCATGTCGTAGTCTTCCAGAAATACGAGGCGGTTCCGGATCTCGGGGTCTCTCGCCAGATCCACCACCTGGCGTATCAACTCCTTGCCCGGCTCATCTTTGGGGTGTGCCTTGCCGGCAAAGATAAGCTGGACGGGTCGCTCGCGATTGTTCAAAAGCCGCTTCAAGCGCCCGACGTCGCGCAGCAGCAGTGTCGCCCGTTTATAGGTGGCAAACCGCCGGGCGAAACCGATAGTCAGCGCCTCGGGGTCCAGAACTTCATCGGACAACTCGATATCCGATTCAGGAGCCGCGCGCCGCTGGAGCTGCGCTTTCAACCGGCGCCGGGCGAAGGCCACCAGGCGCTCGCGGCGCCGCTCGTGCGTCCGCCACAGCTCCTCGGGCGGTATGGATTCCACGCGCCGCCACAACTCGGGGTTACCAGGTTCGTCGCGCCACTTCGGACCGAGATAGCGATCGTATAGCTGGTTCAACTCCTGCGAAATCCACGAGCGGAAGTGAACTCCATTGGTGACATGCCCGATGGGAATCTCATCCACCGGAAGGTTCTTCCACATGCCCTGCCACATGTTCCGCGTGACCTCGCCATGCAGTTTGCTGACGCCGTTACGGAACGCCGCCATGCGAAGTGCCAGTATGGTCATGCAGAAATGTTCGTTTTCATCGCCGGCGTTCTGGCGTCCGAGAGCGAGAAAGTCGCGCATCGACAGCCCGAGTTCGGGCCGGTAATCCCGGAAGTAGCGCTCCATCAGGTCCGGAGGAAAATAGTCGTGGCCCGCGGGGACCGCCGTGTGAGTCGTAAAAATGAGACTGCCAAAAGCCACCTGCCGCGCTTCGGCGAACGAAAGCCCGTGTGCGCGCATGAGAGTCCTGACATGCTCCAGTGCGAGAAATGCCGAGTGACCCTCGTTCATATGAAACACCGTGGGCGATAAGCCGAGAGCATCGAGCATCCGGCAACCGCCGATACCCAACAGGATCTCCTGTTGGAGGCGCATTTCTATGCCGCCACCGTAGAGCTGATCGGTGATATCGCGATCCGCCGGACTATTCTCGGGAACGTTGGTATCCAGCAGATAAAGCGGTATGCGGCCCACGGATGCTTTCCAGATTCGGGCGAAGACGCGGCGGCCAGGAAATGTGACGGAGATCGTGAGCGGCGAACCGCTTGCCGGATCAAGTACGGGCGAAAGCGGCAAGGTATGAAAATCGTTGGACTCGTACTCTTCTTCCTGCCATCCGCGCGCGTTCAGGCGTTGGCGGAAATAGCCCTGCTGATACAGGAGCCCTACGCCGGCAAGCGGAACGCCGAGGTCGCTCGACGATTTCAAATGATCCCCCGCCAGCACACCAAGGCCGCCAGCGAATATCGACAGGCATTCCGTGAGCCCGAATTCCGCGGAGAAGTAGGCCACCAACGGTGTATCCCCGTCCTTGCCATGGTTTCGATGAAACCAGGTTCCGTCGCCACTCAAACAGGTGTCCAAATCCTTCAGGCACCCGTCCATGTGGGCGAGAAAGCTCTCGTCCATCGCGGCATTCTCCAACTTCTGCTGGTCAATGTTTCCGAGCAGCATTACCGGGTTGTGATTTACTGACTCCCAGAGATTGGCGTCCAGGCGGCGGAACAGCTCGATGGTTTCATGGCTCCATGCCCAGTGAAGATTCTGTACCAGAGCAGCCAGCGGTGCGAGCCTTTCGGGAAGGGCTGGGGCCACGGAAAAAATCTGAATCGGTTTCATACGGTTAACTCCTTTATACACCTCAATTTCGACTGAAACACCTGCCGCTTTTCCGGAGTCTCTGAATGCAAGAGGAAAGTGAATGCTACAGAGAAGAAGGCATTTGTCCGCACTGCTGGCCGGTCTGTTGATGCTGCCGGCCTGCGCGGGCAGGAAGCCTGGTGACCCGCTCAAGCCGGGCTATAACGTGTACTCCAAAGAGCAGGATATTCAATTGGGCCGGGAGGCAGCCGCGCAGATCAGGCAACAGGCCGACATTGTTAAGAATTCCGCGATTCAGGAATATGTGAATCGCATCGGACAGAGGCTGGCATCATCGCCCGCGGCCGACGGGTACCCGTACTCTTTCACCGTCATCAACGAACCCGGAATCAACGCCTTTGCCTTACCTGGCGGTCCGGTCTTCGTGTATGCCGATCTGATCGAGGCGGCCGACAACGAGGCGCAGGTCGCGGGCGTGATCGCCCACGAGATCGCGCATGTCGCTCTGCGGCATGGAACAAATCAAGCATCAAAATCGCAATTGATTCAACTTCCCGCCGTGCTGGCAGGAGCGGTTATCGGAGATGGGTCCCTTTTGGGCCAACTGGGTCAACTGGGGATAGGACTGGGCGTCAATTCCATTTTGCTGCGGTATTCGCGTGATGCTGAGACCGAAGCGGACGCACTGGGAGCCCGGCTGATGGCCGAAGCCGGCTACAACCCCATCGAGATGGCGCGGTTCTTCGAAAAACTCGAGGCCGAGGGGGGCTCGCGCGCTCCGCAGTTCCTCTCCTCCCATCCCAATCCCGGCAACCGGATGAAAGCGATAGAGGCGGAGATTCAAACGCTGCCGCAGCGGCAGTACGGCTTCAGCACCGGAAACTTTCAGCAGATAAAGGCCGCTGTCAAGAAGCTGCCCAAACCAAAGCAGCCGCAACAGCAGACAACTGCAGCCTCCGCCGGCCCGCCCCCCGCACCTACCGGCGGTTTTCAGAACTTCCAAACGGACCGTTTCACACTCGCCTATCCGCACGGTTGGGAGACTTTCGGCGACAGACGATCGCGTGTACTTACAATTGCTCCACGGCAAGGGTTGGTACAAACTGGGTCCGGAACGGTAAGCCTGGGCTACGGCGCGGTGTTGAGCTACTTTACTCCGTCCGCCAGAAGCCTGGGTCCGGCAACCAACGAATTGATCTCCCAGTTGCGGCAGGCAAACAGCAGTATGCGGGCGACAGGACAGCGCCAGGTCACCGTAGCCGGGAATCCGGGGTTGCTTACCAACATGGTCAGTGCGTCGCCCTACGGCGGAACCGAGCGGGACGTGGTGTTGACCGTGATGCGGCCGGAAGGGCTCTTTTACATGGTATTCGTGTCACCGGAGCAATCGTCGGCGCAACTCGGAGACACGTTCAACCAGATGCTCCAATCGATCCGTTTCTATTGATGAAGCTTCGGAGCCGCTTCTGTTTGCGAGTCCCGATAACCACTCACTGGGGGCGCGGCTCGGAAACGAATGTTGAGCTGCGGCCGCCAGGAAGCGGATACGCAATCATTTCTGACACGGCGTCTAATACCGCTCCCATGGAGCGCGTTCGAAACCTGGCGCCATGTCGCGGCCGAAGCGCAGAGGCGGACGTCCGTTTTCAAAAGCACCGATGTCGGGCGCAGTTCCGGCGTAATCGTCATTGAACCCCGGTAGACGCACGGCGGTGTCGAGAGCCGGATTCGCCACCTCGACCACCGGATCGGTGATAGCGAAGCTCTTTCCGTTTCGCGTATACTCTACTCTGCCCCATTTGACGCTCTTCATTACGGGCGCCAGGAACCACTCCAGCGGGTTGCCCTGGAGAAACATCGACTGGACAAATCCACCGCCAAGATACCCGCCGGTCAAATCGTGCTCGAAATCGTTGGGCGGTGCGCCGCGGTCCCGCGGATACGTGCGCCCGCGCGCGTAGAAGATGTTGTTCCGGCTGACCGCGTTGTGCAGCTCATGGCTGCTGAATACGTCGAGGCCGCCACCGGGTTGCAACGCGGTGTTGTGGAAAATGAAGCGGTGGCCGAGACCCGTGCTGACGCGCTCGCCGTCGATGGTCAGGTAGTTCATCCCCGTCTTGATCATCATTCCACCGGAAGAATCCTGGTGCGAAACGCGGCTGTTCCCGAACACATTCCGGAAAATGTAGAGCGGGCCCATGGAGGTCGCGGCGGTGGCGATATGTACGAACGTATGGTGAATGTAGTTGCTCCAGATCCGCACATTCCGGTTCGCGCCTTCGCTCTCGATGGCATCATCCCAACAGTGCGAGACAATATTGCCGTAAATATCCGAGTCGCGATTCGGGCTTCCCTTGAAGCTGTAGTTGGACCCGCCGCCGATGCCGTCGTTAAATCCGTGGTCCTCCGTCGAGCGTATGGTGTTGTAGCGGATGATGTTGCCACCGCGTGAATCGATAAGCGTTATTCCTTGAGGTCCGGACGGGTGTCCCGATTCCCAATCGTTAGCGCCGCCGCGAGGATGTTCGATCAGGTTGCGTTGGATCACAAGATGGCCCGCATCGTTTTCGGCGTAAATGCCGCTATCCGACCCATGAAAGACACCCCAGATACGTGCGCCGCCGATTCTCCCCCATCCGGTGATCCGTGAATCCTCGACGGCAACGTGCTGCACGCCCTGCCTGATGAGCACGCCGTGAATCCCCGCGTTTCTCAGATCGAGACCACGAAGAATGACGTAGTCCGCCTCGACCACCACGTTGTAGTCGGACAGGTTGAACACATCGCTCACGAACTTCGTGCCGGGGGTTGGCGTCACGAGATGCCATCCGGCGGCAGTGCCGCCCTCGCGTATGTAGAGGGTCTGATCGGTAGTTCCCCCCGCGAGGTGTGTGGTTTTTCCAACAGGGAATTTTTCGCTAAGGGTCCGGGCTTGTATCTCTACAGGAGCGCCGCCCGGCTCCAGCCGGATGTCATAGACCGCATCCGGCAGCAGCCCCACGAGAGAGCCGCGGTACTGGCGCTCGCGCTGATCGTAGACCAGAGGATATCCTTCGCGCCATTCCGCGCTGCCGGCAACACGATAGCGCACCGGACACTTCGCTTCCCCACCCGTATGGTTGTAGTACAGGCCCAGCGATTCAAATGTTGCAACCGACGACGCCTGCGGTTCTGCGGCGCTGAAGAGCACAGGCCACAGGCTGAAAAGAACAAGGACCGATCTATTCATTTCTCAGAATTCGTAGCGTAACCCGAACTGCATTACGCGCGGGCTGGTCAGGGCACCAAAGTACCTGCCGAACGTCGCTTGGTCGCCGAGGCTGAGCGACAGGTTGCGCACGTCGAAACGTACGGAATTGGTAACGTTGAAGATTTCCCAACGGAATTGAAGACTATGCTTCTCGCTGTAGGGCATGTAGAAACGCTTCGCCAGACCCATGTCGATGGTGAAATAGCCGTCACCCCGAATCCCGTTCCTCTGCCCCACTCCGCCGGGATACGTAAAATCATAAGCGGCGAGAGCCGCAGCCGGATCCGCAAACACGTTTGGCCCCGCGAAGCCGCCGGGCACGGGCGCCGGTGCGTTTTTTGTCGTCTGCTGCGCGGGCACCGGACCCACCTGGGTCGCATTCGCCTGCCATTGCCAGTTTGTGGGCCAGATACGGCCATTGCTTACGCTGATCGGAAGCCCGCTGGTCTGGCGCCAGATTCCGCTCCACTGCCAACCGCCAGCAACCGCGTTTAAGATCCGATTATTCCTGTGCAGCCACTTCCTACCCCGGCCCAAAGGAAGCTCAATGATCCAGTTCGCGTTGAACTGATGCGTCATGTCGTAGTCGGACACAGCGCGGCGCAACCCGGGGTCCCATGGATTGGAAATAATGCCCAGGTTATTCACGGTATCACGCTCGGCGCGCGAGGCAAGATCGATTGATTTCGACCACGTGTAGTTTACGTCGAACTGCACGCCCCGGCTGAGGCGCTTGCGTAGCGTCCACTGCATCGCATGATAGCTGCCGCTCGCAATGGACCGCCATGCGGTCATCGACGAAAACTGCCGGTTGAACATCGCATAAGGCCCGTAGATGCTGCAAGCAGGCCGGCAGCGGATATCGAGATTCTGGATCGCGGTGGTGTAATCCGGCTCGGCTGCCAGAAACCGCTCATAGACACGCTGCGTGGCAGTGAGGCCGGCGCCGGCCGCACCCGGCCAAAGGTTCTCCCAGAACGGAATCGCCCTTACTTGCTCGACGGGTGTGCGCCGGCGGCTCATCCGGGCCAGTTGTCCGGCCGCCTCGAAGTAGCTCATGCCGGATTTCGGATCGGTCAGGTTCGTAGGAGTGGCAATGTCGCTTTGCACCAGGGAGCGGCGCGAGAGACGCCCCACATATGCCGCCTGAACATAGAAACCGCCCGGGAACTCACGCGCCACCGAGAAGTTCATTTCCATCGTATAGGGCGGGCGCAGGCGACTGTCAATCGTACCGCCGAAAGCGAACACATCGGGTGCTTCCACGGGAAAGCCGGCCGGAGGCGCGGGGGGGATGAGTTGCGGTGGAAGATCGAATACCCCCGTAAAGCGCGGCGCCGTGAGTTCATTCAAGGTACTCGACGGATTCCGGATAGTAGACGAAAGGCCGAATGAGTTGCTGTCGAAATAGCGGATTAAACCCTGGCCGAACAGATCGTAATACAGGCCCCACCCGGCGCGAATCACACTCTGGCCCGGACCGCCGGTGAGCCACTTCCAGCCTTCGGATTGCGGGGAATAGGCAACGGCGAGATGCGGCCCGAAGTTCTTCTTGTAAAACGGATAAAGGTCTCCGCCGGCCGCGCTGTCCGCCGGAACATAGCGCACGCGCGCCACTTCCGATTGCGGCCTGCCGCTCGAAGCCAGCGCGCCACGTTCGTTGAACCATGCCTCCGCGGAAGGCGACATAGCGATTTGCACTCCGTTGGTCTCGTATACGGGCGGCATCAACGACCAGCGAATCCCTCCGGTGATCGTCCACTCGCGGCTGGCTCTCCAGGTGTCCCTCGCGTACAACTCATATTCGTTGTTGGCGAACCGCCTGGAAACCGGTGCGCCGATGGGCAACACGTTGCCCTGAAGATCGTAATTGTAATTCGCGGTGCCCTGCGAAATGATGCCGAGAATCGCCGCAGCGGCGTCCTGGTACGATGTCCGGAAACGGCTGGCCAAATCGGTGACATTGCGTTCGAGATTCGAACCCGAGTTCTCCAGCCACGATGCCCTGGACTGCGCGATATGAAACGAACTGGCGTAGTTCACCCGCAAATTGCGGATCCAGCGCTGAACCCCGCCGAACTGTGCGCTGTGCGCGCCCTTCATCCACGTCAAGTCCTGCGTTGTGTGGTGGACTGGGGTAATACGCGTGAAGGCCGTCGTAAGAGCGTGCCGGTCATCGAGTGTTCGAAACCGCACGGCCGAAGCCGTTTGCAAACCCGAGTTCTCTATGCCCTGCCGCGTGAGCCCGTAGCGGAAAGTGCCGATGAGGTCCGGGCGTAACACGGCATTGTAACTTGCGGCCAAACCCTTGCTGTTTGTCAAATCAACGGTTGACGGCGGGTCACCTGGGAACTGTGGCAAGCTCGTATTCCTGTCATTTTGAAGGTTGCCGCGCAGGAACAGGCCATGCGTACCATTCGGCGTCAAGTTGTAATCGAGGCGTGCGATGTAGGTGTTCCAGCGCAGTCCGACTGGGGCTTTGAACCGGTATCCCGCCGTATTCAGCGTATCTCCGGAGTTGTAAGAATTCGGTAGCGGATAGGACTGAAACAACTTCAGCACCTCGGCGTTTATTCCGATACCAGCCGGGTCGACGCGCGTCCGCAGATCTTCCGGAGTCAACTCGCCGATGCTGTTATCTGTCCTGATGTACCTCAGCGTGCCGTTGCGAAAGCTTCCGGTAGGAACCAGCCGTTCCACGCTGTCTTCGCGGGCGTCGCGGCGGCCTTCATAGTTCAGGAAATAGAAGAGCCGATTTCTACGCAAGGGCCCGCCTGCCGACGCGCCGAAGGTGTTACGAATGAGCTTCGGCCGTTCCACGGACGGCTGCGTGGAATTATTGAAAAACGAATTGGCAGTGGTGACGGTGTTGCGGTGGTATTCATAAACCGAGCCGTGCAGGTCGTTCGTGCCGCTCCTGGTAACCAGCTCGATCTGAGCGCCGGACCCCCGCCCCCGATCCGCGCTGGCATTGCTCGTGGTGACTCGGAACTCCTGTACCGAGTCGAGGGTCACGCGCAGTACGCTCGTGAAGGCGAACCTGTCCTGATGGTCATTTACATCGATACCGTCCAGAGTCACATTCGCCTGGTCGCTCCTGCCGCCGTTCACCGCACCGTTGCGCGAATCCATCTGTTCTTCGCCGATGAAGACAACACCCGGCTGAAGTGCGAGCAGGCCGACGACATTGCGGCCCTCCAGCGGGAGTTGCGTGATGGCACTTGCACCGAAAGCGTTGCCGATGGTGGCGTCTGTGGTGTTCACCTGCACGGTGTGGGCCGTGACCAATATCGTTTCAGCCACCGTGCCGATGGAGGAAAAGGCGATGTTGACTGTTCCGGGAGAACTTACCAGCAGCGCTATTCCGGTGATGACGACATCGTTAAACCCCGCTGCGGAAGCTCCGATTTCATAGCTGCCGGGAGGCACCTGTGCAAACAGGTATCGCCCGGATTCGTCCGAGCGGGTTTGGCGCGTGATACCGGCAGCCGGATTTTTGAGCGAGATGAGCGCCCGCTCGACGACCGCGCCCGAAGGGTCTGTCACCAGCCCGCCAACGGAAGTCATCGATTGCGCAAACATCGCGCAGAAACAGGATGAGGCTGAAAACAAAAGCAAAGCTGAAAAGAGTCGCTTCACGTCACCGTTCCGAAGACATCTTGCGGTTCATCTTAACAGACGGTGGGCTCGCCACACCCTATCACCGGACCAGCGGGCTGACTTCCGCCCGGATCCGGGCCACCTCGGACCGCGGATCGCTCGATCTCGTCACCTGCCGTCCGATGACCAGGTAATTCGCGCCATGTCGAAGGGCTTCGGCGGGTGTGGCTACACGCTTCTGGTCTCCACGGGCGGCGCCCTCGGACCGCACACCCGGCGTGACGAGAATCGCGCCAGGCCCGGCCAGTTCCCGCACGCGCGAGGCCTCCAATGCCGAACAGACGATGCCGTCCAGGCCCGACTCCATTGCTTTTCTCACTCGCAGCGATACCAGG
>CAADGY010000103.1 GCA_900696665.1 uncultured Acidobacteriota bacterium
GGAAATCGAAAAGCTCGAAGCCGCCGCGCCGCCCAGGTTCGCACCGGAAATAGAAACGGCAAAAGCGCTGGCGCAGGCGGCGCTCATCGGGGCTCTTGCCAGCGTGAACGCGAATATCCGGCTCGTGAAGGATGCAGCGTTCGTAGCCGGCATGGAAGAACGGCTTCGCGCGCTAAAATGAAGCGTAGTGCTGGTTACCCTTGATACAACTCCACAACGGCCGAAGTGGCTGCGTGCTCCCGCTCCCGGCGGCGAAAATTACCGCGAACTGAAAACGCTGGTGGACAAGTTGCGTTTGCATACGGTGTGCGAGAGCGCGGCCTGCCCTAATGTGGGCGAGTGCTGGAACCGCCGCACCGCAACGTTCATGATCCTTGGAAACGTGTGTACGCGCCGGTGCGGTTTCTGTGCGGTGCAAAAGGGGGGACCCTTACCCGTGGATTACGACGAGCCCCGGCGCGTGGCCGAGGCTGTCGCCGTGCTGAGCTTGCGTTATGCTGTGGTCACCAGCGTCAATCGTGACGACCGGAAAGACGGTGGGGCGGAGTTATTCAAACTCACGATCGAGGCGATTCGCCGCCGTGTCGCCGGCTGCAGAGTAGAAGTGCTAGTTCCGGATTTCCAGGGTTCGCAAGCCGCGATGGGACTCGTGATGAGTGCCGCGCCGGACGTGCTGAATCACAACACCGAGACCGTGCCTCGCTTGTACCGGCAGGTCCGGCTGGGCGCAAGATATGAGCGCTCACTCGATATGCTGGCGTATGCGAAGAAGTGCCGCCCGGAAATCCCCACAAAGTCGGGCCTGATGCTCGGACTGGGAGAAACACGCGGCGAGGTCCTGCAGGTCATGCGCGATCTGCGCGCGCACGATGTCGATATTCTAACGCTGGGACAGTACCTTCGCCCGTCGCCTAAACACCTTCCGGTCATCCGCTACGTTCCGCGCGAGGAATTTGATCAATATCGCATTGACGGTCTTGGCATGGGATTCCGCCACGTCGAATCCGGACCCCTGGTCCGAAGCTCTTATCACGCGGCTGAAAGCGCTGGATAGGCCTTCCGTATGGCCGGGACGATGCCGTCCGTACCGGCCCTGGTGAACTTCGAATCGATGGAGACGGCGCGAACCGGTCCAGGATATCGATGATCCGTAGACAAGTCACGAGTCCATACTGAGCGAAGCGGCGTTCCGGCGGAGCGGATGTGCGACGCCGGACAGCCGTTAATTCCCGGGTCTGAGTGCGAGGTCTTGCATGTGCCGGACGCAGCGGGAACCACCCGGTGCAATGTGCGGGTGACGTTGACGGCAGGCCAGTAACCGGGCATTGAGGTCTGTTACACTGACTTCCGGAATGACGAGTAAAGAAAGAGTCGTGGCCGCCGTCTGCCATCGGGAACCGGACCGCATACCGGTCGATCTCGGTGGAAGCGCCGTAACCGGAATTCACGTCAGTTGCGTGGCGGCGTTGCGCGAGCACTACGGGCTTGAAAAGCGTCCTGTCAAAGTTCACGAGCCTTACCAGATGCTCGGCTGGGTGGACGACGACCTGAAGCAGGCGATGGGGATCGATGTGGAGGGAGTGTTCGCCCGCAAGACCATGTTCGGCTTTCCAAACGAAGACTGGAAAGGCTGGCGGACGCAGGACGGGCTCGAAGTCCTGGTGCCGGGAGGCTTCAATGTAACCGTTGATGCGAACGGAGACACGTTGATGTACCCCGAGGGCGACACCACGGCGCCGCCGAGCGGACGCATGCCGAAAGGCGGATACTTCTTTGACACCATCGTCCGGCAGGAACCCATCGACGAGGACAACCTGAACGTGGAGGACAATCTGGAGGAGTTCGGACCGGTCGAAGAGATCGACCTGGCCTACTTCCGGGCGGCAGCGAGGGAAACCTCGACGACCGGGAGAGCCGTGATTGCAAACTTCGGCGGCACCGCGTTTGGCGACATCGCTCTGGTGCCCGCGCCGTGGCTCAAACATCCGAAGGGAATTCGCGACATCGCGGAGTGGTACATGTCTACCACCTCACGGCGCGATTACATCCACCGCATCTTCTCCTACCAGTGCGGCATAGCCGTTCAAAACCTGGAGAAGATCCATGCCGTCATCGGCAATTCTGTGGATGTCGTCTTTCTTTGCGGGACCGACTTCGGAACCCAGACCTCCAGTTTCTGTTCGGTGGCGGCATTCCGCGATCTCTACTTCCCCTATTACAAGCGCGTCAACGATTGGATTCACGCCCATACGAACTGGAAGACATTCAAACATTCTTGCGGGTCGGTGGAGCGTTTCATCCCGTCGTTTATCGAAGCGGGTTTCGACATTCTGAACCCGGTGCAATGCTCGGCAACGGGCATGGGGGCGGAACATCTGAAGTCCACCTATGGCGATCGCCTCGTCTTCTGGGGCGGAGGAGTGGATACGCAAAAGGTGCTCCCGTTCGGGACGCCAGAGGAGGTCCGCCGCCAGGTGATCGAGCGATGCACAGTGTTTTCCCGGGGCGGCGGATTCGTCTTCAACACGATTCACAACATACAGGCCGAAACGCCGGTAGCGAATATTATCGCGATGGTTGACGCCGTGCGCGAATTCGACCGCGCCGGGGCGAGTGTGTGAAGGCGGAGAGCGCCCACTCTTATGGTGCGCCCCGCATGATCTTGCGGTAGTCGTCGAGTACTTTCCGGCCCTGCTCCGTCAGGCGGCAGATGGTAAGCGGATATTTCCCCCGGAACGTTTTCTCGATGGAGATATAGCCCTATCCCCGACAGGTTGTTGTCAAAAGCCGCGTACGTTTCCGCTTCGCCCTTGCTGATATCCTGAAACTAATGAGGCTCCTCAAACTCTCTGGGATTACCTTAGTCCTGACTTGGGTGGCATCTGCCAGTGTCATCCAGGACGTCCGGCAAGCCATTGCCGCAGGCGACTTCAAAGGCGGCGAAGGGCGTATCGCAAGCTACCGCGCGCAACAAGGCGTAACACCCGAGATGCTGGAAGCGCTGTCCTGGATGGGGCGTGGAGCGCTGGCGGCGCGCGATTTCGAGAAAGCCGAAGCGTACGCGCAGGAGACTCATCAACTCGTGCTGGAACAGTTGAAGAAGACGCGGCTGGATGATGTGAAACATCTGCCGATCGCCCTTGGCGCCGCGATCGAGGTGCAGGCGCAGGTCCTGGCGGCTCGCGGCGAACGCGCCGGCGCGATAGCTTTCCTGAACGGGCAGATGGAAAAATATCGCGGCACATCCATTCGCACGCGTGTGCAGAAGAACATCAACCTGCTTTCTCTCGAGGGTAAGAAGGCGATAGCCCTCGAAGCGAAACATCATCTGGGGCCGGCGCCACAACCTTTGTCCGCGATGAGGGGATCCCCCGTGCTCCTGTTTTTTTGGGCCCACTGGTGCGGCGACTGCAAGCGGCAAGGCCCGGTGCTCGCGCGATTGCAGTCGGAATTTCCCGAACTGAAGATCGTCGCTCCTACCCAGCTTTATGGCTTCACGTCGCGGGGTCAGGAAGCGGCGGCGGATGCCGAACTGAAGTACATCGACCAGATCCGTGAGACACACTACCCCGCGATGAAGGCCCCGGTTCCGATTAGCGATGAGAACTTCAAGAGCTACGGAGTCAGCACTACTCCCACTCTTGTTCTGCTGGATGGCGATGGAATTGTCCGCCTCTATCGCCCCGGAGCGATGTCTCATGAAGAGCTTGCGGCCAGGCTGAAGCTTCTATCACCGCAAGCCGTCCGCTAGCAACAGACGTCCGAACCGTTCCGGAGTGTGATAGCTGGGGTTGTGGACTGGCTGCCAGGCGATGTACTTACGCGACGGCGGGCCACCCTCGATCCGATAGAGATTGAGGCGCAACTCATTGCCCGGCTTCGGAGTTCGAGCATCGATCGACTTCCACGGAATTTGCATCTCACAGGTCCACACCTTCCGGCCGCGATCGATTTGCGTCTTGTACCGCATGCCGGAATTCCACTTCCAATCGACCTCTTTTCCTTTCTGGGAGCGGTCGACATCGAGATCAATGAACTCACCGTCCGGCGATACTTCGAATTCCTTGTAAAGGTTGATGTTCTCGAGGTCCGACCCGATGAAGACCTCGACGACGTCGTAGTCCCATAACCCCCAAGCTTCTTTCTCAGGCGTGGGATTTGGCCGGGGATACAAGGTTTCATACCGGCTGATGAACAGGAAGTAGAGATTTTGGCCCGTCCAGATACTGCGGACTTCCGTGCGCGCCTCGGGTAGCGGTTTGCCGAAAGGATCGCGTTCGGCATATACACCGGGCACGGCCTTCCACCGTTCGGAATCCGGGTCTGCCGAAGGAGCAAGGTCCGCTTCCACGCGGAAGCTCTTCATGATGCCGCCGCTTTGTTCCGCAAAAACGGCCCGCGCAAGACCTGCGATGAGTAAAGCAGAAACGCAACGCACGATCAGCTTCATGCGGGCAGTTTATCAGTTTCCATTGAAGCCATTCTTCTTGTTCCCGGCGCAAAACGCCTGTAAGCTGGAACAAGCCTCGATGCCTCACCGCTATCGCGTTCTCATTTTTTTGTTTTTCCTGGTGTTCATTATGTACCTGGACCGGTTATGCATCGCTGTAGCCGGACCTCGCATGCAGCAGGACCTGGCCCTTGGTCCGCGCGAATGGGGTTGGGTGATGGGAGCATTCACGCTCGCCTATGCGCTGTTCGAAGTCCCCAGCGGGATGCTTGGTGACCGGATTGGCCCGCGTAGAGTGCTGACTCGAATCGTTCTGTGGTGGTCCGCGTTCACCGTGGCAACCGGACTGGTCTCCAGCCTGAAATCTTTGTTGATTGTTCGATTTCTTTTTGGAGCGGGAGAAGCGGGCGCCTTTCCCAACTGCACGGCAACCGTTTCCCGCTGGATTCCCGCCGTGGAGCGCGCGCGGTCTACCAGTGTCTTCTGGATGGCGACGTCCGTTGGAGGCGCCGCGACACCGCTGCTTGTCGTGCCCATCCAGCAGGCGTATGGCTGGCGCGCCGCCTTCTACATTTTCGGTTCACTCGGCGTATTCTGGGCCGCCGCATGGCATTGGTGGTTTCGCGACACGCCGGCTGAGATGAAAGGCATTACAGCCGCGGAGCGGCAGTTGATCGGTCATCAGCCGGCATCCCATCATCGCGGCCTGCCTTGGCGAGTTGTGCTTCACAACCGCAATTTTCAGCGCGTGCTCGTCATGTATCATCTGTACTGCTGGGGGGCTTACTTCTATCTTTCATGGCTGCCGACCTATCTTCAGACCGGCAGAGGCATGACGGAAGACCAGATGAAGATCGCGTCCGCGATGCCGCCGCTGGCCGGTCTGTTCGGCGTTCTCGCCGGTGGATTTTTGAGCGACCGGTTGTCGCGCAAATACTCGCTGCGTATGGCACGCTGCTCAATCGGCGCCGCATCGTTAATCGGCGCAGGGGCTTGCCTCATTGCGGCAACACTGGTTCGGGGAAACACCACGGCGGTTGTGTTGATGTCCGTTGGATTGGGAATCATGAACGCCATGCTGCCGGTTGCATGGTCGCTGTGCGTCGATCTCGGAAAACAACACTCCGGCGCTATTTCCGGCGCGATGAATATGGCCGGCCAGGCGGGATCGTTTATCTCTTCGGTTGCGTTCGGTTACTTTGTCGAGTGGTTCGGAAGCTACGACCTCGCCTTGATGCCGCTCGCGGCCATGCTGATCCTGAGCGGTATCACGTTCGCCGCTATTGATCCCTCGGACCGCCTGATTCCAGAGGCGCAGGTTGCCGGGCTCGCCTCCCCATAAGCGGCTAAACGTCGATACGGTTCACGCGGATTTTTTCAAGCTCGTAGACTCCCAACCCGAGTTTGGATGCATACTCGATGTGGCCCGGTTCGCGAATATAGGCATTCACATTCGGATCCGGACCGGCCGGCGTGTCTTTGTTGCGAAGGTGCCGTGGATCGCGGTCCCACACTGAGATCGCACCCATCGCTTTTCGCTGGTTATCGACAATATCCAGTATCAGCCGGTCTATGGCGACCGGGTCGGTGCCGAACATCATCTGCTTCGGCAAGAACCGGAACCGCTTGTCCGTCGAGAAGGGTCCACCGTGCCAAACGCCCTTGATGCCGTCCACTACTTGCAGCACGGTACGGGAACGTACAGGCTCGGACGCCGCCAGTGTTCCAATGAACGTGCGGGTGTGCGTCACGGAGCCGGCATGAGACCGGGCTACGTTCGAAAAAGACCCGTACGCTATGTTTTTCAGACAGCCTGTGACGCCGGAGGCTCCGTGGTCCTTGATATTCGGTACGTTGATAATCTTCGTAATCTCTCTCGAGACCAGCCGTATGATGTTCGAACGGGTGTCTTCCTCCCCGAAGAAGTTCACGTCAACATACATCAGCGGATCGTAGGGCTCATTGGTCCCGCGCGTCTGTTCAGCGCCGAAGTAATGCACGCCGGCGGGCACCTTCTCGGGGTACTTGCACTCTTCCATCTGGTCGCCGAACCGCTCATAAATGTGAATCTTCCCCAACGGCACACCAACCGCGTTGACATTCCTGACGATCTCGGCAACCACTTCCGGAGAAGACATCACATTGGGCCTGCCGACACAGTTCACTTTGATGCCTACAACGTCGTCCTTCCCGATAAAACGTCCCCATGCCTGCCGGAGATCGCGTGCCCCTGTCAGTGCCAGCATGCCCCGTGTCATCATCTCCCTGACGGCACCGGCGTCGATTCTCTCGGTGTTGTCATCCACCGACTTGGAAGAATGCACCGCAACAACCTGTCCTGGATAAGAACCGGGCATCCCGGCTCCCGGAATCCGCTTGTAGGAACTCACCACGCGATACGTAGGGTCCGCGCCCAACGCGGAGGACATCGCGGCCGCCCCAGCCGTACATGTACGCAGGAATGTCCGCCGGTTCAAAGTATCGAGTCCACTCAAAGCAACACCTCTCTGGGAAGTCTTGTCACCTGTCTATATTACCGGACGATAGCCTTACCTACCGCCTGGTTGCCAAAGGCATCGGTAACCCGCACCGCGATGGTGTGCTCGCCCTGCGGCAGGTTTTCGAGCGTGAGTTTGTAACTCAATTCCAGGGCGTCCGATAGCCGCGACTCCGGCGCCGCCACGAGCCAGTCGCCGCCATCCAGCGAATATTCCGCACGCTCGATGATGCTGTTCGCATCTCTGGCGGTCCAGGATAACGAGCTGTCTTTGCCGGCCCGGGATGCCGTTAAACCGGTAATCGCCGGAGGCGTATTGTCGATCAGGAACGCCGGACTGATCAGGCTTCCGGTCAGGGCGCCGGCGGGCGAGTTATCCGGAAGATCGGAGGCGGTTACGCGCAGGACATACTCGCCGTCGGCGTACGCTGTGGAATCCCAACTGATATGCCGCTGGGTTACGTTCTCTTTCAGCAGTTTCCACTCAGACTCCCGCACGCCCCGAATTTCCACTGTGTACATCAGTTCGTCACCATTCTCATCCGACGCAAGCCACCGGGCGCCTACATAGCCCTTCGCATAATTCAGCGTCGAGGAGGGCTCGCTGGGAGTAATCGACGCGGACGATGCCGGACGTCTGCGGCGTGAAAGGGGTGGCAGAGTCAGATTGCGATTTTCGGCCGCCACCGCCGGCGGCTGTGGATAGCGGTAATTGGCGGGCGTGGCCTCGATCTTCTCTACCACGGGTGCAATGTTCTTGGGCAAATATGCCACTTCCACGGTGCTCACCTCCGGCGAGCGGTTGTCCGGCGAAAGCGCCAGTTCGAGTCTCCACTGCACAAACCGCGCGGGCGGAGAAGCGATACGCCCACCGGTCTCTTCCGCGGAAACGGGAGCCCACGAACTCCAGTTCTGCTGCGGACGGTCCAGATTGCCGCTGCGGGTCGCAAAGCTCAGCTTGCCGCCGTTCCGCTGGCCATCAAACCATAACCGGCCCCAATACGAGAAGCCGCCGGAATCAAACACATCGCTTTCCACTGAGCCCGATGTCTGTAACTCCGGGCCAACCCTGTACACCTTTCCGATGTTCCCCGTTGCAGCATACACTCTTCCGCCTCGCCCCGACACCAGCGCGGTAATCTGCGTAGGGGGCGCGTTCACCAACAGCGTCGAGAGTACTTCCGAATCTACGCGGTACAGGTTTCCTTCGTTCCCGGTTCCGATCAGCAACCGTCCCGCGCCATCGAAAGCGAGTGCGTAAGCGATTTCCCGGGTGTCACTCCAGATGGTGTGCGGATATCCTTCGGCGTCGATACGATAAACTTCGGATCCGCCCGACACCGCTACGGGAGCCGACAGCGTCAGCGGAGACGCGGCGCCCGGCCGCTGCGCCGGCACCATTTGCGTGGTGCTCTTGGAAGGGGCCGTGGAAGGTGGAGCAAGTACGGGCGGAACCTGTGGCACGATTGCCGGCGCGTGTTTCGTACCGACCCCCGCGGCGTAGATGAACCCATCCCGTCCCAAGGCAATCGAAGTGATCTCGCGCTTATCTCCCTGATACAGGACAAAGCCTTCGGCTTTCGGAGAAATCCGGAAGATCAAACCGCTCGGCTCGGTTCCGGCAATGAGGTTGTCCTTCGAATCGATTGCCAGGGACCTGGCATGGGTCTCCTCGGTCCTGAAAAAAACGGAACCTTCTCCTTTGGGGGTAACCTTGTGAATCTCACCCGCATCGCCGGTAGCAACGAAAAGATTACCGTGGCTGTCGAACGCAAGCCCCCAAATATACTTGGCGCGCGGGTCGTAAAATACCTGTGCATCGCCACTGGATGAGATGCGGTAGATCTTTCCGTCCGGCGATGTGCCGGCATAAACGCGGTTGTTCTTATCCACCGCGACAGCATGAATCTGCAACCCATCCAAGGCAGCGAGCACCTTGCCGGCGCCCTTCGCATCCACTACGAAGAGCTTGGCGGTGGAGCCGTCAGAACCTCCTCCGCCAGCATAAACGTTGCCCTTGGAGTCTTCGGCGAGAGACCAGATATAGGGTGTCGAAGCTTCGAACACCTCCTCAAATACAGGCGCCAGCGACAAGCGGCCGTCGCTGCGAACGGAGATTCCGTTCAGCGCCGCTTTTTCATAGTCGGGTTGGTCAGACTGTTCCCAGAATTGTGTCTCAACGGCATACACACCCACCGCAAGCGCCAGCAGCGCCGGAATCGGGAAAACAAAATTTTTCATGTGTTCTACTTGACAGTGAGTTTGAGCGAATAGCTGCCGTTGATGACATAGTCGAACGGAATGCTCATCTGCTCCTGAGCCGTCTCGGCAGAAGTGAGATACGAGCGGCTGCCGCCCGTGCGCCCGGCTTGCATGACATTCAGCACGGAAGCAGGCACACTCGGCATCGTCTTGTCCTCCACGTATAGAGTGGGACGCGCCTGCACCAGCGAGACGTAAAGCTTATTATTGCTTCGCTCCTGGTTGATGAGTGAAACGGTTTGCTGAAGATCAATGAACCGGCTCATCGAGCTTGCCGCGGTCTGCATGCGGTTCAGAGTGCCCGCGTCGCTCAATACCACTTTATAATCGCCTTTCGGAAGACCCGCTGGGATTTTGACATTAAACTCTCTTTCAAGGCGTTCGCCACGATAAGGACGGAGAAATACTTTGACGGGCACTTCGGCGCCGGCGGCCACCTCACTGGATGCCACCCACGCATTCTCGATGCTCGCCACGCGCCGTTCCGGCAAAAGATCGATCGTGACATTCACGCTCTTCAACTCGGGAGTCTTCACGGCGTTTCCGAAAAGCCGGTTGAACTTATCGCCCCACCAGCCCGCCAACAGCATCGGCGCCGGAACCGGCATTTCCCCGGGAGCCTGCATGGTGGACAGCGAAAGCTTCTGGTTCCCGCCGAGTTCCACCTGGCCGCTCAACCGGTAAGTCATCTCCTCCGCCATGTCGTTCAATCCCGAAAGCGAATTGAACAACGTCAGCATCATCAGGTAAGGGGTCCACTTCTGTTGAACAAATACGTTGAACTTCAGGCGCTTCTCATTGCGAACGGCATTACTCTCCGCAAAGGACCGGACATTGACGCTCACGGGTATCATTTTCGCTTCTTCGCCAAGAACTCCCATGACGCCGCTGTGCCGGTCCTGTTTCAGAGCGCCGACAATCTCCGTAGCGTTGGCGAACTTGTTCGGCTGGAACTGCGAGGAAAGCACCATCAGCACTTCGCCCTTGCTCATCGGCATCTCGACCGGGCCGAGATTGAAAAACGGGTGACCGAACGCCAGCACGCGCTTGCCGTCGTTATAAGTGACGGTGCCCAATCCGGTGACACTCATGTCGCCGGAAACCAGCACGCCGGCAACCGCGTCGCCCGGCCGCAGTGCGTTCTGCCAACCCGGCGCCGGTTTTGAACCGGCGAGGGCACCACTCGCGCCGCCTTGTACAACAGAAATGCCCAATTGACGGAACATGGGTGCGAATTCCCGCAGCGCGTCTTCGTGGAAGCCGGAAAATGCCAACGGTGTTTCAACAGGCACCAGAATCGGGTTCTGTTGCAGAAGCGCGGGAGATGCTCCTGCCGCTACCGCCTGCGCCAGCAGCTTGCTTGGAATCGGAAGGTCCGCACGCGCCTGCACCTTGCCCGGAACACGGGCGTCCGCCGGCCGAGATTCATCGAAATCTTTGATTTCGAGCATCAGTTCGATTGGCGTAATCCCGCAGATGGCATCCGGCGAAAACACGCTGATACGCAGCGCGATGGCCCCGATGAGTTTTCCATCCACATAAACGGGGCTGCCGCTCATTCCGCCAGCTACATTCGTGCGGGCTGCCTTGCCACCCAACTTAGCAAGAATGATGTCCTGCTTCGGTCCCCAGGCATTCTTCCACAAACCGATAATCTCAACGGGCACAGGCTCCGCATCGCTGCCAGTGAACACCGTCCAGGCAGTGCCCGTCATGCCGGGTTTCAGTTCAGAGGATTTGAGGATTTCGACTTCGCCCGCTTTCGGACGAGAAACTTCTGATGCCGGCGGCGCCGCAGGCATAATCATCGCTGCAGCCAGGCACGCCACAGCAGTCCGGAGAATCATGGGCCTTCCTCGATAACTGGTGAAAGCCCTCCCTAAGCCGTCGAGAGGGATTCGTACCCATTATCAACCACTTTCGGGAGCCGGCACAAACCAGGGCCCAATTGCGGCAATGCAAACAGCAGGTTGATACACGTCGTCACACCGCACCCTCGATTGATTGCCGGTCCTAGGATGAAAGATGCAAAATCGCCGGTGCTGGTTCCGAAATTGAAGTTGCGGCGCGACGCCGGAACAATGTTCTCCGGAACCGGAGTTCGCGATCGCGGATCAAGTTGGCGCAGCGTGAACAGGCTCCTGATGCCTTTGTCCGGTGCGGAACACATTACTGCGTACCGAGTACTGTGGCCGCAACCCGGGCGTAGATCATCGCACATTCCACGATTCGGTCCGTGTCCACGAATTCCTTCGGTCCGTGCGAGATGGAAAGAAGACCGGGCCCATACGCGTACGCAGGGATTCCATGCCCGGCGTAGAACCTGATTTCGAGAAGTCCGGGACACAGCTCGAACTTTGGTGTTCTTCCGGTGACCTCGCGCACGTGGCTGCTCAGAGCCCGTCCGAGGGCCGTCGCCTCCGGCGTCCCGGATGGATGCCCTTCCTGCAACACCTCGACGTCCAACTTCACACCGGCTTGCCGCGCTTTGTCGAAGACCTCGAAGAGCGCGCGGCGCTCCTCCTCGTAATCCTCTTCCGGGTTCATCCGCCTGTCGACGGTGAACACACAGCGCCCGGGAACCACGTTAAAGTTCGAGCCGGCCTCGACTCGCCCCCCGATCAACATCAGCGAACGCCGTGCGGCCTCGGGCATGATGCGGAAGCGCGTCCGGCGCCGCGCAACCCGCCGCGCCAGGCGCTGAAGACCCGCCGCCACGTGAATGGCATCTTCGAAGGCGTTTCGTCCCTGGTGGAGGAGTCCGACATGTGCCTCCCGTCCGTGCACGGTCACTCGCACGGTAAGAGCGCCCCGGTTTGCGTTCCAGACGACACCGCTGGTTGGTTCCGGAGTAAGCATGCCGATACCGTTGGCACCCAGGCGGCCGGCCGCCGCCAGAAACCCGGAGCCGCGCTGGCCGCCCGTCTCTTCATCGGGCACGAACACCAGCGCGACGTGGCCGTTCAACGGGACATGCAACCGCTTCAAAGCAACCGCCGCGTATAACATGCTGGCCAGACCGCCCTTCATATCAGCCGATCCGCGCCCGAAGAGCATGTTGCCTCTGAGCACCGGATTACACTGTCCGGGCGTTGTTACCGGCACCACGTCATAGTGGCCGGAGAAGTAGAGCGCACGTCTTCCCTTGCCAACACGGCTCAAGACGGCGGCGGCTCCGGACTGGTCGCGAACACCCGCTCGAGGCCGGTACTTGATCGTGTCACACGGGAGATCGAGCGCCCGGAGCCGTGATTGGATAGCGCGCACGCATTCCCCGTACGCGGCGCCGGGCGGGTTCTCGGACGCGATGGCGACAAGCTCAGCCGTGAAATTGATCATGTCTCTCCGTAGCCGGCGTACACACGCATCGAGACCGTCAAGAGTCATTGCGGGATTTCATGCGAGTTTAGTCTTAGTCTGGGTCCGCGCGTGGCGCAATGTCATCTACCACCGCTTACCGCCAGCGCCGCGATGCCGGCTGCGTATGCCCGGCGGCGCTCCCCGGTCCATGGAGGACCGGCAGGCCGGCCGGTACGGCTGACGAACCCGTCAATCTCATCTGGTGTCACACCGAACTCGGCGCACAATCACGGCCGGCGCCTGATCAAGTATCCCCACACAAACCATATACGCCCAATCAGCATGATCCGCCACGCTGACAACAAACGGTGCACCGTGGTTCGGTCTCAAATCCGGCTCAGCTTCCAATAACTCAACGCGGCGGCAACGGCCATAGAGAGCACAAACACACCCAAGTTCGCCTTGACAACAGTCGATGGATCGGCGGGATAAAAGAATCGGATGAGGACAGCGCCAGCGGCGGTGACCGCCCCCGCAGCGAGCAAGGCGTAACCCATGAACCGGTTAGCCTCGTACCAGATTCTTGTATCGGACAGGGTTTTGGCGGTCCGGAAGCCGAAATACGCGTTGGGTTCCACGCGGCCCAGAATGAAGGGGATGCTCATGATGACGAACATCAATCCCAAGCCCGCATATAGCAACGTAACAATGTTGCGGTGAGCCATAACTCATGCTCCAGTCGTATTTTATCATCGGGTCCGAACCGTGCGGTCCAGAAACTCGAGTATCCGGTCTTTCACTGCGTCAGAAACATGCCGGGCCACGTAGTACTGTGACACATGCGGCTCACCCTCCACCGGCTTGAAGAAGTGGTCGAGTTCGTCGAACACGGCAAACTCTACTGGCACGCCGGCTTCAAGGGCAGTTTGATAAAGGGGCTGGGCGTCCTTTTCGAGGGATACCTGAAAATCCTTGGCTCCCTGGCAAATCAGCACAGGACATCGAACCTGCCGGATCTCCGCGAGCGGGTCCCGCGCCAGGTGATCCGCATACCATTTGCGGTGCCGCCGGGCCGCGTAGAAGCGGGCAGGCACGCGTTCCGGGGACCATTCGGCTTCCGTGATGACGACATTGACAAAACGGTCGAGTTCCTCAATTTGCTGCTGCAACTGTTCCGCGGAGTGTCCGAGCCAGCGTGCCTGTACGCGGAGCTGGTCCGCAAGCACCTCCGGCAGCTTCCGGCCCGCCATGGCGAGCAACACGAGCGCGCGCACGCGCGGGTTTGCGCGCGCAAGCATCACCGCGGCGAGCGCCCCCTGACTGTGCCCCACCAGCGCCACCTGAGAAGCATCGGCATCCGGTCTGCCGAACACACACTCCAGGACAGCCCTCGCATCGGCGACCGTTTCTTCAAAGCCGTATTCGAGGAACCCCTGGCCGAGCTCCGTTCCTCCGGTGCCGCGGGAATCGTACCGGACACCCAACCAGCCGTGCCCGGAGAGATAATCGACGATTTCATGGCTGCCAATGTCCACGGGGCCCGCAATACCGTGACGGTCCTTTGCTCCCGAGCCGGGGATGAAGAGCACGATCGGGTGCGGTCCGCCCGACAACGGCACCGTGACGGTGGTGCCGAGCCGGACGTCTTCGGCCGGGCACGAAATCTCTTCGGCCACGAATCCGGCGTTTTCCGGAGGGTGATATTTAAGCGGCGGCCGGAGCAGATTGTCATTTCGCCACTCTGGCAGCGGTACATCCGCCGGCACCGCAACGAGCCCGTCTTTCGGGACCTCGAACCGCTGGAGAGAGCCATCTTCTCCGATCAGCAACCTTTCAAGAAAAGCAGACTCATACCAGCCACAACCCTTCGAAGATGGCGTCAGGCTGTATTCGAAGGCCGTCACGCCTCCAAATGAAAAGAAGGTTCCCGAAAACCCGCCTGCGAGTTCCTCGCGCGCCAGGCGGCAGAACAGATCGAGTTGACCGATGTTATCGCCCAAAATGCAGAGGAACGGATCCAGGTCCAGTTCCCGGCGGCTGCCATCGGGGAGGTACAGAGTTGTACGCTCCTCGAATGCCGCGATGTTGACGTTGGAATCGGTCATGACCCTGTAACGCCGCGGATGGAGGTGTTCGTCACAGATCAATTCGATGCGGCTGCGGAGCTTTGGTCCAGCCAGCCCGGCACGCGCGGGATCGCTTTCACTCAGAAAGTGGATACGATACAGCGGAGCGGCGCCGGGAGTGGGGGGCGCGGCAACGCCTTCGTACACGGCCCAGTGCGTGGCGTATTCGACGGCATTCAGCGAAAACACATAGCTGAAGCGTTGGCGGGGTGAGAAAGTATCCGGAAGACTTCTCATGGAACTCTATTGCGTGCCTGGTGCAGACCGCAGCCGTCTTCAATTGTTTAGCACAAAAACGAACTGACGGAACGCGAAATTGCACGCGAAATTGTTTACTTCGAAAAGGAAAGCATACATGTTACGCGTAGGCACCCATCTTATGGCATCGAATTTTCTGTTGAATTTTGTTGACACCTTGGAGATGTGAGAGTATTCTGGTCTGGCACCGGGCGCTGTATTGATATTTCTGATATCCGGCTATGCGGGTTCTTGAAAGCCGTCAAATTACGGTCCTGACGACCAATACATGTACCGCGGCCTGTTCTCACTGCTGCATGAATTCCGGCCCGGAGCGCAAGGGCAGGCTAACCTTTACTCAGATCCGCGGCTGGATCGATGAAATTGCTCATCAAACCGAAATCCGAACCATTATCTTTGCCGGCGGAGAGCCGCTTTTGCTCGGGCCCGATATATTCGCCGCCATATCTCATGCCCGGTTGAGATGTCTTAGTACGCGCCTGGTGACCAACGCCTATTGGGCGCTCAACGATGCTCGCGCCCGGGATATCTGCCAGAAGCTGGTGGATGCCGGACTCGACGAATTGAACATCAGCATCGACGACTTCCATCTGCCCTACGTCGATCCCCTGAACGTGCGGCGTGCGTTCCAGGCTGCCCGCCGGATGGATTTTCAATCCGTCGTAGTAGTGCATTGCACGGGTCCTACCACCACGTTCAACGATGAACAACTTGATGCCCTGCTGGGTGAACAACTGCCCCGCCTGTTTGACGGTGCGCGCGAGCGGACGCTGTTTGATACCCCGGGGCGGCGGCCGTTTGTGTGCATTTCCAACACGTCGCTTCAGGCGGTCGGCAGGGCAGGCCAGTGCCTTTTGAGCTCGGATATCGAAATGGATGAACGTTGGGAGCGGCGCTCACGCGAGATCGGGGGATGCCCCTGGGCTGTTCGCTCCCCCGCCATAACACCAGATGGCCATCTCGTGAGCTGCTGTGGCTTCGAAGTGAGGGGAAACGAAGTGCTCGATATAGGCGATCTTGCGGGACATTCGTTGACCGAACTGCTCGATCAGGCCGACCGTGATCTGCCTCTGAACTGGATCGCACTCGAAGGTCCTTACGCTATTATGGATTTTCTTAAGGCGCGGGATCCCACTCTTCCTTTCCACGAACGCTATGGCAGCTACTGCGAGCTATGCCAGCACATTGTTACGGACCCGGCCATCCAAAAGGCCCTATTCGACAACATGGACCGGCGTGTGTTTCACATCCTACAGCGCCGGGAGGACATCAAGGCCGTGCTCCAGCAGCAAGCTGAAGTCGAAGACTGGCTGAGCGAACCTGCTATAGAGCCGCAACCTACCGGGCCTATGCCCGAATATCAGACTACCGTTACAGGAGGTCACGCGCATGGATAAACGTAACCTGGCCAATTGGGAAGTTCTCGCCAAGATCCGCCAGGAAGTTGTCGCAAATCCCGAACTTCGCAAGAACTTCTACGATAATCCGATGGCCGCACTCGAACGCGCGGGCATGGATCTCGACCAGCCGTTGATTCCGGGCATTTCCGGCTCGTCCATCCGGCAGATTCTCGAAGAGAATCCAGGCATCGCCGCGGCCCTGCCGGAAACAGTGCAGACGGGAGCTGAATCTGCCCTCGCCGTGAGAGTCCGTGGCGAAGAGGTTGGCTTAGCCTTGGCGAACGCCAACGCCAACGCCAACGCCAATGCCAATGCTAATGCCAATGCTAACGCCAACGCCAATGCCAATGCCAATGCCAACGCCAATACGAACGGCTTCGGCTTCATCCTGGAAACCGCCATCTGGCAGGACGGCCTGCGCGAGAAATTGTTCGCCGACGCGAAAGCGAATCTGGGTGCGCTGCGCATGAGCGAAGCGAAGGTCATAACGCTGGTGGACCGCATTGCCCGCGACGCCAGCCGCAAAACAAACGAGGTGAAGGTGAGGGGAGGCGTCGAACAAACCTTCGTGCACCGGCACGGCGACTTTAACGTCGAGGTGGGAGTGTTCGAAAATCCGCAGGGTCTGCGGACCATTCGCTCCGCGCGAGTGACAAAAGCTTAGCTGCGCCGGGATTGTTCTGTCCGGATAACCTGCCAATGGAACGCGTGCTGTTGCTCCATATGCCACTGGCAGTTCCGACGGTCCCCAATCTCGCCGTCGAGCTGCTTGCCGGTGTGCTTGCGCGATCCGGAATCGAGGCCGATGTTTTCTACGGAACGTGCCGGCTGGCGCGCACGCCCGCTATCAGTTCCTACATACACAGCATCACAGGGGGCGTTATTTTCACGCCCCTCTATTACTCCAGCGAATCCCCGGAGTCAGTGGCACGCCGGCTGATCGATTGTCCGAAAGCGGTTTCGGAATTGTTCGGGAACTTCAAGCGCTTCCGGGCGGAGCGCCGGGATGCGCCCGCCGAATGGGGTGTCCCGCGTAGGAGCGTTGGGTCGGAATGGCCCTTCGGCTCGGACTGCGACGAGTTGCTTGCTGACGTGCTCACGCACATGGATGCCGCGCGGCTCTGCCTGAAACGCTGTCTCGAGGACATCCCTGTGGGGCGATACGACGTTTTTGCGTTCTCTTTGATGTTCGACGCGCAAAAACTTGCTTCTCTCGCGCTGGCCAAATGGCTGAAGGAGAGAGAACCACATGCGGCTGTGCTGTTCGGCGGCACCGCCTGCGATGGCGACATGGGCTACGAACTGCTTCAGCGTTTTCCCTGTGTCGATGCTGTCGCGCAAGGAGAGGCCGATCTGACCATCGCCGGCGCAATCCGCGCGCTTCGCGGCGAGCGGCCCCTCGAAAGCATCCCCGGACTGCTCTTCCGCTTCGGAACCACTGTCACCGCCTCGCCTCCCGCTCCCAAGCTCGAGCAACTTGACGCTCTGCCGGTGCCCGATTACACGAGTTTCCTTCAGCAGTTGTCCGCGAGCGACTGGAAACACGACGATCCGTTCATCCTGTTTGAGGCCTCACGCGGTTGCTGGTGGGGCGAAAGGCATCATTGCAAATTTTGCGGGCTTCGAGCCGATGGGCTTGCCTACAGGCGGAAGTCTCCCGCGCGCGTTCGTGCGGAAATCCAGGAACTGGCCTCGCGCTATCCTGTGCACCGCGCGCTCTACTCCACCGACGCCATTCTGGACTACCGGGCCCTTCGCAATCTCATGCCAACGCTGCCCGGCCTTGCCGCGCGGCACCAATGGAAGCTCTTCTTTGAACTCAAGTCCAACCTGCACAAGCACGAAGTAGCACTACTTTCCGAGTCCGGCGTCACTACCGTTCAGCCGGGCATAGAAACCTTCAGCGACCGCGTACTCGCGCTCATGGACAAGGGGAATCGCGGAATCCGTCAAGTCCAGTTCCTCAAGTGGCTCGCCTCTTACGGCATTGGCATCATCTACAACATCATCCTCGGCACCCCCGGAGAGACACCCGAAGACTACGACGAAATGACTCGCTTGCTTCCGTATCTCTGGCACCTGCCGCCGCCGGCTTCGGTGAACTATCTCAGCCTCGACAAATTCAGCCCCTACATGCGGCATCCGGAAGCCTATGGTTTTCGCGACGTGCGGGCTGTCACCGTCTACGGGCAACTGTTTCCGGACCCTTGTGTGAACCTCTCCCGCATCGCCTACAAGTTCGAGTACTGCTCCAACGAGATGGACAACCCTCAATTGCGGCAGGCATGGGGAGAGTTCGAGCTCGCTCTGCAGGCCTGGCGCGAGGAGCACGACTTCAGGCAGCTATTGATACGCGATTCTCCATCTGGCCTCGAGATTATGGAGAAAGACCATGGTGAATCGACCCGCGTGCGGCTGCATGGAGAGGCTGCCCGCCTCTACCGGTTTTGTGATGCTGCAAGAAGCTTCCGCGCGATCCGCTCCGCGTTCCCGCTGGTTCCCGAGAGTGTGCTCCGGCTACGCCTCGCTCTGTGGACGGGACGCCGGTGGATGTATGCCTCCGCGTCTGATGAATTCCTCGCCCTCGCGGTAGAGGTCGACCCGCCTCCGAGCGGCGCCAGCGCGCGGGTCGCGATAGACGAGGAGCCTGTCCCATGCAGTCCGCAGCACCTCGTTTCCATTTCGACAATCGGAGGAGAAATGCAAACATGAGCGAAAAGGTCCTCTTGCTTACCATGCCCTGGGCTACGCCCGTGCATCCTTCTCTCGCCCTGGGACTGCTGAGTGCGATCCTGCGCGATCACGGGATCGAAAGCGAGTGTCTCTATGGCAATCTGCTGCTGCCTCGCCGCGCGGCTTCCAGCGTCTATGCCATTCAGGACCCGGGTCATTATGAAGACCGCAGCGCAGGACTCGCTTTTGCGCCCTACCTGTATCCTCAAGTCACACCCGCGCAGATCGCCGAGGAGGTCGCCGAGAGGCACCTCGCGATTGTCGGCCGGGAAGGTCACCTCGAAACCTCACATTGGCGCCTGGACGTAGCCGGGCAGGCCACGCGTGACAAGCTCGTCGAGCAGACCCTCGAGGACATTGAAGGCGCGGGCATCTGCCTGGAGCGGTGCATGCAGCGGATTCAGGCAGGAAGTTACGACATCGTAGGCATGTCGCTGACTTTCGAAACGCAACTGATCGGCTCGCTCGCGCTTGCGCGCCGCATCAGACAGTTCCGGCCGGATATGCGAATCATCCTCGGCGGCGCGGCCTGCACGTCCAACCAGGGCGTTGCGATTCTGAAGGCGTTCGACACGATTGATGCCGTGTGTCTCGGCGAAGCCGACGCGATCGTTGTACCACTGATCGAAGGGCTTCGCACGAAGCCCTCGAAGCTCGCGAACATTCCAGGAATCGCCTACCGCGGCATGGATGGCGTTTTCGCCACACGCCAGCCTGAACCCATACGCGATCTGGATTGGATTCCCCGTCCCAATTACGACCCCTACGTGGAACAGAAAGCCGCGAGTGAATGGACCGGCTCGCCCACCGTGCTGCTCTTCGAGACCTCACGAGGATGCTGGTGGGGTGAGAAACATCTATGCAGCTTCTGCGGTCTGAATGCCGAGACGCTGACCTACCGGAGCAAGAGCGCGCAGCGTGTCATGCAGGACATCGCGGGCCTGTGCGAACGCTACGATACCACCGACGGGCTGCAAGCCGTCGACAACATTTTCGATCCGCGCTACTTCGCCGATTTGGCGCCGAGGCTCGCCGCTTTCCAGAAGCAGACGCCGGTTACCCTGTTCTTCGAAATCAAATCCAATATCAATCTCAACCAGATGTATCAGCTTGCCGCCAGCGGGTTCGGCACGCTGCAACCCGGCATTGAGGCGTTCAACGACCACATCCTCTCGCTGATGGACAAAGGCGCCAATACCATCCAGCAGATCAACTTCATCAAATGGGCGCACCAGTTGGGTATCAGCCCTACTTACAACATACTCATGCGCAACCCCGGCGAGACTGCCCAGGACTATCGCGACATGATCGCCCTGCTCCCGTACATCGAGCATCTACCGCCGCCGAACGGGATCGCGAACATGCAACTCGAACGGTATAGCCCGTACTTTCTGAACCCGGCGAAGTACGGCATTCGCCACGTGCGCCCGAAACATCACTACCGGCTGATGTTCCCCGATGAACGTGTCGACATCGATGAGCTTGTGTATCAGTTCGATTTCGATCACGACGAGCTCGACGCTCCAGATCTCGTTGCTGCACGCCGTGATTTTCTCATTGCGACATTGAACTGGAAAGCTGCATTCAAAGTCCACCGGCTCATCTATCACCGCTGGAACTCCAAAATTCTCATTCTGGACCGGCGTGGAAAGTCCGACCATTCGGAATGGCTCAGCGGACTCGCAGCCGATGTCTTCCTTTTCCTCGACCAAGGGCATCCGTTCAACGTGATCCGCAGGCGCTTTCCCACCGTCCCGGAGCAAGTGCTGCAAGCGTTTCTCGATCGCATGGTGGCGGCAAAGTATGTTTACCGGCACAAGCCGAAAGATACCTACGTGACGGTTGCGCTCCGCGTGTACGAAGATCCGGAACAATGCCGGAAGGAGATGGACGCCGCAGTGGAGCAATCACAGGCGAGGCGGCGTAATCGCGCGGCAGTGCCCCACGGACTGGTTGCTCTCGAGCCGGCGTTCGCCTCCGCACCCGCACCCGGTTCCTGTGGTTCCTGAGCACAGATCAACGCGAAATGTACCAGAACCCTGCGTGATCCTCGTAGTGCCTCGTCAACTCGAGACCGGGCTTCCGGTCGTCTCGTAAGATGGCAAGGAAGAACAGATAAAGGTGCGTTGCGCCGAGCGTCCGCAGGTGCGCTTCGAGCGCGTCTCTCACTGGTTCGACATCGAGGTGCGCCGCCGCCGCACACGTCCAGGCCAGACCATCGAACATGTGGGCGCCGCGGACCAGCGGCAGCGCGGATGGGATGGTCATCCGAATCCGCAGTCCGTTGCGTTCCGCCAACTCACGTAACTCGGCTTCGCATCCCGGTGCGTCCCAATCGCCCGTGCAGGTGCCGATGATCTGGCAGACTCCACCGGGCTTGAGCGCAGCCGGCAGTCCCTTCAATATCCGGCGCGTAATATCGAGCCCGTCCGCTCCGCCGTGCCCCACAAACGGGTATGGCAGATCCGGTGGAAAGGGCAACAGAGGCGGGTTGGCCGAGATAAAGTCAAATTCGAGGCCGGGCACCGCCGAGAACAGATCGCCTGTCCGGATCTCGACCCGGTCCTCGAGCCCGTTCATCACCACATTCAACTCCGCGTGCGCGGCCGCAAGGGGATTCACATCAACGGCGATTACACGGCTGGCTCTTCCGCTGCACACGAGTGCCTGAATGCCCGGCCCCGTACACAAGTCCAGACACACATCACCGCGAGACGGCATCAGATGCAGCGCTAGCGCGGCCGAGTCCTCTCCGAAGTAAGCGATAGGATTCACTCCGGGACGCTGTGCGAAGACGAGGAACCCGAGTAATGGCAGGAGCACCATATTGCCAGTGTGCAGTTTCTCGCCCTCCGGCAGCAGAATGCTCAAGCTGATGAGCGCATCGATCTCCTGATCAGAGAATACGAGCGCGAGTTCGTCCCGGGCGACACGGCGCCCCAGCAGAAAAACGGAAACCAGAACCCGCAAGGACGCCGGCAGCAAATCCAGATCCGCCGCCCAAAGGTCTACGCGCAAATTCAGCGGCCCATAGATGGCATATGCATCCACGTAGCCTTCACCCGCAAGCACCCGCGGCAGATTCTTCAATGCCGCAATGCCGGCGGCTAACGTAGTCGTGCGCTGAGCACCTGTCATTGTTTCACCATCCCAGCACTGCAAGCAGGCGGCTGCAAAACGCGCGATTGTGTCCCGCCACGCTGGCCGGGGTTCCCGGATAGAACCAACCGTAATCGAGCCAGGTCAGCCGCTGCCCACACCACCTGAAGTTCTCGAGCTTGCCGTCGCCCATGGACAGGCCTGCCTTCGTACACTCGTCGCAGAACGCCGACAACTGCCGAGCGAAGCGGGCAGGCTCTGGCAAAGGCAATCGCTTTCGGCGGTTGTCCTCTACCCAGGCTCTGCATATCCAGTGACGGAACGGGCTAGCGGCGCGCCCGTTTGAAAACGAAGTATCTGCCGTCCCGAAAGCGAATAACTCGGGCACAAAGCGGCTCCTGCACAGTACTTGGAGCGCATGCCTCTCGTTATCGAATATCGACGGTTCGGAAAACAGCTTGACCGCGGCCGGCACCCCCTTCCATCGAACACGAATCACAGGACCTGTACCCAGCAACGCATCGTCTTCGACGTCCGCGATAGCCGGATCGAGGCCGAGGACCCAGTTCCGTTGAGTGATGTCCAGCGTGTAAGGTACCGGCATGGTTTAACTGGTCAGGCACGAATTCCCGCACCGCCCGCCTGTTCACGTTCCAGCACGTGCGCCAAGCTGGGACCGCGCAGCCGCAACATCGGGTTCAGAAGTTGAAGCAACTCGAAAACCTCATTCACCGGTATCCGGCCAGACGGGCCCGGAGGCGCCCCCGGTACTGAAGCCGGCACGCTCCCGTCGAACCATGGCACAGCTCCTGAAACAAACATGCGCTCCCACGGTTCGGATGGGATGTAACCCGGCGATCCCGGCACGTTGTACCACCACTCGCAGCGCATGTCGGTGATGCCGTGCTTTGCCGCTATTCCCGCGACATGATTTATGGACGCCACGGTGTCGTGTGCGTCTTCACCGGGTGCGCCGGCAAGAAGATGCACGGTGGTGTTCGCGGCCACGCCGGCACGCTCGATCTCGCGCACCGCGGCGGCGAATCGCTGCCGGGACTCGTCATCGCGCATGTTATCAGGCAGCAGTTCGAGCCACTTCACTTGCAGCAGGCTCAAGCTGGATGAAACGGCTTCGTCCAGAACATCATCCGGCGATATCCGCAGTGCGAACCACGGCGCTACATCGTGCTGCCGCAGGACCGCCATGCTGAGTTCACCCAGCAGGTCCATTCCCGCCGCATTCCATCCTCCCGCCGGTCTATCGGCAACCATTAGCGGTGTGCGGCACGATCCGAGCGGGGCCGTCATAGACCGCATCCAGACCGCAAACTCCTCCGCACTCCGCCGCTGCTGCGATGGAGCGTTTGCCGGATGCGGCTGCGCTTCCAACGGGAATCCGAACACTTCATGAGTGGTAATGCCGATTTCCCATCTCGGCCAGAGAGCCAGGGCAGAGTCGTCCGGTAGTGGCAGTTCTTTCCAGCATTGCGGAACGAAAGAAGCTAACTCCGCGGCATGCTGGAAGCCCACAGAGGCTACCTGCTCCGGAAAGCAGTCGAGTAGCGGTCCTAGCGCGTAGAGCGGGCGGTCTCGCTTCGAGAGCAACTCCACGGACCGGAGTGCCGCACTCCAGTTAAAAGCGTCAAGCCACGTGACAACGGCATCCGCTTGTTCCAGGTGGAGCAGGGAGGTTTCACCAGGGTCCCAGTGAGTCGATGGGAGCAACTCCACGTCGACACCGGCCGAGCGCGCCCGGCCGGCCAGCGACACCAGCCCGGGCGGCGCACTTTCAGCACGAATCGCCACCCCACGGCTGTCAACGACAGGTATTTCAACAAAGGCCAGCCGCACCCGCCACCTCACAAGCTCGCATGAACTTCTCTCTAATATACCCGCGTGAGATAGAAATACAAGTATTCAAGCGTAGCAATTCGCATTGAAAAGAAGACACGCGAGCACTTTCTTCCAGCCATTATCTGATGAAGAACCGTGAATCATGCTCGAACGGTTCGGCAGAATGCGGCCGGATCCTTGCACATTGCGGACGCTGAGGGTTGATCAGCCGGTTCGATTCAGCCGGAGTGAAAGCCGAAGGAGCGACAAGGACCGCCGCACGCGATCACGGATGAGACGTCATCGATCCCGGCAAGTCCCAGCGATGGCGGACTCCGGGGCTAGTCTGATGGAAACAGCTTTGGGGAAATCGAAATTCGTGAAATACTGTCCGAAACCTCAGCCATTCCTTCCAGGGGGATAGCGCCAGACGCTGCTACCCTATTGAAAGTGGATGCGGTTAGTTAGTCAGAACCTGGCTGGGAGGCAGGGACTCGAACCCCGATACGCAGATCCAGAGTCTGCAGTCTTACCGTTAGACGACCTCCCAACTATTCTGATTCTAGCATTTGCGGAAACGTCTCCCGTAATAATCAGGAACGGCGCCGGACAACGGCCCGATTGCCGCTTCAGAAGTAAAATTTCGCGGCAATCATGATCTGCCGCGGCAGGCCGGCCTGCGTTGTTATGGTTCCGAACGCGCGGCTGGGCAGCGCGTTGATGGGCTTACCTGGATTCATCTGGTTGAATACATTCTGCCCTTCAAAGCGCAGTTGCAGATACCGCGATTCTGTCCCCAGACTGATGTTCTTGAGCAGAGCAAAGTCCCATTGGCTGAATCCGGCCCCGCGCATGCCATGCAGCGTGCTGCCCACGGTTCCAATCTCCATGTCCTTGGTGGGCCGGAATGCGTCGGGATTAAAATATGGAGTGAATCCCGCCGATCCTTCCAGCGCGGTATGCGCCGAAACGTTGTTGTCATACGCGACCCGCGGCTCGATAAAGGACGGCCGCCCCAACTTGCCTTGTCCAATCGTGATGTAGTTCCGGCAAAAGCCAGGCGCGCAAATTAACGAAAACGGTTGACCGCCACGGTAGAGTGTGGTGCCTGCCATACTCCAGCCGCCGATGAAGCCATTGATAACGCGGTTCGTGGTAGCGGCGAATCGCTTGCCACGGCCGAACGGCAACTCCAGCACGTAATTGAACAGGAAGCGATGGGTAACATCGTAATCCGAGAGGCCGTAGATTTCTTTCATCGGCTGGTTCGCCTGCGGCGGGCCGTTGCTGTTCCCGATGGCGCCTACGTTGTGAATTCCCTCGGCGCCGACACCTCCTCCGGCGTGCAGCGCTTTGCCGAACGTGTAATTGGACAGAAAGCTGAAACCGTTCGAGAAACGCCGCTCAATCTGCACGTAGGCGGAATTGAAGTTGGAATAACCCAGCGGGTCGTTCACCGCCCAAAGCTCACGCCATAGCGGCATCACCTGCATGATGCGTCCCAGGAAGTTGGTCTTTCCACCCTGCGTCGTGTTCGGAGGGATCTGCCCATAGAACGGGTTCGTCACTTGTTTGTTCAAGTTTGTGCCCAGCGTTTTGCCTAAGACGTCGTACGCATTGCGCACGCTGTGCAAATTACCGAAAAACGGCAGCTTGCGTCCGAAGTTGCCGTTATAGGCCACCTCTAATACCCACGTGTTCGATCCGGATCCGAACTCACGTTGGATATTCAACTGCGCTACATGTTCATAGCCCGGGAACTGGTCCACCGCCGGAACCACAAACCAGTTGCCCAGCGTCGAGTAGTTGAGCCTCTGCACATCGCGCGTGAATGGCACGTAGCCCAGCCCGCCCGGCAGCGGATTGCTGAAACTCGCCGGGTATGTCAGGCCCCCATCCGGCGTGCCGTCCTGGCTCAAACGGGCAAAGTCGCCAAAGCCGACATTGTCCACCGCCGACGCAAGAAACCGGTCGCCGGTCATGGTCAGATACACCTTGCCATAGCTGCCCCGAACCACCGTTCGCGGGAGCGCCTGGTACGCGAAGCCGATGCGCGGTGCAATATTGTAGTTGTATCTCTTCTGGATCGTGCGGCCAGGATAATCGGCGGTGCCCATCAGCGCTGCACGTCCATAGATGCCTTTTGAGATCCAGTCCGGGGCAGCGAAACTGACGCCGGCCTCACGCTGTGCCAAATCCCATGACCAGCCTTCGTTCGGCTTAATATCCCAACGGTAGTTGGAATCCCAGTAGATTTGCCGGTCGAAGCGCTCTGTCCGGGGCGGCTCATAGTCCCACCGCAGGCCCAGGTTAATTGTCAGCTTGGGCGTTATTTTCCAATCGTCCTGAAGATAGGCGCCCTGGTAGGCCTGTAGTGACGCCGGCCCCGCAACTTGCACTCCCTGGCCCCATGATGCAATCCCCAACAGGAAACTGGCCATCGGATGCCCGGTCACCGGGTTGTCATAGAACTGCGATGTTACACGCCGTTCCGTTGCCAGGCTGAAGCTGCCGCCATTGGTCACATTCGAGTAATAGCGGCGGTGTTCCCAGCCGAACTTGAACGTATGCTTGCTCCACAACTTCTGAAAAGAGATTGATCCGGTGTAGCTGGTATCACGGGCGTCATTCACATTTCCGCCGCCCAGCGACAGGATGTGGCTGCCCGTACCGAGATTCGGCACGCGGCTACTGGTGGTTCCCAGCAGATTGAGGACTTGCGCCGGCAGGTTCCAGCCTCCCGAATCCGCATCCACCTCGTTGCCGCTGAACGTCTGGGATCGCACCACACCGCCGCGGAGATTCAGAATCATCGACGGCGTCAATGCCACTGTGTGATCGAGGGAAATGGTGTAGGCTTCCCCCCTGGTCACATTGACAGGTTGTAACGCACCGTACCAACGCGTGTTTCCCGAGTTGCTGTCGAAGTAAGAGACCGTCCCGTGCGTCGAATGCCGCACACTCCAGTTTTGATCCACTCGCCCAGTCCAGCGGTTGTTGTCGGCCGGGTTCGAAACGGACCCGATGAAATTGCCTTCGTTGTTCGAGCCGGGCAACGGCGGGCGATTGGGTTGGGGATAGTATCCCATGTAGATGCTCGCGAGCGCGTCAAAGCGGGACTGGGGTATGCGGTTTGCAGGAAACGGATCGCGGCGCACGCGCGCTCCGTCAATCCGGGAAGTGAGCGGATCGAAGATCTGCACCGAAGTTCCACCGTCCAGCACGCTCTGTGAAAAGTCCCCCTGCCGTTCCAGTTCGGTCGGCACGGAGCCCAGCGCCACGTTGTTGCCCGTCCGCCGCCGCGTGCCTTCGTAATTCAGAAAAAAGAATGTCCTGTCACGGCCGTTATAAAGCTTCGGAATACTCACCGGTCCGCCAAAGGTGCCGCCGAACACGTTGTCGTGAAATACACCCTTCTTCCTCCCGAATCGATTGGTATTCCAGTCAGACGCGTTCAGCTTGTCGTTCCGGAAAAATTCGTATACCGAGCCATGGTATTGATTCGTTCCGGACCGGCTGACCACTTGCACCGCACCGCCCGACAGACGCCCATATTCAGCCGACAATCCATTAGTGATCACCTTGAATTCCGCGATGGCCTCGCGCGACGGCACCGACGGCGGCACATCATGCAGATAGCCCGTGGTCACCGGAACACCGTCGATAAAATACTCGATCTGCTTGCTGCGGCTTCCGTTGATCCGCAGGTCACCCTGGTTGCTGCCGGAGACGTTGGGTGTCAGAAATACGAAAGCCAGTGGATCACGGTTATACTGCGGCAAGTCCTGAATACGCCTGTTCTCGATTACCAGTCCCGCCTGTGCGTCTTCGGTCCGGATAAGCGGCACCTCGGCCGTCACGGTCACCCGATCGGTCGCGGAGCCTACCTCAAGTGCGATAGCAAGTGCGATCCGGTCGCCGACCCGCAGCACCAGGCCGTCGCGCTCCGCCGTGCGGAATCCCTGGAAGGAGGCTGTCAGGGTGTATTCACCCGGAATCAGGCTCGTAACACTAAATCGCCCGTCGGCGCTCGATTGCGTCGTATGCGTGACATTCGTCGCCACATTGCGAACCGACACCTGTGCGCCCGGTATTACCGCGCCCGATGGATCGTTTATCTGGCCGGAAATGCTGGCATTTCCGGTTTGCGCGTGCGCTACCGTTGCTATTGCGCCACAGGCAATAAGCATGCCAATCGTCCATAGCTTCATCGCATAGCTCCCCGATATTCCGTGAATGGATTCGACATTTCACGGAATGCGTTAAGCTGGGCTTTCCCAGTCCCGGAAAGTATATATCCAATTTCATGAAACGTCCATTGAATTTGGCGCAGTATCACCAAACGCGGCCCGCCGCATGACAAGCCGGACGAAGAGCCGATTGCTGCTGCTTGCCGCGGCGGTTTCCTTCTCGACCGGCGGCGCGCTGATCAAGTCGAGCGCGCTGAACGGGTGGCAGGTCTCCAGCTTGCGGTCGGGGATCGCGGCGCTGACGCTGTATCTATTCCTGCCGCAGGTCCGGCGCGTCCGGAACTGGCGCCTACTTCCAGTGGGACTCGCCTACGCGTCGATGCTCATCCTGTATGTGATATCGACGAAGCTGACCACTGCGGCGAACGCTATCTTCCTGCAATCCACGGCGCCGTTGTATCTGCTGCTGCTCAGTCCCCTGCTGCTCCACGAACGAATCCGGCGTGGCGACGCCGTTTTCATGACATCGATTGCCGCCGGCCTGGCATTATTCTTTGTAGGCACTGAACCTCCGCTGACCAGTGCCCCGAATCCGGCAACCGGCAACTTACTGGGAGCCGCCTCGGGCATGGCGTGGGCACTGACACTCGCCGGTCTCCGTTGGCTTGGGCGGAGCGATCCGGCAGGCAACGTCACGCTCGCGCCGGTTTTGGTAGGCAATGCCCTCGCATCTCTGGTTTGCCTGCCCATGGGACTTCCCCTTTACGGGTTCGGAGTGAAAGATGCGTTCATCGTGCTGTATTTGGGAATCGTCCAAATCGGCCTTTCCTATGTTTTGCTGACGCGCGCCATCCGGCACGTGCCTGCCTTCGAGGCCGCGACCATTCTGCTCGCCGAGCCCGCGTTGAATCCCGTTTGGGCATGGATGGTTCACGGGGAGCGTCCGGGGCGCTGGTCTCTCGCCGGAGGCGTAGTGATCCTGACGGCGACGCTGGTGCACACCCACGCTGCATCGCGGAGACCACCAGCCGGTTGAAAAGCCGGCAGCCACCTTCGTCAGAACGCCTGGCCGATGCTGAAGAAAAGACGTCCGCCGGCCTCGCCGGTCCTGCGGTCGAGTTTGTGTCCGTAATCCAGACGCAGCAGGAACCACGGCGTGCGGGCGCGCAGCCCCACACCCGCTGTTTTGCGTATCTCGCCGGGGTCGAAATCGCCCAGCCTGCGGTACACGTTTCCGAGGTCCACGAATCCGACGGCGTCGAAAATGCTAATCAGAGGCATCCGGATCTCGTTATTGACAATCAACATCGCCTCACCGCCGAGCGGGTCGCCCAAAGCGCCGATCGGGCCCAGTGCATTCTGTGGAAATCCCCGCATATTCGTTCCGCCCCCGGCAAAGAAACGTTCGCTCAGAACCAGGTCCTGCCCGCCCAGTCCGCTGCCCACCCCAACGCGGACCGCTCCAGCATAAACAAGCCTCGATTTCCGGATTCCGCTCCACGGAATTTCGGTTGGCTTGCTCAGCGGGACGTAGCGAAAATACTGGCCGAAGTATTTAACAAATCGCAGTTGGGATCCCAGCGACTCGGGCGCATATTCTAAGGCGTGCGACATGAAGGAGCCCCTTGTCGCATCAAGCATATCGTCGCGCGTATCACGCGTCAGGGCCGCCGTCAGCGGTGCTATTCGAAGACGAACATCAAACGGAAACAGCGGATCCTGTTCTCGCAGGTAAGTCCTCGTATTCTCCATCCGGTAACCGTAGCTGAGTATGTACCGGTCCCCCAGGTGGCTCTCCTGTTGGATACTAATGCCCACGCGATCCGTGTTGAATCCGGATCCATCGAGCGTGTCATCCGAGCCATTATCCGTGTTGCGAACTATTTCGCGCCGGGCAAACGCGCCAAACGTGGTTTGCACCGGGAACCGCCGCAGCAGGGGCTGACTGAAATACAGCCGCGCCTCCTGAAGATCGCTGTCATAACGTGTCCGCAGTCCAACTACACGCGCGCTTCCGAGTGAATTGCGGTTCGATATGTCGGCAATCACACCGGGACCGCGTTCCGTATCAAAGAATCCGCCGTAGCGCATGCGGAACGGCTGGACTTCGTGAACCTTCACCAGCAGCCGCATCGGACGTTGATTCCGAGGAGCATCCGGAACCTCGACATCTTCCCGCTCGATGTAAACCACAGAGAAGGCGCCCGTGTTGTAGAGATTGCGGCGCGACTCGGCCAACTTGGTCAGCGTCAGCGGATCTCCCGGCTTCATCGCTACCTGGGTGCGAATCAGGTTCTGGCTTGTACGGTCGTTTCCTGTAACCACGATTTCCCGGACTATGGACTGGCGATTCTCGTTGATTTGAAATACCAGATTCACCACTCCGCCCGCGGTCTTCTTTTCCGTGGTGTAAGAAAACTCCGCATCGTTGTAGGCCTTGGCCTGATAGAGTTCCTCGAGCTTTTCAATCGACCTCTCGCGCAGGTCCGGCTTGTACACCGCGCCGCTCTGAAGCGGGATTTCCCGCCGGAGCATCCCGGTTTCGTAAATTGAATTTCCGGTGAATGCCAGGTTCCCGACTTTGTACAGCGGACCTTCGGTAATGGGGACGACCACTCGCCCGGTACGGGTGGCTTCATCCAGCTCAGAGCGCGGCGTGTCCACCTTGGCATCCAGATAGCCCTGCTCACGGTAGTAGCGCGTCAACAGGTCCGTTACTTTATTCGGATCGGTGTAGATGGCAATCTCCATGTCCTGCTCGCCGATCAGGTCCTCAAGCGTTGAAGACTCGATACCGCCGGCGCCCTCGAACACCAGTTTCACGTCGCGGTAACGCAGGCCGGGTTGGATCTCGAACAATACCCGTTTCCGGTTCTCCGCCGGAAACGTGATTCGGTAGCCGGCCGTGCCGCGGACAAAGCCGTCCTTGATGAGAGCGTTCCGGATCTCTGCCATCGCGTCGTCGGCGCGGGCCGCATCAAACACGCCATCTTTCCAGAGCTCACGTATGCGATCCCGCACGTCTCCCGGAACATCCCACCCCTCATATACGAACTGCACTGCCGGTCCCTGTTCGATATTCACCGTAAGATCCACTGTCGAATCGTGAACCTGGCGGCTCATGCGGACTTGCGACTCCAGCAGATTCCGGTTCGCATAGAAGCTCTCCAGCCGATCGAGTCCTCTCCGGACTTTGAAGAAGTCGTAGTCGTTCCCCTGTTTGACCTTGAACCTGCCGGCGAGTTGCTGCGTGGAGAAATCCGTGTTGCCCTGGAACGATACGTTCCCCACTTTACGTTGCAGCCGCTGCGCGGCGGTCTGCTCCGCTCCGGATACACTGCCGAACTGGAGATCGTGGCGGAACTCCATACGGTAGCTGTTGTCCTGCTGTCTTACAACCTGGGTCTGGAACCGCTTGGTGATGTCATATTGGCCGATCCAGATCTGGTCCGAGCTGTTGGACAGGTCCATGGAATAGATAAGTTTCAGATCGTTCGTGATGTCCTGTCCCACAGTGAGGCGGGCCGTCGGATCGTCTTCGGCGGCGATCAGGCTCGGCTCGATACGCACCTCGCTCAGGCCGAGGGTTCGTTCGAGACTGCTACCTAGCGTACCGCTGACTCTGCCCGCCAGGTAGGAAAGCATCTGCTCCTTGGCGACATCCACTTCGGCTCCACGCACCTCCTCCAGCGTTCGGCCGGTCAGCAGCACCGCCAGGATGTCGGGTTCGGGGAGCGGTGGGTCGGAAGTGAGAGTCGTCTTCGTGTCACCGGGGTCGCCGGCGATTTGAAGCGTGATGTCGTAGCCGCTGGCTTTTGTCTGGGCCAGTATGTCCAGGGACGGCTCGATGCGCTGCTCACCTGTGAACGTAATGACGCCCCGTTCCACGAGATAAGTGCGTTCATTCAGATACAGCTCGCCGCCTTCCTCCAGGGTGATGCGCCCCGACATCCCGGGCTGGTAGTACGTTCCGAGCAGCCGGACATCGACATTAATTGCCGCCCTCATCAGATTGTTATCGATAACAAACGGTGAGTCGGTGTCGGCGTCAAGTTGAAATCGCAGGCGCGATAACATCGGGTTACGCTCTTCCGTCAGGTCGATCTGCGGCCTGCGCTGAAGGTACGCGAGCACGCCTTCATCCAGGTTGAGCTGCCTGGTAAAGGATCCCTCATGAATGGTCACCTGGCCGCCCAGCACAATTTCCCGGCCTTGTGAGTTCAGATTGAGGTTGAAGCTTGAAACCGTTCTCATGTCGTCGGGAAACTCCAGGTAGACATCGGCCGCCTTCAGGCGGAATTTCACGTTTTCGAGATCGTCCCCGGCAAGTTGAAGACTTCCCGACCCTGCAAGCGTCCCTCCATTCAAGGTGCCGTCCAAGCGCGACAGCGTTACCTCTCTGCCCTCCAGATCCAAACGCAGATTCAGGTTCTCCGCCTGTATGCGCGGCGTAGGGATGCTGAACTGGCCGTCGGCCAGTTGAACAAATCCCGACGGCCGCGGATCCGCCGCCGTACCGGTGACGGCAAGCTGCAAGCTTGTCCGCCCCTGTGTCCGGATTCCGCCGGAGAAGAAAGTCAGAATGGCGGCATCGAGGTCGCCGGCCATCTTCAGATCCAGAGGCTGGGGAGCATCGAGGCCCGCCGTTCCGCTTAGCTCGATTCTGGTTTCGGGCCCTGTCAACGCAAACTGTTCGATACGTGCCTTGCCGTCTTCCACCACAATCATAGATGGCGCCGGCTGGCTCATTTCGAAACCGGAGAGGTTCAGGCGCAGCTCGGAGAACGTTAGCCGCGCGGTTAGCGCGTTCAGCTCCGGCCGCGGCGCCTGCGCCTCCAGCCGCAACGAGACCCGGCCTCCAACTTTTTCAGGCACCTGCCCGATGGACTCCAATTGTAAGTTGTTTACCTCCGCCGTCAATTGCGCTGGACCCTGCGCCCTTGGAAATTGCACCGGCAAGTTGTCCGGCAGAAGACCGAGAGGCACGTCGGCGGTCGCCTGAATATGGCTACCCGCCCACTGCGCGCCCAACTCCTGTAACAGCAGACGTCCGTTTTCCAGGCGTGCCTTCAGCGTGGCATTCTCCACCGGTGGGTCGAGCGCCGGAACTGCGAGGTAGCCGTTCTGTAGCGTGATGGCCGCTGTTGGATCGATCTGTTGCAGTGTCCCGCGAAGCTGACCGTCGATCGTCAGTTGACCGCGGGCTTGCACTTTCGCGGCGGGCGGGAGAAACGGCGTGAGTCCTTCGAGGTTCACGCCGGCCCGAAGGGTCAAGTTCCCCGGGCTGGCCGCGGGCTCCACCGGAATCGCTCCCGAAATCGCGATGCGCGAGTCCGCGGCGGTGATAGCTGCATGGGCAACGGTAAGGACCCCACCGGAATAGTTCGCCTGGATCGGACCGTCGCTCCGGATGGGCTGGCCGTTCCATTTCAGATCGAGCTGCGCAATCTCGGCTTTCGCCTGACCCTGTTTCCAATTCCGGACCTCGCCAGCTCCGGTAACCGTGGCTGTGACCGTGCCTTCCAGAGGCTGTTCGAGCTTCACCGGCAGAGTGGCCAGATCGAATCCTTCCATCCGGATTTCAAACCGGACCGGATTCGGGCTCCCGATGCCGGCGCTCGCATCCATGAGAAGCCGGTAGCGCGGTGCGCGGAATTGCAGGTTCGCGGTTCGATTCGCCACCTTCACCGCAGCACTCAAATCGCTGATCTCTTCGTTGTTGACGCGGAGTCCCGACACATCCAGCTTCGCGTCCACATTGGGATCGTTTACAATACCGCTTCCCTGCGCGGACAGATCGATCTCGGCCTGCACCGGCACGCCGCCGGGCAGGGTCATTTGCCGGATCCGGAAATCCGGTGCTTCGGCCTGCAACGTGAATGCCCGTGATTCCAGGTTGTAGGTTCCACTGGCCGTGAAGCTGCCGCTGCCGGACTTATCGAGTTGGATCCGCGAGACCGTCAATAGGCTATTTTCGAGCGACGCCTGCGCGATCAGATCGCCGAAACTCTCACCGTAGGCCTGGAGACTCGACGCGGTGATCTCGACATTGGCAAGCGGGTTCTTTGTTGTGCCGCCGGCCGTTATGGTTGCGTTGACCGTCCCGGCGGCGGGGATGTCACTTCCCAATCCCGAGAGCACATCGGCGATGGATGCATCTGCGACGCGCGCTTCGACATCCAACTCCTGCGTGGAGCCTTTGAGGCCTACTGTGCCACTTGCCGTAATCGACTGCTCACGCCAGCGGATGGCGGCATTCTCCAGAATCAACCGGTCCCTGGTATAAGCGGCGTTCACATTGAGGACAATCTCTTTCAGCCGGCCGGCTTCCAGACGGGGCGATGAGAGCTGCGCAGCAACCAGAGGATTACCAATGGTTCCCCCGAGGCCGGCCGCCAAGGTGGCCGGTCCGTCAATCGCTCCTCCGGCCAAAGGTTCCGTCCGTCCAAGGAAACCGTTTAATTCTCCCAGCAGATCTCCAACACTTTGGATCTCTATTTGTACTCCGCCGTCCAGCCGCTCCCGCGTATCCACTGTGACCCGGCCCGATCCTCGCGCCGCGAGCGCTTCCAGGTTCGCGATCCTCACCTGCGCCGTTCTTCCGGCGATGTTCGCCGTCAGAGAAGCCGCGACCGGCAATACGTTCTCAGCCGGCTGGGGACGGAGCCGTGTGATTTGCAGCTTTACGCCGCCCGCGGCCTGCTCATACTCGAGACCCGGCCAGCTTGCCTCAAACTGCGCGTTCGCCCGGCTGGCAATCACTACCGGCAGATCGAAGCCGCGGCTGAGGCGCTCCAAGTCAAGATTGCGGACGGCCACATTCAGCGAAGTGCGGCCGGCGTCCGCATTCAGCGCGATGATGCCGTTCCCCTGGATAGTTCCCGATGGCGACGCCACCGACAGCGACTTCACGTAGACGCGTTGTGCACCCGCCGAATAGGTTGATGTGAGATCGAGATCCAGACGGTGGAACTGGTGCACGGTGAGATCGTCGCCCTTGACGTTAGCCTGGACTTCCAGCTTGCTCAGCGGACCCTTGGCTCCAATCTGTGCGTTGAGCGTGCCCTCGATTCTCTGGCTCACTCCAGCGAACTTCGCAAGCGGCGCCAGGTCGAGGTTCGCCTCCAGACGCGTATCCAAGGACGGATCGGAGAAACCGGTCAGACGTCCGGAGATAGCCAGGATGGATCCTTCAGTCCGGACACGAAGCTCGTTCAGGTCGATCGCGTCCTGGCCGAGGAGGGCATCGATGTGAATATCGCCGATCGCCAATGTTCTCTGTTCAAGGCGTACCTGTCCGGCAGTCTGGGAGTTGAAGCGTACGTGGTGGACGCGGGTCAGTGGATTGCCATCCACGGTCACCTGCCACAGCGGCAGGGTCGAATCGATTTGCCGGCGCCGGTCTTCCACCCGGAGTGCTCCTTCGTCAATCCGGGCATGACCGATGAGATATTGGAGCGGTTCACCAGTGGATTCTTTCACGGGTGGTTTCGGAATGTTGTCGCGGCCTTGTTCGTCTAAAACCAGATGAATGTTGACGCCGCTCAACTGGACATCCTCTACCCGGTGAAAGCCTCGGAGGAGTTGCCAGAGGGCGAGATCCGCCGACACCCGCTTGATACGCACGAGGGCGGGCAGGTCCGGGACGGCCGTGGAGCGGATCACTACATCGCGCAGAGACAGCGTTAGTTTGAGGAGGTTGTAGTCAAGACCGGTAGCCTCGAATTGCACACCCTGGTTCCGAAGGATGTCCTGCACCTGCTTCAGCGCGTACCTCTTCACCGGAGGCGTATGAAGTACGAGCAGACTGATGATCACCAGAGCAAGAAGCCCCCCGGGAATAACACCGGACCAGCGCATTATTCGTGAAGAACTCAAAGCTTTAAAATGGTAATTATTGTAGGGCCTTCATCAACGAGCGGACACGCGGCGCCCGGGGTGAATCCGGTGCAATCTTCAGAAAACGCTGGAAATGCTCCACCATCTTATCTGGCTGTTTCATTCCGTTATAAGCAAGCGCGGCATAATAGTGGGCTTCCGCGTTATCCGGGTCGCGCTCTAACGTGACCTCAAAATCGCGTGCTGCCTCCGAATAGTTCCGCTTGGCCAGGAGCAACATACCGCGGCTGAAGGACACCTCCGAGCTGTCCGGCTGCTTTTCCTCAGCACGCTTGAGAGCCTCCTCCGCTTCCCCAAATTTTTTCTGTTCCGTGTAGACGCGTGCCAGACCGGCCTGGATCTCCGCGGAATCGGGAGATGCCTCAGTGGCCTTCGTCAAAGTCTCTACAGCCTCATCCGGCTTCTCTTGCCCAAGCAGAGCAAGCCCAAGGTAATATTTGGCCTTATTGTTATCCGGCTGGTCCTCCACCACCTGGCGAAGTTCGGCCACGGAGGCAGCATATTTCTGCGCCTTATAAAGTTGGATACCTTTGTCGAGTTCCGCGCTCCAAACGGCCGTCCCCATGAGTAAAGCTGCTACCGAAAGCGTTAAGTGCTTCATTTCAAGATCTCTCCACGATTTGACGCCCTTTAGGCAATTCCGTTTCCGTTTTACACATATCCGCTATCTAAAGCGATCGCCAGCTCTTGCCGATGATCAGATCGATGACCGCCTGTCAAAAGTTCTTTGTCCGCGAGACGCTGCTGCTGGTGCTGTTTGGCGTAGTAGTGCTTTTGGGGCCGGCGTTTGCCGCCTCTCCGGCTGATGCGCTTTATATTGGAGGCACCTCTGCTGAGCCACCCCGGTTCACCGAAGGAGCCCTGGATTTTGGGGATGCACAGGCATTCCACTTCCGCTCAGACCTCCGTTCGCTCACCATCCCATACAAAACCATCTCGAAAGTTGAATTCACCTCCAGGCGAGGTCCGGTTCCGGCTTCGAGCACGGCGTCCCATATCAAAACGCTTGGCCTTAAGTCATTAGCGAAGTTGAAGAAACGCAGCTATATGACAGTGTACTTCGAGAAACCTGGTGAGGGGGCGGAAGTTGCCTTGTTCGAGCTATCACCTGCCGCGGCGATGACGGCGCCACCCGCAATGGAGGCACGCATTCAGGGAAAAGAACCCAAGCCAAAGTCCGCCTACAATGATGAGGACTGGTGGGGCAACCGCTATTGGCGTACCAATCGCAATGCCCATCTTTGGGAAGAGCCCGATCGAAGCGCCGGGCGGGCGCGCTCCGTCCCGTAGTTGTGACCGCAACGGAGCGCAACGAATTTCTTGCAACAAGTTCTTAGCGCTCAGGCTTGCCCGTGTAGTGCGGATCGTGGTGAACTTCACGGTGATCCTCCAGCGATTCCAGGTGCGTGATGACCTCGGCGGGCATGTCCAGCACCGCCGGTAAGCGCTCCTCTACGTCTGTTGCCAGTTTGTGGGCTTCTCCTACCGTGACCGATGACGGAAAGAGCAGATGGAACTCGATGATAAGGCGGTAGCCTGTACTACGGAAGCGTACCCCGTGGTATTCAATTCCTAATTCGGAACACAAGGCGTCCAGCATCTCCCGGATCTTCCGGGCCGTTTCAGGATCGCTGTAGTCCATTAGTCCGGCGGCGGCCTGCCAGATAAGCCGTCCACCCGACCAGAGAATGTTCAGGCCTACGGCAATGGCAATCAAGGGGTCAAACGGTTTCCAACCCGTCCAGATGACGAGCAACAGCCCGCCCACAACTCCGAAACTGGTCCAGCTATCCGTGAGCACGTGCTTTCCGTTGGCTTCGAGAATCAGCGAATTGGCTCGCTTACCGGTTCGAACAAGATACGTGCCCAGGACGGCGTTCACAATTCCCGCTGCCACGACCAAGGCAGTGCCCCCGCCGAGATGACTCAACTCAATGCCGGCGATCCAATTGCGGACGGCCACAACAAGGATGGACAACGCGGCCGCCATGATCATCAGCCCCTCGAATCCCGCCGAAAAAAAAGTGATCCGTTCAAAGCCGTATAGGAAGCGCTTACCGGGAGGGCGTAAGCTCAGCCACAGGCTGAAGGCAGCAAAGGCCACTGCAATCACATGAATCACCGATTCGGCGGCATCGGACAAAATGGCGCTGGAACCCGTCACAAGCCAGGCTGTCAGTTTCCCGGCAAGCATCAGGAACCCGCATAGCAACGACACAACCATCGCCTTGCGCGCGGCACTGGAACCGGGCTCGACTCGATTCGTCATCCTCGGCTCAAGTGTACCGCCATGGCGCGTTACGGCGTCCGGGCGCGCCGGCAGAGCAGGCGCACAAAGGACTTCAGTATGCTGGTGGTATGCGCTGGCTGCCCTGGCTCTCTTGTTTCGTTCTATCCTCTTTCCTGTTTGCTCAAGATCTTCAGGACCCGGATCCCAAACAGCGGGCGCGCGCCGCACGCGATTTAGCAGACCGCGGCGTCCCCGCCCTTCCTCAACTTCAAGGCCTGCTGTCGGACCCGGAAGTGGACGTGCGTCTGGAGGCGGTGAAATCGATCGTAGCTATCGGAACGCAGCACAGCTTGGATCCGCTGATTCAGGCTACTCGCGACAACGATCCCGAAATTCAGATCCGCGCTACGGACGGTCTTGTCAATTTCTATTTGCCGGGTTATGTAAAAACTGGCCTTACCGCGTCGCTACGGCGTGCGGGAACTGCGGTGAAGAGCCGCTTCACCGATACGAATGACCAGATCATCGAAGCCTTTATTCAACCACGGGCGGAAATCATCGAGGCCCTCGGTAAACTCGCTCGTGGCGCATCGAGCATGGACGCCCGCGCCAATGCGGCAAGGGCCGTGGGTATTCTGCGCGGGCGTGCCGCGGTTCCCGACCTCGTGGCCGCGCTGCGGTCTAAAGACGACAGGGTGATCTACGAGTCCCTCATAGCACTGCAAAAAATCCGGGATCCCGAAGCCGCCCCACAAATCACATTCCTGTTGAAAGACTTTCATGAACCGGTGCAACTTGCGGCCATCGAGACCACGGGATTGCTTCAGAACAAGGCTGCGTTGGGGGATCTCAAAGAGGTGCTGTCCCGTAACCGGAGCAAGAAGGTCAATCGCGCCGCGCTCACCGCTATCGCCATGCTTCCGGATGAAGGCAGCCGCCCGCTATACCTGAAATATCTGAATGACAAAGACGATGGAATGCGCGCCGCGGCCGCCGAAGGCTTGGGGCGGCTGAAAAACCCCGCGGATGTGCCTGTGATTGAGAAGGCGTTCAACGAGGAACGCAAGAACAACGCCCGTCTTTCCCTCGCGTTCGCAATGGTGATGTTAGGAAAAACCGAGACGACGGAGTTCAGCCCGCTGCAATATCTGATCAATACATTGAACTCCACATCCTACAGGGGTGTGGCTCGTCCGTTCCTTGTGGAATTATCACGCGACACGGGTATCCGTCAGGCGCTCTATCCGGCGGCTCGCACCGGAACAAAAGACGAGAAAATGGAAATCGCACAGATCCTGGCGCGCAGCGGACAAAAAGACTCACTTCCCGTGTTGGAAAATTTGTCGAGGGATAGCGATCCGGAGGTCGCTCAGGAAGGCTTGCGGGCGCTTCGTAGTTTGAAGGCCCGCCTACCGTAATCTTATTTCGATCTCTTCTGCTTCTGCTGACCGACGCGGATTTTGAAGTGCTGGTTCTTGGATTCCTGGAACGCCTTATGGTCGTGCCGTGCAATGGCATCGGCCAGGTAGGCTTCCACGCTGGCATCCTTCGGCAGCACCGCCATCAGCGTGAAGGTATCGTTGCAGGTCGGGCAGAAGGGCCGAAAACGCTTCACATTTGGAATTGCCATACTTCCTTCCAGCTTAGCACGCAGCGGGCGGTTAACCGGCGTGGACTCCCACGGCAATAATCCCTACGAGGGTGCTCCCGATTTTCGTCCGCAGCACCCAGGTCTCGCCCTCCTGGGTCAACCCCGGCTTTGCCCCTGTGTCCTCTTTCCAGAAACTGAGCACCAGCGGATGGGGAGTGCCCGAAGCCTTCAGGCTCATCTTCATCAGTGTTTCATAGCTCGGTTTGGCAGCCGGGTCCTGGTCTATCGCGACAGGAGAAAGGACAAAGAAGTCCCGCTGCGGCTCAACTCCCAAATGCGCCCCATCGATCGGGAACAGGCTGTAGCGAATCGTGTAGACCCCAGGCTTGATCTGCTGGCCGCGCCGGTCCTGTGCCGCCGCCGGAAAGCGTACAACGCCAAGGAAGGCGCCGTGCGGGACTTCAGTCAACGTGGCGTTCTCCTCGGGCGCCGTGGCGCCGCCCGGCATCTCTTTTACAAACCAGAACTCCATCACCGGACCGTTGGAACCGGAAATTTTCACACCCTCGCTCTGAAGCACCGCCGCGAAAGGGGAAGCCTCTGACGGAGGCGCTCCGGAAGCCTCGCTCGTGTATTGTGCAAAAGCCGCCGTCGCTGCCACCAGCATGGAAAGAAGAACTTTCTTCATCAATATCGCGCTCCTTGTTTTCATGGTACAGACTATTGGATGTGCGGTGGCGATCACGGTTTCCGCCGATCCGGTACAATCACTTAAAAAGACAAGCATAAAAGCGTTGGACGAACTGGGAGCCGGCCCCGAGCTTTTTTATGCAAACGATACTCGTGATCGATGACGACGAGAGCCTCCGGGACACGATCGGCGTCATGCTGGAGCAAGAGGGCTTCCGTGTTCTTCTGGCGGGCGACGGGCGGTCGGGACTCGAGAAGGCCCTTACGATCAAACCCGACCTAGCCATTGTTGACCTACGCTTGCCCGGGTTGAACGGGACAGAGATTTGCAAGCAGTTGCGGGCCGCCCAGAACAAGACACCGATCATCATTCTCAGCGCTATCGGGGATGAAGTCGATAAGGTGCTGCTGCTCGAGATCGGCGCCGACGATTATGTCGTAAAGCCGTTCGGACGCCGCGAACTGCTTGCCCGGATCCGCGCGATTCTCCGCCGTGTTTCTCCGGGTACCCACACGCTGCTGCACGTTGGCGAAACGGAGGTGGATCTGCAGCGCCGCTCGGTTATCCGCAAGGGTGAGCAAGTGCGGATGACGCCCGCCGAGTACAACCTGCTGGTCTATTTCCTCCAAAACCCCGACCGGCCTCTCACTCGCGATATGATTCTAAATTCCGTCTGGGGCTACGATTCCTTCCCAAATACGAGGACAGTGGATGCGCATGTGGTCAAACTCCGCCAGAAACTGGAACCCGATCCGAATGTGCCGCGCCATTTTATTACGGTTCATGGAGTGGGATACCGATTTCTGCCATGAAGGGGTTTAACAACGAGTTAACAAGTCGGATGGCCCGCCGCTCGAACCTGTTGGGGAGAATCGGGGAAGATGCAAATGCCACGGCTGATTTTGCTGGTGGAAGATTCCGAGCAGTGCGCTTCAAACCTCGAGATCGCGCTTAGTACCCTGCCGGATGTTGAAGTCATCTGGGCTCCCAGCGGGCGCGAAGCCCTCCACGTGCTGGATACAACCGTCGAACAGCGCATTTCCGCCGTCGTCACCGATCTCGATATGCCGGATGTAGACGGTTTCGAACTCGTCAAAGCCGTGCGCGCACACCCGCGTTATGCCGGTCTCCCAATCATCGTTGTAAGTGGAAACACGGATCCGGAATTGGGCGGGCGGCTACAGGCTCTGGGCGCTGATGCTTTTCTCCCGAAACCTTACTCACCGGGCGAAGTCCGAAGCAAGTTGGAACAGTACCTTTAATGGGAGGCTGAAACGTGACTAAGAAACCCGTCTTCCTCTTCGTCCTGATCGGGACCGCTGTGGGGTCTATCCCGTGCGCGGCTCAATCGTCTCCGGATCTGGCTGGCATCCTGCGGAGAATTGAGAACCTGGAGCGGGAAAACCAGGCCTTGCGCAGGGAGATCAGCGAGTTGCGCACAATCATTGGCGTAGACGCCGTGGGGTCCGCGCCCGAAACCAGTATCGGCCGCATCGAGGAACGCGTTCAGATTCAGGAGCGCCGCACAGAAGAGCTGTCCCAAACCAAAGTGGAGACTTCACAGAAGCTGCCGATACGCCTCACCGGTATGGCGCTGTTCAACGTCTATCGCAGCGGGCCGCGCACCGGTACTTCGGAAAATCCTGTCTTTGCCGCACAGAGTAAGGGCCGGAAAGCAGGAGGCGGCACGTTTCGCCAGTCGGTCATCGGGTTGGAGTACCGGGGCGCATCCACTTTTTGGGGCGGCAAGGTTCATGGCTCGCTCTTTCTCGATTTCTATAACGGCGGCGAACGCGACTTCTTCACCTATGCCCGCATCAGGACTGCTTCCATCGAGCTGGAGTGGAAGACACGCAGCATTCTGGCCGGTCTCGAGAAACCCATCTTCGCCCCGCGCGAGCCAAACTCTCTGTCGCAGGTCGGCATCTCTCCGCTTACGGGCGCAGGCAACCTGTGGCGGTGGCAGCCGCAAGTCCGCTTTGAACAACGCCTGCCGCTGTCGGGAGCAACGGAACTGCGCGCGCAATTCGGCGTGATCGAGACTTCGGAAAATTACCCGGGAATCCAGTTGCCTGCCGGTGCGCAAGTTGAGAGGCGCCGTCCGGGGGCGGAGGGCCGCTTCGAACTGGCACATTCGCTCGACGATACACGCCGCATCGAATTCGCTCCCGGATTTCACTTCAGCACGACACACGTTGGTGGGGCGCCGGTGCCCTCGAGCCTGTTCTCGCTCGACTGGTTTGCAAACCCATGGGCCCGCCTCGAATTTTCGGGTGCGTTCTTTTCCGGCAAGAACGTTGCACATTTCGGGGCGACCCGGCAAGGATTTTCCTTTCTGCCCGATGGGCGCGCGATTCCCGTGCACAGCCATGGAGGGTGGGGCCAGTTCACTTTCATCGCGACTCCACGCCTGTCCTTCAACGTCTATGGAGGGCAGCATGACGATCGCGATGCTGATATTTCACCGGGAGGCATCTCCAGGAACATGGCGGGCGCGGCGAACCTCATGTATCGTTTCGCACCGAACGTGATCGTCAGCTTCGAAGCGGCACAGTTGCGCACGACGTATCTCGGCACTGGAATCCGTTTGAACAACCGGTATGATCTGGCTCTGGCTTATCTGTTTTAGCCTGCTTAAAGCGGGCGAATCCGCCGCCGCGACGGTCACCGGCCAGGTGACTCTCGCCGATTCACGCGAGCCGAGCGTTCGCGAGCGTAAAGACTACTCAGGCGTCGTAGTATGGCTCGAGGCTGTTGGGAGTGCGGGGCGGTTGCCAGCTCCAGGAACATTCGTGATGGAGCAGAAGGGAAAGAGATTTCTGCCACACGTGCTCGTGGTGCCGATTGGCGCAACCGTCGATTTTCCCAACTTCGATCCCATCTTTCACAATGCGTTCTCCAACTTTAGCGGCCAGCCGTTCGATACCGGCCTCTATGCGCCCGGCACCAGCCAGAGCGTTCATTTCAGGCGTCCGGGCATCGTAAGGGTGTTCTGCAACATACACTCCACGATGAGTGCGGTCATTGTGGTTTTGCCGACGCACTTGTACGCCGTTACCTCTTCCGATGGCACTTTTCGGTTGGCCGATGTGCCTCCCGGCACGTACCAGCTTCGTTTCTGGCATGAGCGTTCGCCCGGGGAGACCCTTAAGAAGGTGGAGCGCACGCTGCACGTCGAATCAGCGAACGAGAAACTCCCGCTCGTGACGATATCGGAGTCCGGCTATCTCCAGGTGCCACACAAAAACAAATATGGCAAGGAGTACGCTCCACCGCCGCGAGAGCATACCGTTTACCCGGGAGCGCGCAAATGAGGCTGCCGCGGATGTCCCTGCTTGCGAAAATCTGGGTCTGGACGTCGGTCGTGCTCACCGCCGTGTCCGGTATTGCAGGCTGGCTGTTGCAGCGCCAGGCGCTGGAAACAACCTTCCGCAGCGTCGAGGAAGAAGCGAAGGCAAGCTTTCAGGCATACGAGTCTTTGTGGCGAATGCGCGCCGAAAGCCTGCGTTCGGTGTCGGCAATCATCAGCAGCATGCCGCACGTACGGGCGGCGTTCGGCACGCGCGACCACGCCACCATCCGCGATACCACCAGTGAGATATGGACGCGGGTATCGGACGACCTGCAGGAGACGTCGTTTTTCCTCGTGACTGACCCGGAAGGCAACACCATTGCTTCGCTCGATGTGCAAACCGCGCAGGCTCCGCGGCTCTACTGGCCTGTAGTGCGCTCCGTGCGCAGCCGCTTCCCCGACCAGGTCTCGGGGTTCTCGATTCGCGATGGCGAGCTCTTTCAGATCGTACTCACACCGGTGTACGTGGACTCCACCTCGGGACCTGCCCTCATCAATGTTCTGCTCACCGGCTATAGCGTGAATCACCTCCTTGCACAGCGCTTTAAGGAGGCCACCGGCGGCAGTGATTTCGTGTTCCTGTCGGACGGTAAGATCTTCGCTTCCACTCTCAATGACCGCGCAACCGGAGTGCTGGCGGCGCGCATCACCGCCGCCGAATCCGCAGCCACGCTCAGCGACGGCGTATCGCAATACGTTCCACTGGTCCGCGATCTGATCGACCTCGAAGGAGATCCAGTGGGCAAGCTGGCCATTTTTCGTTCCTTTGACAGCGCCCGCGAGCAAGTGACCCATCTCAGGCGCATGCTGGTGCTGCTGTGGCTTGCGGCACTGGCGGCGGGCCTGGGGCTGATGTATCTGGTGGCGCGGCGCATTGTGCAGCCCGTGAAGGAACTGGATCGCGCCGCGGCCGAGGTGGCCCGGCAGAATTACGAGTACCGCGTGCAACCCTCCAGCCAGGACGAGCTCGGACGTCTCGCCTCGACATTCAACACCATGTGCGGTTCGCTTCAATCGGCTCGCGCCGAACTGATCCGGCAGGAGCGTATCTCCACGATCGGAAGGATGGCCAGCTCCATCGTTCACGACTTGCGGAATCCCCTGGCTGCCATCTACGGCGGAGCTGAGGTGATGGTGGATACTGATCTCACACGGGATCAGATGGGCCGTGTCGCGGGTAATATCTATCGCGCGTCGAGGCGCATACAGGAGTTGCTGCAGGACCTGGTGAACGTGGCGCATGGCCACGGCGGCGAGAAAGAGGTCTGCCGGCTGGCCGAAATTGTGGAAGCGGCGATTGACGCCAGCCGCGCTCCGGCGGATTCGAGATCCGTGCGATTGCTGGCGAATGTGGCCGAGGGGATCGAGGTTAACGCCGCCCGCGCGCGATTGGAGCGTGTGTTCCTGAACCTGATCGACAACGCCATCGAGGCGATGCCGTCCGGAGGCGAGGTTCACATTCGCGCCCGCATCGAAGAGGGCTACGTTCGGGTGGAGGTGGAGGACACGGGACCGGGGCTATCGGAAGAGATCCGCGGCCAGCTTTTCCAACCCTTCGCGACACACGGCAAGAAAACCGGCTTGGGGCTTGGACTTGCGCTCTCCCGGCAGACGGTTCTCGACCACGGAGGCGACATCTGGGCCGCTTCAGAACAAAGTCGTGGTGCAAAATTCTGCCTGCGTTTCCCGCTGGCCGAGCCGAACGAGACGCCGCCGGATGGATTACACGCCACTACCTTCAAGACACCGCCGATTACTTGAGAAGAGGCAGCAGGACGGCATCGAGCGTCGCATCGTCCCATCGTGGAATCGAGACATTCCGGTGCAGAGACCAATGCTCGGCATGTTCCACGGTTCCGTTCGGCTCCACTCTGGTCATGGGCCCGAGTGTTTCCAGTTCCAGGAATTCGTTATTCGTGAATGTCTCGAAGGAGCAGCCGAAGTCCGGGTAGGTCCTGCTTTCATCCGCCTTCGATCGCTTGATATACAGGTCCGAGCCCAGCAGGTACGCTCCCCACGTGTTCGCGTTGAAATGCCCGAGCTTCTGCGGGGAAGGGTTGTTCGGGTCCTGTTGGAGTCCCATGTACTTGCTGCTGAACCGCCATCGTTTATCGGACAGGTTCGTATACGCCCACATCACCAGCGGGTTCGTCGGAGCAAGCATTTCCGGGTGTTTGCCGCGCGGCGGAAAGCCCGTAATGCCCAGGCCGCCCGGCGCCATCATCGTCAGCGCCCAGGGAGCGAACTCGATGGGAAACAGGGTGGTGTTCCGGATCCGGTGGAGAACTTCAACCCGGGTTCCCGAACCGGCAAGTTTAATCACCATGCTTTTTTGAAGGCCCGTCTCCTTCTCCACCGGCTGAATCGCCTCCAGAACATCGCCGCGCACTTCAATCTTCACCGGTTCATTGTCGAGAGCATACGTCATCGGCATTGATTCGGGGCCCACCCACAGCCGGTGCCCGCCACGAGCCTGCCAGCTCGATTCGCCGCTCTTGCCGAGCATATCCGCGAATTCTTTGAACATGTTTTGCCCGCCGGCGAATCCGTAGCGCATGATGCGCGGGCCGATGTCGCTGGTTACGATCAACTCAACCTCTCCATTGGAGATGCGGTAGCAGTTGGGCCATCCGGCATAGCTGGTTTTCCCGATCTTCACAGCGGCGAAGGTAGTCATGGCGAAAAAGAGAATAACACTGGTTAGTTTGCACATCGTTGCCTATTATGTCGCAAGCCGGAAGTGGTCGTAGCCGAGCGGTTCCAACTCCCGGCCGAAGAATGCGACCCGCATCCGCCGGCGTTCGATCATGGACCCGATCCGCGTGAGGGGAATGCCGTCGTAGTGGCGAGGTACTCGCGTCCCGGGCGCAACGGTGAAGAGCAGTTCGTAGTCCTCGCCTCCGTGCAGCACTTGTTCAACGCTTGCGCCCGGAAACGATGGCAACGGGTGATCGATCACCGCCGATACACCGGAGGCCACCGAGAGCCGGTGCAGGTCGAGCGATATGCCATCGCTAAGATCCATCGCGGCGCTGGCGTGAACCTGACGCCGTAGAAAACGCCCCAGTGCAACACGTGGCTCGGGGCGGAGATGCCGATTACGAGCGGCGGAGGAACGCGATTCTAGACCCAGGGCCGAGCCGCCCAAAGCGCCGGAAATGTAAATCGAGTCGCCCGGGCGCGCGCCGGATCTCGTCAGGGCTTCTCCGCGTGGAACCGCACCGCACACGACCACGTCGCAGGTGAACCGGGCGGCATGCGCCAGGTCTCCGCCGGCGATAGTGAGCTTATGAATGCCCGCCAGCCGCAGCGCGCCTCGATAGAACCGGCCCATCCAGGCACCCTCCATTCCCGGGGCAAGCGCGACTGAAAGCAGACAGAAGCGCGGATCCCCGCCCATGGCCGCGATGTCGCTCAAGCCTCTCGCTACGGCCTTGTGTCCTACATCCTCGGGCAGGTGCGTGCTAGGTAGAAAATGGATCCCTTCGACTAACAGGTCGGTGGTGACCAGCAGGTCCTCAGGCGAACTCTTCGGGCGGAATACGGCACAGTCGTCTCCCACACCCAGCACAATGCCGGAACGCGGGAAGACCGGCAGTTTTTGCCGAAGCCGTTCGATGATATCGATTTCGGTCATGTCGAGATTGGGCCGACCCGTTTCAGTTGCCCGATGGAGCAAGCCAGATGTTTCCGGAACTTTCTCCAAGGTTGAAGACGAGCTTGTTTTTCGCCACGGACAATTCAAGGCCGAACACGCTTCCAAGGGAAGCACGCGCATTGTGGAAGTGCGCAATCACTCTGGGTTGTTCGACCGGCGTCTTCGTCTTCGGATCGAGACGGCACATCCAGACACAAACGAATCCGTCGCGGTCTGAGACATAGTAGAGGGCGTCAGCTTCCGGCGACCAGCGCGGCTTATTGACCCAGGCGCCGGGTTCAGTAACGAAGATCCACTCCCGCTGCGGAGCAGCAGATCCGTCACGAAGCGGAATGATGGCAACGCGGTGATCGTCGGGGGGCCTCCGGACAACCAAGGTCACCCATTTACCATCGTGCGAAATGGATGGTGAAAACAGCGCACTCTCGGAGGATTGCACCAGCGGTGTGACTCGGCCCGACATGTCCAGAATGGCGATGAGCGAGGTTCCGGACGGGGAGACCCACTGATAAAGCAGGCTTCTACCATCTGGTAACCAGGACCGCGGCTCCCCGCAATTGGAACAGAGTTGGGAGACGGAGCCGCCTGAAAAGGGCGCGGCGAAAATGGCTCTGCTTGGTGGTGCGGAAGTCCCGAAAGCGACTGTGGTTGCATCGGGGGAAAGGATCGGCGTTACCTCGTCCTCCCGCGTTGCTGAGAGTGCGATTTCCCTTCCCGTTGTCAAGTCTTTCGTCCAGACATCATAGTTGCCGGCTGGGTTCGAAACAAACGCAACACGGGAGCCGTCGGTGGACACGACAGGCCGCATGTGATTGGCGGTACCCGAGGTGAGGCGGATCATGTGCCCGTTTGGCTCGCCTGTCCGCACGTCCAGGGGAAGGCTCCATACATCGGACTTGTAGGTCAACACGGAGAAAACCAGCGTTCCTCCGCGGGCGAAACTGGCATGATCGTCCCGCCCACTGCCGAAGGTGACCTGTTGCACTGGACCGTGTGCCCGCAAGCTCCGGCGGGAAATGGGAATGCGCCAGATATTGGTGTGATCGCCCGACCGGGCCGAGCATATGATCGATCCGTCAGAAAGCCAGACTCCGGGCGCGATACGCTCATAAGTCCAGACACTCTGGGGAGCGGCCAAACCATACTTCTTGAACACGTCGCGTGCGAACGTACACACGGCGGGTCCTCCACCGGCAGGCACAACCCACCAGTCCCAATTGTCGGTATAGGACTCCCAGTCCTTCATTCGATTCTTGTTCCCGACGAATACAATGTAGCGCCCGTCAGGCGACCACAGCGGCCAGGCGGCATAGGAAAACTCCGGCGCCAACTGCACCGGCGTGCCCCCACTGGTGGGCACGATAAAGATTTTCGACGTCCGGAACGACCGTTCGCCGATCCAGAAAGCGATGCGGGAGCCATCCGGCGAGAAACGCGGGCGGTAGCCTCCGCGGGCGAGCAGGGTGCTCTTGCCTCCCAGCGTAGGTATCGTGTAGATGCCATCGGCATCACCTTCCGCCCGGTATGCGATAGTCATACCGTCGGGTGAAAAGGCCGGGTCCACTTCATCGCGGGAATCTTCGGTCAGGCGGTGAGGCTGGCCACCGGGTACCTGCTGAAGCCAGATGTCGAAATCGCCCGTTCCGTTCCGGTCGGAAGAATAGGCCACCAGAGTGCCGTCGGGAGAAAGAGCGGGTTGGAACGTCAGACCTGCATCCGATGTGAGCCTGCGAAGCGGCAGGGAAGTATTGCTTTGGCGCAGGCCCATCCAGTATGCGAAGGCTACCGCCACGAGCAGGAACGACGCGGCGGCAATCAGTTTACCCGGTACCGGCCGGCGCACGGCGTTTGCCACGGGCGCGGGAGTGGCGGTGACGGCGTGCCGCAACAGGAAAGCCGGCACGTACGTGCCTTTAGGCAGCACGATGGTAACCGGGTCGTCCGATCCTTCACCGGAATAATACTTGTCCAGCTTGTCGCGAAGCCTCCGCGCCTCGACCCGGACAATGGAATCCACACGGGAATCGTAGGAGGGCTTGCGATCAAAGATCTCAACCGCCAGTACCGCTTCTTTCAGTTGACTCGCGTTACCGGCCAGGCGCTGTTCAACAACAAACTTCAGGAAACGCGACAACCGCTCGGAATATCGAAAGGTGGCGCTGGCAAGAATCCGGTTGAGTTGGGCGAGTATGGCTTCCGCCGGGACCCCATCCGTCAGCGGCAACTCGCGTTCCTGAGCCCGCAGCAAAGACATGGCAGTCCCGGATCCCGACGGCGATTTTCCACCCTCTTCGGCCCATCGAGACATCATCGCGATTATACCGTAGCTGCTAGCGGAAAATCGCTTTTGAAAACTATAACTTAAGCAACGTTACCTCACCGGTCGCCGGGGGGTTCGGCGGACGGGTCACCCGTAAGGTAACGTAAGGTTCCGTATAAACCGCTAAGGCCGGTCTTACGCTGACAGGAAAGACAACAGCAAGAGGTAAGTCCTCGGGAGGATCGTTCATGTCGTGCTTCTATATTGATCGAAAAGACTATTGGGTGGCGGGAATCTGCGTCGCCCTTCTGCTTGCGCTTGCCTTTTGGCCGGCTGTTCTTGTGGGCCAAACCCTCCTGGGGTCGGTCGTCGGGTTAGTCACGGACGCAACCGGCGCTGTCATCCCGGATGCCAAGGTCACTCTGACCGAAACGCGGACAGGTGTTCAGCGGGTGTCGTTATCGAACGCGACCGGCAATTACACCTTTTCAGAGATACCGTCGGGAGTCTACACGGTCGTCATATCGAAGACTGGCTTCAAAGAGGCAGCCGGCACCGGGATCACCGTGACCACGCAGGCGACAGTCCGTTTTGACGCGGCCTTGCAGGTAGGAGAGATGTCCCAGCGGGTGGAAGTGGCCGCCCAGGCGGCAGCGCTTAACACCGAAAGCGCTCAACTGGGAGACATACGGACCCGCGATGAGATAGTCAATCTGCCGCTCAACACCCGGTCTTCGATGGCATACCGTTACATCACGTCTTCCAACTATGACGGCGGCTACATCGCCGGCCAGCGCAGCTATTTCGGCTACTACGCAGTCGACGGAGTCAGCGCCATGGCCCCGGCCTGGGGTGCCTGGAGCGGGCCGGTCCTGGGCATGTCGATGGAATCGGTGCAGGACATCACGTTCGTAACCTCGATTCCTTCGGCGGAATTCGGCGACGTTGCGACGGTCTCCGTCTCTACCCGTTCGGGAACCAACGATCTGCACTTCAGCGGGTTTTGGGAACACAGCAACAACGCGTTCAACGCGGCCGGCTATTTCTCCCACGCCAAGGGCAAAGGACCGCGGCTGCATGAGGTGGGAGGCAGTATCGCCGGCCCAGTCTACATCCCCCGGCTCTATAACGGAAAGAATCGCACCTTTTTCTTCTTCAACTGGGAGAACAGGATTTCCCCGGGCGGCTATTGGGACGTGCAGAGCGTGCCAACCGAGAAGATGCGCGCAGGCGATTTTTCCGAACTGCTTTCCTCCGGTATGACAATCTACGACCCCACCACCGGCAACCCGTTTCCGGGTAACATTATCCCGGCGCAACGAATCAGCCAGGTTGCCAGGAATATCCAGGCTCCACAATACATTCCACTCCCCAATTTCGGCGGCCCTGGCGAGATCCTGAACAACTACCGGAATTTCTACAGCACCAAACTGACCAGTTATTACCCTACGGCCAGAGTGGACCACAATTTCCGCGACAACAGGGACACAATTTCGGGGCGCTACAACTACCGTCACGATCCCGAAGATGGCAATCTCAACGGTTTGCCTTTCTTCAACAAGACCCAGTACCGGAACGCCACGAATGCCTACCTTTCGGAAACGCACCTGTTTTCCCCCACCCTGGTAAATGAATTCCGTTGGGGCCTGACACGCGATTTTTCGCGCTACGGGGGCACCAGTATCGGCTCGGACGTGGTGTCGGATTGGGGTCTCGAAGTTCCGAACATGAATCTGAAGCAAGGTCTCCATGGCACGCCTCAGGTGGCATTCCAGAACTTCACCACCCTGTGGTCGTATGCCGATACCGGTTGGGACCAGATCACGATGGACTTCGTCGATAACCTTACGTGGAGCACGGGCAAACATGTCATCAAGACGGGCTTCACCTACCGTCATTACAAGGTCGACGAGAGTTCAGGGGATGCTACTGATATCTTTGGAGCTCTAGATTTTCGAAGCTTCGGTACACAGAGTCCCGCCGGCGACGGCGGATTCGACTACGCAAGTTTCCTGCTTGGGATTCCGTATTCCAGCAGCACGCATGACCGATCCCCGGACATCGCAGCGCGATACCGCACGTTGGCGGCTTACATCCAGGACGATTGGCGCGTTTCCCCCAGACTGACCCTAAACCTGGGGTTGCGTTTCGAAACCACCAGCACGCCGTATGACAAGAACGATATGCGCTTCAGTTTCGATCCTGTTACAGGCGCGTTAGTCGTACCGAATCAGAAAGCCATCGACACGTTGGTGAGCCCCGTTTTTCCGAAAGACATTCCGATTATCACGGCGGAGCGGGCGGGCTTCCCCTCGCGATCGCTGCTGGAGGCGGACAATACCTGGGCGCCCCGGATCGGTTTCGCTTACCGGCCTCTTGCAAAAACCGTGGTCCGCGGTGGCGCCGGACTATTCTATTCGCCTCTCATCCACTATGCGGTGATTGACCCCTATGCGGGCGGTCCGTTCCAACTTAGCCAGAGCTTCCAGAACGAGATCGAAAACGGGATCCCGCAACTTCGCTTCCCGAATCCGTTTGGCGGTGTGGGGACTTTCTCCGGGGGAATCGACATCTGGTCAGGCGCTAAGAAGATCCGGACACCTTACACGCAGCAGTGGAACCTGACCTTGGAGCGGCAATTCGGGGAAGCCACCGTGGCCCGGGCCAGCTACCGAGGACATCACACGACCCAACTCCTTTACTATCACGACCTGAATCAGCCATTCGTAAGTAACGATCCGGCCAACCAGGACTATTTCCGGTACCCCGATTTCTATCAGGTGAAAAATTACCGGAACGGCGGATCCGAAATCGGACATCTCTTCGAATTTGAGGTCCAACGAAGATTTACCAAAGGCCTGACCTTCCAGGCTGGTTATACTCACGCCAAGGTGGTCACCGACAATCGGGGCAGCGATTTTATTGGGAGCCCGGAATACTCCTGGGACCGCAAGCGCGATTCGGGAAACGAAAATGGCATTTCCCGCCACCGTGCTACTGGCAGCGCCATTTGGGAATTGCCGTTCGGCACCGGTCAACGCTTCGGCTCCAGCCTGCCGAAATGGGTGCTACAGGCTTTCGGGAATTGGCAGACGTCTTACGTGCTGGCGCTGCAAAGCGGACAATTCCTGGACCCCTATTGCGGAGACTGTCCGGATACGTCATACACCCGGATATTCGGTGGACGCCCGGACCTGGTCGGAGACCCCAAGCTCAACAACGCAAGTATCCAGCGCTGGTTTAATCCCGCCGCCTTCGCCCAACCGGCTTTTGGCACTCTCGGCAACAGCGCACCCGGCGTTATCGTCGGACCGGGATTGGTGAACTTCAATTTCGGACTGTTCAAGTACTTCAACATCACCGAAACCGGGAGACTCCAGTTGCGGATGACCTCCACGAACTTCTTCAATCATCCGAATTTCGGGAATCCGAACACCGATATCAGTTCGGCCAATGCCGGCAGGATCTCAGGCATCACCGGGCGGGGATTAGGCGCGGGATCGAGGACTATCCGGCTCGGCGCACGTTTCGATTTTTAGCCCCAAGTTCCACGGCGCTGGAGATAAGCTGGGGGCGGATAGACGGATACGACCTCTTCGCGCCACCCGCGATGTCCGAGGTCGCTGAGTCCGGTCCGGTGTACTGCTTGGGGACAGCGCTTCGATGATGCGGCAGTCCGCGATGAGACCACCTCCCTGACAGCACCGGCTCAAACGGCGCAACTCGGTCGCAAGCCGCTTGAGATCGATGATCTTCTTTCGATGGCGGTCAGGTGCTGACTTGTGAGGCGATCCACCTCTACGCACGCCTGGTTCTTCTCTGAAGACATTCGCAGCAAGTCCCGCACCTGGTCCAGCGTGAAGCCCAGGTCCCGGCACCGCCGGATGAACCTCAGGCGATGCAGGTGCTCCTGGCTGTAAGCACGGCAGTTTCCCTCCGTTCGGGGCGGACTCGGCATGAGTCCGGCCTGCTCGTAATACCGAATGGTGACTACCTTTACCCCGGTCGCCTTGGCGAGATCACCGATGCTCAGCCGTTGCGTGGCGTCATCTTCGGTGTGATGGGAGAAAGGAAGGTCAGCGCCCATATGAGGCTGTTCCTGAACCTCGAAAACCTCACAAACGTGCGCCAGACCCGTTGGAACTCGCTACTGCGTCCGAATCGAGCGCCCGATGGCCGCTGGACCGTGGATGCATGGGCTCCGCTAGACGGGCGGGTCATCAACGGCGGCGTTAGGTTCCTGTTCGCCACCAGGGTGGTCAGGCGCCTGCGATCGCTTTCCCTTACCCCACCGCACCCGGGCGGAGGCGGCGCCCAAGGAGCGGGTGGTGGGAGTCGTCACAAGGCGAAGCGCCGGCGCAGCAGTTGAACAACGAGCGGCGCGCGAGGCGCACGTCGCACACACATCAACAATTTTTTCGATCTCCGATCGGGTGTGGACTTATGTTGCACGAAACGGGACCCGTGATAAGGCGTTGCTCCTCCGCTGGTCCTCCACTGCTCCCAGGGGAGGCTGGACTGTGGCCTCCTCGCCGACTATGGCCAGTTCGGTCCTCCACTGCTCCCAGGGGAGGCTGATAGCCCGCATAGCGAAGGCTCCTCGCGCAGTAAACCACTCTTGCTTTGCATCCTCGCATCGATGCTCCCTCCTGGCCTGAGTCTAAGTCGAAAGGGGCATCTGCAAGTGCAAGATCGAGGACAGGATTTGTGAAATCCGCGCCGCACCGAATGTCAACCGTACTCTCATAACGGACCTTCGTGCGGCGACCATGCAGAGCGTCATTTCGTCCATGACTCCAGCCGTCATTCCACCCCTTACTCGAAAAGCTGCCGTTGTCGTTTGAACACGCTCGGCGCCGGGTGTATACTGGCCACAATCGGGATCCAAAACGGAAATTCCGGCTGATTTCGCGGGGGCGAAAAGACCATGACAAGTCATCCAGGAAAGAAGATAGGGATTGGTGTGTGCATTGCCGTCTTCTTAGCTGCGGGCATCACACATTCCCAAACCATCTTTGCGACCATAACGGGTACGGTGACGGACCCCACGGGCGCGGTTGTTCCCAACGTGTCCGTCACCGCGACGAACGTGCTGACCGGTGTTAAGAGCGCGACAAAGTCGAACGAAGCCGGAATCTACACGGTTCCGCAGTTGAACCAGGGCACCTATTCAGTGAAGGCGGAGGCGGCCGGGTTCAAGGAGTTTGTGGTTCAGAACGTCGCTCTGGTTTCACGCGACGTGCGTCGCGTCGACATAAAGCTCGAGGTCGGGGCGGTGGAAACGGCCGTCGAGGTATCGGCCGGAGCGACGCTGATCGAGACGGAGACGGCGCGAATTGGGAATACGAAGACTTCGATGCTGCTCAACACGCTGCCACTGAACACTCGCGGATTGTGGGCATACCTCGCTCTGGCGCCGGGCGTGCAACAGCAGCCGGGAAGCAGCGTGATTCGCTTTGGTGGCAGCCGTGTGAATCAGGAGAACTGGTCGATTGACGGAGTCAGCTTCAGTGATGGCGTTGACAATACGCAGACGGGACCGCTGGCAAACTACATCGAATCATTTCAAGAGGTGAAGATCGACCTTTCGAATAACTCGGCCGAGTTCGGCTCCATCGGGCAGGTCACGATCGTGTCGAAATCAGGCACGAACGACCTTCATGGAACAATCTTCGATTACTACTCGACGCCATGGTTCCGGGCGCGTGACTATTTCGCCGTTGCCCGGCCCACAGGCATATTCCACGCGCCGGGCGGGGCAGTCGGAGGGCCGGTTTGGATGCCGAAGGTTTACGACGGGCGCAACAAGACCTTTTTCTATTTTTCCTTCGAGACGTCACGAGGCAGCCAGCGGACACAGAACCTGACGCCCTCGGTTCCCCTGGCGGCGTGGCGAAACGGTGACTTCTCCGATCTTTCCGGAGTAACGCTCAGGAACCCGTTTACCGGCGAGGTGTTTCCGAACAACAGGATTCCGGACAACCTAATCAACCCTGTATCGAAGAAGATCCAAGAGAGGTTTTACCCGCTGCCGAATTTTGGCAACACGAGTGTATTCGCCACCAGAAACTATCGGGAAGCGAAAACGCGGTCGTATGATCCATCCACATACTGGACAACGCGTGGAGATCATCGGTTTGGCGACAAGGGCTATCTTTTCGGGCGATTCACATGGCACCGGCTGTACAACCGGCCGTACGAGGCGAACCTTCCGACCATCGGGCAGCGGAATCAAGTGCGCAGCAACCGCGCGTCAACCGTGTCGTATACGCACACGTTTAATCCAACGATGGTGAATGAGATCCGCTGGGGCTTCCACTTCAACAACAACCCGATTCTGTTGCCCATCAATGGCCCGCAGCTCATGGAGGAGTTGGGAATTGTCGGTCTCGCTCCTGGCATCCCGGAGGAGTTCACGGGCGTGCTGAAAATCAACTGGTCAGGTTCGAGCCTCACCGGCATTAGCCCAAGTGTGAATCACCGCCCGGTCGGCTACCGGACGCACACGGAAGAAGTGCAGGAACACTTTAGCTGGTTCCGTAACCGCCATAACCTGAAGTTCGGCTTCAACATGCTGCGATCCGAGTACGATAGCTATGGCGCCCCGGGGAACCTGTTCGGGAACTTAACCTTCTCGAGCCGCTTTACGGGCTATCCGTACGCCGACTTCCTGTTGGGAATTCCGACGCGGGCGGCCCGGGCCTTCCCTACTCCGCGAGTGGACCGAAACCGCTGGTCACTGGATTTCTATGCGATGGACGATTTCAAGATCAGCCCGAAGCTCACACTGAATTTGGGCGTCCGGTACGAGCCGCACTTTCCATGGCGGGACAACCGGAATTTGTTGTCGATCTTTGATATCGGCTCGAAGAAAATCATTATCCCCGACGGTGCTTCCAGTGAGATCAGCCCGATCTTCCCAACGGCCTACGTCGGGATCGCCGAGGCGAGCAGTGTCGGTTTGCGTGGCCGCTCGATCGTCAATATGGATAAAAACAACATCGCGCCGCGCGTCGGTGTGGCCTACCGCCCATGGGGGAGCCAGACAGTCTTTCGGGCCGGCTGGGGCCTGTTCTATGATGTGGTTCCGTTCGTATACGGCTTGACTTCCGGCGGAGTCCCCTTCGTGCTGAACGAACCCACGTTCACGAACCCCACCGCGAATCCGCAGGTGATATTGCCACGGGTATTTCCGGCAACCGGAACGGGGGGGCCGTCGGAGGTGAGTATTCCTGCGGCGCTGAACCCCAACTATGAGACTCCATACTCAATGCAGTACAACTTCACGATCGAGCGCCAGCAGTGGGACACCGGATTCCGACTGTCTTACATCGGAACGCTGGGGCGTAAGGCGCCGTGGGCCTACGATATCAATTCGCCCGTGCCCGATGCGCGCCCTTACATTGAAAAGCCCCGACCTTTCCCGAACTATCCCACGATCACCTACATTACGAATGGCGCGGGTCACAACTACCATGCCATGACGTTTGAAGTGAACCGCCAGATGGCCAAGGGACTCTACCTTCAAAGTACATGGACGTGGGCCCGGGACATCTACGACATGGACTATAACTGGGATTTCGATAACTGGGCGTTCACCTCGGAGAATCCGTTTGACCGCAGCCGGGAAAAAGCCGTTTCTGGCGATGTTCCGACGCATCGATGGAACACCAACTGGGTATACCAGTTTCCGTTCGGCCGTGGTAAGAAGTGGTTATCGGGCGTCTCGAGGCTGGCGAATCTGGCGGTGGGCGGCTGGGAAATCAGCGGCATTTGGTCCACTCAGACCGGCCAGTTCCTCACGCCGTTCTGGACCGGGCCGGATCCAGTTGGGATTTTCTACACTGACAGCGATTCGGCGGAGGTATCACTGAGGCCCGATATCTTGCGAAATCCGAACCTTCCAAGCGGCCAGCGAACGATCGAACGCTGGTTTGACACGGGGGCGTTCGCACCACCGCAAACCGGCAGGTTCGGCACTTCGGCGAAGGGCGTGATCAAGGGCCCCGGCGTAAACGTGTGGCATATGGGTTTCCACAAAGAGTTCCTGTTCCGGGAGGACAGAGCGCGGTTACGTTGGGAGATGACGGCGACTAACATTTTCAACCATCCGAACTGGAGTAATCCGAACACGGATATTTCCGATCCGGACGGACTGGGCCAGATTGGCGGAGTGGGTGGCGTCAGCGGGGATTCCACTGGCGACCAACCCTACGTCCGGTCATTCCGGATGGGAGTCCGCTTCACCTGGTAGTCTCGCCCACCAGGCTGTGCCCCTCTGCCAGCAGCGGAGAGCACGGTTTTCCACAGCACAGTGGTCGCGACCACTGTGGAAAACCTTCGTCTCAACATCTCTCCTTCGGGGCCACTATAAGAACCAGCGGAGGAGAAGACCGGAGTGTGTCTGGAGAAAATCGCTCCGGTCACCCTACCGCTACGGCTCCCGGTCAACAAAGAACGGCTCCTGCGTGGGGATTGAGTCTGCTCGATTGTCGGTTACCTCCGCTGGTCTCCGCTGCACGCATCAAATCGCGGAATGTGTCACGCCTCCTGCTCGCCTGCTTATAGTGACTCCAGCTCACGAAAGACCCAGATGGCCGGCCCTGTCACGGTGAGGGTCGAAGCGGGGATGGGGGTGCGGGTGTGGTACGCAGAATTCCATCCGGCCAATAGCTCGTTGATTCCACAAGCCATCGCGGCGTGCCATCCTGAGCGTTTATGCTCGTCTCGACCCGCTACTCTATATTTAGCTAATAGCCGGCGAGCCGGCGGAACCTAGTACCAGGCCAGAAGGCAGTTCCTCCCCGAACATCCGGCCGAACGCCTGCTCGGCAGCCTCTTCTCCCTCGAGGATGGCGATCAGGCGGGCGGAGTCCGGTTTCGATTCAAGCGTCCGGCGCACCATTTCATAAGTGGCCGGCGGCACATCCCGCGTGGTGTCGCCCGTCTGCCGCGCCAGAGTGGCAACTGCCTCGGCGGCACCCGTGAATTCCGGTACCAGCTTCAACAGGGCTTCGGCCCACCGGGCTGCAACCGCTCCGGACAAAACCTGGTTCATGGGTGCGTACAGCAATTTCCTGGCGCCAAGCCGCGACAAACACCACAACTCACTATCGCGGAAATCATTGGCCCGGATCCGCCGCAACAGGGCTTCCCCCAATTCGGTCCGCGTGTGGACAGGTAGAAGCTCCAGGCTCGCCGCCGCCCGCCACATTTCCCGAAGCAGGCTGGAATTGCGAACCTTAGTTGTCTTCTTCAACC
>CAADGY010000104.1 GCA_900696665.1 uncultured Acidobacteriota bacterium
AGCAGTTTACGGTCGAGCAACGCTGGCGCTGGCTCCTGCGGTTCATTTTTCGCGATTGGCTCAAAGCGCGCCCGCCAGATCCGCCGTTTCTGCCATTGACCGCCTTGGCGAACTGCCGGATTTAGGAGCAAGTATGACACCGCGTTTCGCAACCGCGTGTTAGCGGTGCTGGAGGAAGCGCCGCCGCCCGGCCTGTCCCACTGGGACGGGCCAGCGGTGGCGGAAAAGCTGAACGCCAGCGTTCACGCGGTCTGGCGTGTTCTGCGTCGTGAAGGAATCTACTTGCAGCGGCGGCGCAGTTGGTGCGTGAGCACCGGCAAGGAGTTTGCGCCCAAAGCTGCCGACGTGGTCGCGTTATATCTCAACCCGCCGTTAAACGCCCTGGTGCTGAGCGTGGATGAAAAACCGAGCATACAGGCGATCGAACGGGCCTCCGGCTATGTGGAGACCGACAGCGGTAAAGTAGGGCGCGCGATGAAGAGCACTTACAAGCGGCACGGGACGCTGAATTTGTTTGCCGCTCTCGAAGTCGGTACCGGTCAGGTTCGCACGAAGTTTACCGAATACAAAAAGCGGGAGGATTTTCGCGCCTTTCTCGACGGCGTGCTCGCCGGCCAGCCGCAGGACAAGGAGATCCATGTCATCCTTGACAACTATTCTCCTCACAAACGAAACGACGACTGGCTGGCGAAGTTCGAGGGCCGAGTCCGGTTTCACTTCACACCGGCTTCAGCCAGTTGGCTGAATCAGATCGAAATCGTGTTCAGTCTCCTGCAACGCAAGGCCCTCAACGGATGAAGCTTCAGGAGCAAAGATCAGTTGCGTGAGGCCATTGAAGCTTTCTTCCGGAGGCATAACGAACGCGCCAAGCCCTTCCGCTGGCGTAAGCGCGAGGTTAAGGGTAGCCAGCTCCGGAATACAATTGTCAATTTGTGCAATTAAACACTAGAACATAAACAAAGAGTTATGTCTTTACCAGCGCCTATCTAAATGGCATTGAGCGGTTTCGCCTGCCATCGGACGAAACTCGGGCTCGCCTTCCGGCAGTTGGACCATGCCATCAACCGTGCCGCTTCCAGACCGAAATGGCTGGCCGATCCCTGCGTGGCCCTATAGGTGGTAGAAAATCCGCTGACGGCCGGACTGGTGAGATCGGCCGGCGAGTGGCCGTGCTCCAGCACAACTTCAGGATGCGGCCATGTCCCGGACATGGCCGCGCCGCGGGCTGAGCAACGCACGCGTCGCCCGGCTGCGGGGAGGTCGCCCGTTGCAGCTACCACATCAGGGCCAGCGTCAGGTTCATCAGCGGTTGTCCCCCCCACGACGCGGTGCGCGGGTCGCCGCTAACCTTCGCGAACGTCTGCGGGTTCTTAAGGTCCACCGTGGTGGACGGAGTGTCGAAGTTGAAGGTCTTGAACGGATTGTTCATGTCCCAACGAACCTGAAACGTGAGCCGCTCGTACAGCCGGATGTTCTTCTGGGCGGACACAGTGGACCAGAGCAGCCGCATTCCGGTGACCACGTTCCGGCCGGCGTTTCCGATCAGGAACGAGCAGGCAGCTTTCTGTTCCGCCGTCGGGGTCAGCGTGTTGCACGCCGCCCCGCCCGGAGAGGCGAACGCGGACATGTCAATGACCGGGTTGATGTTGTTGCGATTGAAGCGGTCGCCGCCGAAATCGCCCCAGTTGTCCCGGAGTTGCGGCGTTCCGACGATGTCCGGGCGCCGCGCGCCCACCCAGGTCGGGAAGTAGTTGTAGGGGTTGTTGTCGAAACTGAAGTTAAGCGGATTGCCGCTCTCGACTGTCTGGACCCAGGCGATCTGCCAGCCCCCAAAGATGTAATCGAGGACCCCTCTTCGGTTCATCCAACGGCGGCCCTCACCGAACGGCAACTCGTACGTGATCGTGCCGTTCCAGCGGTGGTTCCGGTCGTATCCGGCCCGCGCTTTCTCCAGAGCCCGGCTCTGGATGGGCGCGACGCCGCTGCCGCTGTTGTCGTTGTCCTGACTGTTGATGGCTTTCTGAAAGGTGTAGAAGGTCATGAAGGTCAGGCCACGCGAATACCGCTGCTCGAGCTTTACGGTGCCGCCGTGATACGTCGAGTGTCCCATGTTCGAGCGAAACTGGACGCTGCCGAAGTTGGTGTGAGGCCGGTAGTTCTGCGGTTTGGCGAAGGCCGCGGCCCGCAGCGCCGGATCGTTCGCTCCGAAGTCAATCGGGAAAGTGTTGTACTCCCAGCGTTCGACCAGACCGACGCCCGACGAACCCTGATAGGAGGTTTCCAGCAGCAGGCTCGGCGTGAGCTCGTACTGGATGCTCAGGTTCCAGTTGAGTACATACGGATTCCGTAGGACCGGGTCCCACCACTGCGCGGAACGGCTACTGGGGTTGGCGCCGACGAACCGGGCGGTGCCGTCGGGGCGAAGATCAAAAGAGAACGGCGGCGGCCCGTTGCTGATCTGGAACAGCGGTCGCGGGTCGCCTTCTTTCTGAGAGAGGTTGGCCAGAGCAAAGTACTCTTCGAACTGGCCGCGCTCGGCCGGGAATCGGACATCCACGGTATTGACCGCAAACCCTCCGCGAAAAACCCATTTGTCAACCGGGTGCCAGGCGACTCCAAACCGGGGCTGGATGTTGTTATTGTCGCGTTTGTTGAGACCGCTACCCGGGTGGACATAGGCCCCAATCAGTCCGGAGGCGTCGTCGATGACCGTCGGATCGAAGTTGGTATGGAGACCGTACTTGGTGTCGAACGGGCTCTCGGTGGAGTAGCGGAGGCCCAGGTTCAGGGTGAGCGTGGGCGTCAGCTTCCAGTCGTCTTGAAAATAGAAGCTGTGGACCGAAGAACGCGGCAGCCAGGAAGCCAGCTCGGAATCGAATTCCACGCTTCGCACCGATCCCAGCAGGAAACCGGCGAACGTGTTCCCGGTGTTGGGCAGCGGCTGGCCGTTGGGCTGCAAGCCCGCTGTCATCCGGTCGAAACGGAAATCCCCGCTCGGGTGGTTCGTCTGCGAGTAGTTCAAGCGGAAGCGGAGCAACTCGTAGCCCATTTTGAAGGCGTGCGTGCCCTTGACGATCGAAAAGTCGTCACGGAAGGACAGCGTCTCCCCGATTCTCACGCTGGGGCCGCTGACAGTAAGCCCATAGATGGATTCAGGGCTGAATTGGTTGCCGCTGCCGAACGAGGGGAGTAATGCGCCATCCACATTGGGGATACCCAATTGCGAGGGCCAGCCCTCACCGAACGACGGAACGGTGCGGTCGCGGCGGTAGCGGTAATAGCCGGCGCGGATATCGTTGACCATTGTGGGGCTGATCACCCAAGTCTTGCCGAGAGCCCAGTTATGAAAGATCGAAGGTGTCAGGTTACCGTTGTTGGCGTCGAAGTCCGCAATGCGGATGTTGGTGGGCCGGCCGTAGCCACTTCGCCAGTTTCGCGTGTAGGAGCCGAAGATCTTCAGGTACGGACTGAACTGGTGGTCGCCGCGCATACTCCAGTCGTTAAAGAAGGTACGGGACAGCTCGTCATAGATCAGGTTGTCGACGGGGCCCGTGGAGGTGTAACTGACGGGGTTGTTCGCCGGCTTCCAGGGATTGATGCTCAGGACCTTCTGAGCCACCGGATCGATGCGGCTCCTGGGAATCAGTCGGTTGGGGATCGGATCGCGGGCCCAGGTGCCGTCGGGGAGCTGGCGTGTGCTCAGCGGATCATACAGCGGATTCCCTTTCCCCCCGAAGGTGAAATCGCCGTTGAACATCTCCGTGGTCGGCACCGTGCCGGGCCACTGATTCGTCTTTTTCTCGCTCAGTTTCTGATAGGCAATCAACCAGAAGGTCTTGTTCCGTCCGTCATAGACTTTCGGGATGTAAACCGGACCGTTCAGGTTGAAGTCCGGCTGGAAGAAGAAGGATCCCTGCGCAATACAACCCTGGTCGGACTGCGAAGTCCGGCACTTATCGAAGAACCGGCGGTGGGTCATGTTTCGCGAACGGCCGAAGATCGAAGCCAGGCCATGGAAGGTGTTGGTTCCGGTCTTCTTCACCGTGCTGATGACTCCGCCGGCCGAGTGGCCGTACTCGGCCGGAAGGGCCGTCGTCAGCACCTTGATTTCTTCGACGGCGTTGAGAACCGGGTTAATGTTATCGGTTCCGCCGCCCTGGTCCTGAGCCACCACGCCGTCTTCGAAGTATCCGATGGCGCTGGCCCGCTGGCCGGCCACGTGGAATCCACCGAGGCTTCCGCCCCACGCGTATCCGCCTTGGCTTATGCCGGGGACCAATTGGAACGTCGAAGCGACCCATCGCTGGTAGATGGGCAGATCGTAGATCAGATCACCCCCCACCACACTGCCCGTCGCCGAAGTCTCGGTTTCGAGCAGTTGAGGGCGGCCCGTGATTTCAATCGACTCCGCGACCGCGCCCACCTCCAGGGTGGCGTTTACCGGCAGTGTTTCGCCCGTCCGGACGTCCACACCCTCGCGGACGGTGCGCTTGAAGCCCGCTACTTCAAACGTGATCCGGTAGACACCCGGTTGCAGAGAAGCTACGCGGTACAGACCCCCGGCGTTTGTCTCGGCGCTAAACGTGAAGTTCGTCCTGGTGTTCACAACCGTGACCGTCACGCCGGGAATCACGGCGCCCGTGGCATCGGTAACGGCGCCAGAGATGGTTGAAGTGCCAAACTGACTCCGCAGCGGCGCGCACAGAAGCAGAACCGCGGCGGAGAGGCCCAGAGTCGCTTGCACGAATCTCATGATTTGCCTCCTTCGAGCAGCGTTCAGTTCGGGAATACCCGGATCAACTCCCGGTCAGAGCCCCATATCTAGAGAAACCACATCCCCCCCTACCCCGGCCGGAATGGTACAGGAACGAACATCTACCCCCACTCCGGCACTGGGGCATTCGCGACAGGCTTCGTCCCACAGTTCCTGGCAGATAGCAGTATACATCGACGGTAACGGAATGGAACCGGATTTTGCGTGCACGACATGAATGTAGGCTTGGCCAGGCTTTCTTTTTTGTGACCTATTGCCGAGCGCATATGATACGCCCTTCTCATGATGCAATCGCTTGAGGCTCTGCAGAGCCATCGGGCAGAGCTGCTCGGACAGATTCGGGAGTTGGGCGGCTTCCGTGCCGGCTCCATCACCGCTACTTCGGGACGGTGTGGGAACCCACGCTGCCGCTGCCACCAGCCGCGTGAGGCTGGTCACGGCCCAACTTCCCGTTGACGTCCCGCCGCCGCGGCAAGACAGTGACCGAGTCCTTCCCAATCAGGCAGGGGCGAGCGCGAGATCGCCGCCTTCCGGCACAGGCAACAGTTGAGCCGCGAGTTGGTCGAGGTGAATACACAGATCTGTCACTTGCGGCCGGTCGAGAAGACCTTGTCGCCGGCGGAAAAAGGGCCGAAACGATCCAAGGACGAAGTTACCCAGGAAGTGAACCAACTCCTGGCGGTGATCTTCGCCGGCTGGCGCAAGACTGGGAGAACTCGATCTGGAGACCGTCGAGATGGCCACCCGGACGGCATTGCATCGTGCCGGAGCGGTGGTTCTGGGTCAGTTGCTGTCGTCCCCAGAGACGGCCTCCCCCACGACACCTTGCGCGTGCGGTCACCCCGCCTGCTATCACAATACCCGCCCCAAGCAACCGACTACCGCCGTGGGCCGCGTTGCCTTTGACAGAGCCTACTACCGTTGCCCGCGTTGCCACCAGGACACAGCCCGCGTGACCGCGAACTCGACGTCGAGGCCACGGCGTCTCGCCGGGAGTCCGCCGGATGATGGCGCTGGTCGGCAGCGAAACCTCCTTTCCCGCAGCCGCGAACGACTTCATCTGTTGGCCGGGCTGGAGATGAAGAGACGTTCCATGCGTGGGGCGCGTGTCTTCTGGAAGAGCACGCAGTTAGCCAGGGCGATGCTCTTAAAGGGCGGAGATTCGGAAAACCAAAAGCCGTCAAGACTTTGAGAAAGCAATACGTGCGCCCCGGCGCCACCTACGCGACCGACCACGAGATGGACTTGGCCGCCTCACCCGATCGCCGCAGCGTTCCGGGAATTGCTCGACCTCAAGAATGGCCGGTATTACTGGAGGTGGACTACAGGATCTTTCGGCCATGTGCCGAGGAACTCTACCGCGCCCTGTTGAATAAGAGTCGAACATTGAAGGCCGTTAACACGCTCGGCGCCGATACCGAATAGTGGATGCAGGCTTCGAATATCATTCTGAGAGCTAAGGACGAATTGCTTTCAAAAGCTGTGGCAAAAATCAGCTAAGCGCATCTAATTCCAGTCCAGATGAAGCGTTCGGAAGAGCGCTCCGTCTCCGCCCATCGATTGTCACCTCATCTCACGAATCCTACCCGGGTCGCCTGCAGAGTAACCAGCTCACATCTGAACTGAGCCGGAGGGGGCATTCCGCGCTTCGGAACCCAATTGCGTCGGCGTACCAGGCGAGTTCCTCGAGTGTGATACCCTTCTGGAACGTCCCTTTCCTGGGTTCCGAGATCCATCCGTCATTGAACGGCGCCCAATTCCCCTTCCGCGCTTCCGCCGCGATTGCCAAGTCAGAACGCGCGGCTATCAACAGGTGCCCTCCCGGCCTGACGTGCCGCGCCGCGTCGCGAGCAGCCGAAAGACGGTCTTCGCTCCTAGGCAGCACATTCACCACGAACACCAGCGTCACGAGATCGTACGGCCGCTCGTTGACTTGCGTCCATCCGAACCTCGGCTCAATATCGAAACCGTCAGCCTCATAGCCCTTCGAGCGATAGAATTCCACGTCCGCGCCGTAGCCGCAGCCGAAATCCAGGATGGAATGAACGGCGAGGCTACGCAGAACGCCTTGCTTGTCCAGTTTGCGCGCGATCTGAGAAGGACTCTTCCGCTTGATTGCGGTTTTGTGTGATGCCGTCGCGATTACTTCACGATGGGCTGGGCTACGACGGGTATCTCGTTCGACCATTTCTGACTCCGGTCGCGACCTGATCCAACCCGGGCCTGTCCATACCGGCTGTCTGCATATCTACGATCAGAGCGCTGTGGTCCGTGAAGGCGTCTGGCATCGCCCGCACAGTATGGTCATACATGACGACGGCACGGTCGAAGATGTGGCTCGACATGAGCGCCAGGTCGCATCGAAAGCGCGTGCGGCGCCCTTGCTGTACTCTCTCAAAAGTGAATTCCAGGATCCCTCCCGGCGATGGGCGTGTGGCATCGACGAGATCCGCGGATCTGAGCAGATCTTCGAATGCCCGCCGTTCCGCCGGCTTTGTGAACGTGCTCGGTTGAGTACCGAACAGTCCGTCTTCAGCACGGGGCGCCAGGTTGAAATCGCCTGTGATGACAATCGCGTCGGCATCCGTGTCCCTCATCGCACTGGCGAGTTCGTCAAGCATCGCCCGCCTCTCCGCGGACGAGGACGGCGACAGATACACGTTGTGCGCGGACACGCCATTATGTCTGATCTCGTGCCATCGCTCGCTGTGTTCGATGATCTTGGGACAGGCGTGTTTTTGTGCGATCCAGGACGAGACTAAAGGCGAGGTACTGACAAGTCGGTATCCGACGATCGCCGGCCGGTCCTGCTGGCCACGTTTGAACGGCTCCTGAGACAGGAATAGGTCCGGCGCCTTCGCTCCCAACCAAAGCTCGACACGCGATCTGGCGACGGGATTGCCGAGGCGCTGGTTGAGGTTCGCAGAGGCTATCCTCATTGGAATACCCATCATAACCCGCGACGGATCGTCTCTGGCTGTCAACCAGAAACGCAATTCGTTTCGTCATCTCGCACCCCCTTTGCTCATTTCGTGTTTTGGGTCGGTTACAGAGGGTCGATTTCTACGGCTAACGCCGAAGCCCAAGATATGTTTATAGAACCCGAGAAAACTCATCTTCGGATTATGAATGCCAGATCTGGGCCTATGTATTCATTGGTGTAAACATCGACATAACTGGTCACGCTGCACGATCCGGCGAGCGTCCACTTCGCGACCAGAGTGCTCGCGATCCCACTCAAGCGCGCCGGCAGAAGGCTGATCGGCTATCTGACGCGCGCAGAGATCGACGCGATTCTCGGCGTTCCCAGCCGAACGAGTTGGAGCTCCCAGCGCGACTACACGCTGTTGCTCACCTTCTACAACAGCGGCGCCCCCGTGTCTGAGATCACAAGCTTGAAGCGCAGCCAAATCCGGCTTGAAGCGACGGCGCATCTCCAATTGCACGGGAAGGGGCGCAAGGAAAGAGAAGTCCCGCTGTGGCCGAAGACTGCCGACGCCTTGAAGCTCTGGCTGAAGACCACGCCAGCGCCGCCCGACGGCCCTGCCTTTCCGAGCGCGGGCGGCGTACCGCTGTCACGAGACGGCATGAGGTGGCTGAGGGAAGCGGAGCCGGCCTGATGCAGGGCAGCACGGAAGGCCATTTCCACCACCTCCAGATCCAGGGCGCCGGTCTGCTTGCGCTTGGCGAAGATGCGGCCCAGCAGCGTGGTTACTTCGCACGCGACCTCGGCGTGGATCGCCGCGGCCGTTTTTTTTCCTCGGGCGTCAACGTGTCTTCGACCGGGCGCAACTGACAGACCTTCTCATTGACCTCGAGCAGGTCCTGGCCGAGGTGCCGGAATCGGTAATACTCGGCGTCTTCGCGCTCGGCTTTGCGCGAGGCGGCCGCGAGTGGAAAAGGTGTCTGTCACCGTTTTGCCGCTCACCTTGCGGGTGAACCGATAAAACGGGCCGTGACCGGGATCGTCCTTGCGTATATATGCGCTAAGTTCCACACAACAAAAAGAAGAACTCGCAAGGCTAACTTCTACGTCGCACACCCGGTCTGATCACGACGATGCTCCTGAGAGTGTTTTAGAATCAAAGAAGCTTTAAATGTCGGGGCGTAGCGCAGCCTGGTAGCGCACCTGCCTTGGGCGCAGGGGGTCGTTGGTTCAAATCCGACCGCCCCGACCAAACCTCCTGTGTCCATTCCGGACACATAGGTAACAGATTGTTCCTAAGACATAGGTAACACTTTGGGCCCGAAGGGGTTGTCGAGGGGCTGCAAAGTTTTCTCTTCCAGGTCGATATAACCCAGATCATAATCCAT
>CAADGY010000105.1 GCA_900696665.1 uncultured Acidobacteriota bacterium
ACGAGGCAGGAGCAGAGTGGACAGGTCGTAACAGGGTTTACAAGCCGGCAAGCGAAAGCGTCAGGTTTATGGTCAGTCCTATGACATAGTCGCAGTGAGCCATGGAGTGGCTGGCATTGAGCCTTGGATTTATGAGAGTCCCCACACTTATCAAAGCCGCCATCGCTGGCATTTTGGTCCTCGCAACACCAGCAGCTTTTTGCCAAGGCACGGTTTACACATCCCGGTCAGCCTTCGAGGCCGCGCTAAGTTTAAGCACCACTATTACCTTCGAAGACCTTCCGACTTCGGGAAATGGTGAGTCCAACATAACTACTTCGGGCGTGACCTTCACCACTCCTGATCGCCGCTTGGTTGTCGCAGTCAACGGTGCGCCGATACCTGGTGATGGCAAGTACCTCTGGCATTTCGACGGGGGTTCTCCGGTAACCGTCCTCCTCCCAGGTGGTGTCACGGCTTTCGGTGCGGATTTTTCCGGCGGTTTCGAGCCCGGCCCCTCGTATAACGCCACCCTGACCGTGAACCTGGTCGGGGGCGGATCATACGTCCACAACTTCTCCGGACCAGGCTGGTTGTGGACTTTTTTCGGCGTAACCTACTCCGAGCCTATCCGCAGCCTTGTTTACGATGATGGCGGACCGTCCGCGCCCTTCGCCCTGCATCAGGAGATGCTGGACAATGTAACCTTCGGTAACGTGATCCCTGAGCCAAGGGTGTTTGCGTTCTTCGCGCTGGGAGCATTGTTCCTCGGCGGGCGGCTCATGAATCTCCATAAAACGTGAAATCCAAGCCCCAGTTCATTTGGATCGCTTGGGTCGCCCGGCTCACCATGCTCGCCGGGTGTGCGGGCGTATGGCCGTGCCTTGGGCAAGGCACGATTTACCGGGATCGCAGCGTATTTGAGGCGGCCATCTCCAGCATGGTTGGCATCCGCACAGATGTGGATTTTCAACCACCACTGCCGCCAGGCGGGATTGATGAAGGCTTGTGGGTGCGGTACTTCTCGCCGTTGACGATGTCAGGACTGACGTTTCGCAGCGGCGGACCATTACTAATTCGCCTGGATTCCATCATCCCCGGGCCTGATAGGAAGCTGAACAATTACGACAGCCTTACGCCGCTCACGGTGGATATGAACGGACCCGCGATGGCTTTCGGCGCAGATTTTTCGAGCTGGCTCAGTCCGGTTTACAGCAATTTCCTGGCGACCGTCACGTTGGATAACGGCACAGTCTTCACTTTCACAGCGGCGGCAGCCGATCCCGACTCCACTTTCTTTGGATTCGTGACCACGCAGCCCTTTTCGAGCCTGACGTTCAGCGATGGTGGCTTGATCGGGATCGGCCTCCATGAGGAGATTCTGGACAACATCACGGTCGTGACGATACCCGAGCCAGGCATGGTGGGCTTATTTGGACTCGGCGCGTTGGTCCTCGGGTGGCACTTGCACGGGTCTTCCCGAAACAAAGAAGCAGCCGGGCGACAAGGAAATGTGCCCGGCTCATGACGCTTCACTGCGGAGTCGTTACGCCTTCCAGATCATGTCGGCCACGGTGCGGCCCGCCGGGATGAACGGCAGCACGTGTTCGGTATAGGGCACGATCACGTCCAGGACGTAGGGTTCCCTGGCGTCGAGCATCCTTTGAATGGCCGGGCGCAGGTCTTTCTTGTACATCACGCGCTCGCATTTGACGTTGAACGAATTGCAAACGCGCACGTAGTCGGGATAAATCTGCGCGCGGTCGTCCGGGTTGCCCAAGTAGGTGTGGCCGCGGTTGCCGGCGTAAAACTTGTCCTCCCATTGCACCACCATGCCGAGGTGCTGGTTGTTGAGGATGATCGCCTTCGCCGCGATCTTCTCAACGTGCGCCGTGGCCAGTTCCTGAATGTTCATCAGGAAGGAACCGTCGCCATCAATGTCAATGACCTCCTTGTCCGGGTGGGCGACCTTGATGCCGAGCGCGGCCGGATAGCCAAAGCCCATCGAGCCCAGTCCGCCGCTGGTGACGAACTGGCGGGGCCGCGAGTATTTGTACCATTGCCCGGCCCACATCTGGTGCTGGCCCACGCCGGTGGTGATGTAGGCGTCGCCCTGGGTCAATTCATAGAGCGCTTCGATCACCATTTGTTGCAGGATGACCTCGCTTTCCTGTCCCTGGAGATGCTGTCTCATGTGATCGCTGTGGGCGATTTCGGCGGTGATGCCATAACTGAACGGCGCTTTCTTCTTCCACTCGTCAATCTGCGCCAGCCAGGCGGGGTGCCGCTTGTTCAAGGGCCGCCGGGCGAGCATGGCGTTGAGCCGCGTGAGCGCGTCCTTGATGTCGCCCACCACGGGAAGGTGAACACGCCGGTTCTTGTTCAGTTCGGACGCGTCAATGTCCACGTGAACGATCGTGCCGTGCTTGCAGAATTCCTCGAACTTGCCCGTTACGCGGTCGTCGAACCGCACGCCGAAGGAGAGCAGGAGGTCCGCGCCGTCCTTGAGCTTGACCATGGGCTCGTTGGGGCTGGTGCGGTGCTTGTATTCGCCGTTGACGGCCCAGTTGGCAAACGCCGCGCCGTGCATGCCGAGCCAGCGCAACGAGAGCGGATGCGTTTCCGGGAAACCGCCAATGCCCATGAGCGTGGTGGCCACGGGAATTTGCGTGGCCTCGGCGAATTTCCTGAGTTCCTCCGCCGCGTCACTCGTGATGATGCCACCGCCGCAATAGAGCACGGGCCGTTCAGCTTTTTCGATCAGGCCAATGATCTCATTCAACGCCAGTTCGTCCGCGCGCAAATCCGGCTGGGTGTAGCCGCGCAGGTTCTTCTTGATCTGCTCGAGCGTGGGCCACACCGGCTGGGTCTTGGCCTGCTGAATGTTTTTGGGGAGGTCAATCACCACCGGGCCGGGCCGGCCCGTCTGCGCGATGTAAAACGCCTCCTTCACGATGCGCGGGATGTCGTTCACGTCGGTGACCAGATAGGAATGTTTCACAATCGGCAGCGTCACGCCGATGATGTCGGTTTCCTGGAACGCGCCCCGGCCGATCATGCTGGTGGTGACCTGACCGGTGATGGCGATGAGCGGGCAGGAATCCATGTAGGCGTCGGCCACGGCGGTGACGAGGTTGGTCGCGCCCGGGCCGCTGGTGCTCATGCAGACACCGGCCTTGCCGGTCACCCGCGCGTAACCTTCGGCCGCGAAGCTGCCGCCCTGTTCGTGGCGCGGCAGGATGGTGCGGATCTTGGATTTGGTGAGCGACTGGTGAATCTCCATGCTCGCGCCGCCCGGATACGCGAAGATCACTTCCACCCCTTCGCGTTCGAGGGCTTCGACCAGAATGTCGCAGCCGGACATGGGCGCGCCGATTTCAGCGCGCTGGGTTCTTGGTGCTGGACGCTTGGAAGCGCCATTCGCCGCGGGGGCGGATTTCCTTCTCGTTTCGGTTGTCTTGCTCATAACTGGGGGATCAAGAGGAAGATTAGGTTTAAGCCTAAGAACCGGTTTCGGCCGAGGTGTTCCCGGCTATGGTCTTGAGCTTGCTCTTCATCTTAAGCTTGATCGCTCGCTTTCTTGGTTTGTGGCCGGCGGGCGCGGGCCAAACAAAAAACCCACGACCGTTGCCAGCCGTGGGTTCTTGTCCAAATCAGGTTCAACTTCGACAAGAGCCGACGGCATCGCCGCCTACGACGACTACCAGCAGAACAACTTGTCGAATCGCGCCAAACATCGCGGCGGACTCTAAGGCGTGCGGCGGGCCGGGTCAAGCCCTGTTTTGGGGCGTTTTTCAGTTTTGCGGTCCGTTGACACGTCATTCGTAACCGCTATATTGGCCGCCTTTTATGAACGCAAGACCGCATGTGGCCGTGGTGGGCGCGACGGGGGCCGTCGGCGTCGAGATGATCAGGACGCTGGAGAAACGCAATTTCCCGGTCGGGAAGTTGACGTTGCTGGCTTCCGCCCGTTCGGTCGGCAAGAGACTGAAGTTTCGGGGCGAGGACATCA
>CAADGY010000106.1 GCA_900696665.1 uncultured Acidobacteriota bacterium
ACGTCCGGAAGGTCTATGCCCAACCCGGCCGCAGCTACGGTCGCGACGCGCGCGCGTAGAGATGTAATGGCGGGGCGCCGCCTGGGATGTACACTGTTGGCTAGCAGAATGACATACGTGTCACTCACGGGGTCCATCCAGAGGGAGGTCCCTGTAAACCCGGTGTGGCCGTAAGAGCCGATGGGAAACAATTCCCCGCGATTTCCAGAAAAAGGTGAATCGATATCAAACCCAAATCCTCGCAGGATCGGCTGGTCCGCGGGCGATTGCGGTGTTGAGAATTTTTTGGTGACCAGCGGATTGAAGATTCGCACGTTGTTGCGCTCGCCGCCGCCGAGCATCATCTCCGCGAATCTTGACAGATCTTCGGCGGTGGTGAACAGGCCCGCATGGCCCGCCACGCCGCCCATATATCTTGTGGTCGGGTCATGAACCACACCTCTCAAAATCACTCCGTCCACCAATTCGGTGGGGGCTATTCTCGGCCGCAGCCTTGCCGGAGGCTGGAACATTGTGGTCCTCATCCCCAGCGGCAGAAAGATGTGCCGGCGCGCAAACTCCGGCAACTTTTGCCCGCTGATCTGATGCACGATTTCTCCAAGCAGGATGAAATTGATGTCGCTATAGATGAAGCGTGCACCCGGAGGCGCGACGGGAATGTCCTTCATGGCGAGCTTTACACCCGTCTCATAACCGGACCAACGCGGCTCGAGATCCACATCCGGGCGTAGCCCGGAAAAATGGGTTAGCAGATGCCGGACGGTAATGGAACTGTTACCGCCCTGGAACTCGGGCAAGTATTTCGTCACCGGATCGTTCATCCGGATCTTGCCGTCCTCGAACAACTTCATCACAGATGCCGTGGTCGCGACGATCTTCGTCAGGGAAGCGGCATCGAAAATTGTATCCAGGGTCATCCGCTCCCGGCGTGGCTTCAACGCCCTGAATCCGTACGCCTTCCGGTAGATGACCTTTCCCTTGCGGCCGATCCAAACCACCGCGCCGGGGATCTGGTCTTCGGCTATGGCTTGTTCGATTACGGCGTCGAGGGCAGGACCGCTCTTAAAAACTGTACTTTGGGTGGCACGCGCCAAGCTGGCTGTACAAAGAACAATTGCGAGTAAATACAGCGGCACACCGGTTAACCGCGCCGTGGTTGAATGCGAACGGGGTCTCTTCATTGCAGTTTGTGGGCTAAATCGTCGAGCTTTCGGGCTAACGTCAGATCGTTTTCCGTTATTCCGCCGGAATCGTGCGTAGTCAACTCTACCGTGACGCGATTATAGACGTTACACCACTCGGGGTGATGGTTCATCGCTTCGATCGCGATGGCTGCGGTAGCCATAAAACCGAAGGCGTGAACGAAATCGGGGAAAAGATACTCGCGGTGCAACTTGCCGCCCCGAATGGTCCAGCCGGGAAGTTCGGCTAGCGCGGCTTGAAGTTGTACGTCATCGAACTTCGGCAGCCTTGGCATATTTTTATCCTACTAATCGTGCTTCGATTCGTCTTGTCAGGAGCGGCCGTAGATTGGAATCAACGCGCCATTGACGTCACCGGCCCGGTCCGAGGCGAGCCACAAAATCAATTCTGCGATCGACTCCGGTGTTACCCACATGGTATGGTCCGCAGCCGGATTCGCCTGCCGGTTTGCCGCGGTATCGATGACTCCCGGCAACACGGCATTCGACGTAATCCCGGCGTCCTTGACCTCGGCTGCGATTGCGCGGACGAGAGCATGCAGGGCGGCTTTCGACACGGAGTAAGGCCCGAGGGAAGCAACCGGATCGACGCCGGTGCGAGACCCCATTGCAATGATCCGCCCGCGGCGATGTTTCATCATTTCCGGGATCACGGCTTCAAACAGAAACAGAGCTGCGTAGAAGTTGATGTTCATCATGTGCTCCCAAGTCCCGGTTCCGGCCTCTGCAACGGATTGCCCACCAGCGAAGCCGCCCACCAGGTGTACCAGGACGTCTATCCTTCCCGCTCTCGATATTGCCGTTTCCACGACCGACCGGGCGCCTTGCCGGGTGAACAGATCGGCTTTGACGCGGATAAGGTTCGCCGGCGCGGCCTGCTCGTTTTGCGAGTGCCCGACGGCGAAAACGGTCGCACCTTCGCCGAGGAAGCGAGCCGTTATTACCCGGCCCGCTCCTCCGGTCGCTCCGGAGATGACGACCACACGATTCTCAAATTCAGCCATAGTGCCAGTGTAAGCCGCAACGGGCGCCGATGGCCGGCACACCGTTTCGTATCATGAATGGATGCCCACGCTCCCCGCATTGAGAATGAACCTGGACTTCACGCCGTCACCGCTGGCGGACCGCCCAGGGTTGCTGATACGCGATCCGTTCCGTTACACGGATACGACGCTCATCGTCCCCCCGGTGCTGGTGAGATGTTTACACCTCTACGATGGTCAGCATAGCGACCTCGATGTAAGAGAAGAACTGGCGCGGCTTACGGGCGAACTTGCAGTGAGCGAAGTGGTGAGTCATCTTACCGATGCCTTGAGCGGCGCGGGTTTTCTACAGGACGAGCGGGGCGAGCAGTTGCGGGAGCTGCGGCACGGTGAGTTCGTCGAAGCGGAGTGCCGGCAGGCGACACATGCCGGTTCGGCATACCCCGATGAGCTGGAAGCTCTCCGCGAGACCATGGACCGTTACATGGGGGTGGAACCCGAGGGTGCGTCCACGGACTCGCTGGTTGCGATCGCGGCGCCACACGTGAGCCTGGAGGGAGGATGGCGGTCTTACCAGGCTGCCTATCGCGCGCTTGCTCCATCTTATCGCGACCGCACCTTTGTCATTCTTGGCACATCGCATTACGGCGAGCCGGACCAGTTCGGGTTGACGCGCAAGTCCTTTTCCACACCGATAGGGACTGCCATCACGGACACGCGTCTGGTAGACCGTCTGGCGGCAAGTGCGCCCAACGCCATTATCATGGAGGACTACTGCCACTCGTTCGAGCACTCCATTGAATTTCAGGTGATCTTTCTCCAGCACCTTTTCGGTGCGGATGTCAAAGTAGTCCCGATTCTTTGCGGATCCTTCGGAAAGAGCATCCAAGCCCGGCAACTGCCCGAAAAAGATGATCGCGTAAGGCAGTTTTTGGATGCGCTCGGCGAGATGGGAAGTGTCGAAGGCGGCCGGCTGCTCTGGGTATTGGGTGTCGATATGGCGCATATCGGTCCGAGATACGGAGATGAGTTTTCCGCCGCCGCCCGTGAAGGAAAGATGCTAGAGGTTGAGCAGCGGGATGCTCAGCGCATCCAGCAAGTGAACACAGGCAACGCAGAGGGTTTCTGGGAACTGGTCTCTGAAAACCAAGACGATCTCAAGTGGTGTGGATCGGCTCCAATCTACACATTTCTTCGCGCCGTACCGGATGCGCGAGGCGAGCTTCTTCACTACGATCAGTGGAACATCGATCAGCAAAGCGTAGTGACGTTTGCCGGGATTTCTTTCCGGCGTGCGGAATCCCTCCCGGACACTGCAACACGCTTGCCTACGGGCGCAGCTCGGTAACCATTGCGCCGGGAGAGCGGCTATTGTGGTACGGCCGCCATCCAGTAGCCGGGCCGGTAGCGGATATCCCAGCCGGCGGCCTGCGGGCGGCTCACGTTTACCCTGAGTTCGTGGAAGCCGCCTTCTGATTTGTTATCGGGCGTGTAGCTGATCATGTACTGGCTATGCAGTTCGCTGCCGATTTCAGAGAGCGCCCGTTCCAGGTCCCGCTGCTTCATGAAAGAGAACTCTTTGCCGCCGCTGTATTTCGTGAACACCTCGGCCGGATTCGAAATGAAGATCGACTTCACGTCCCGGAAGATTTCCACGAACACCGGAACCCAATTTCCCAGCGTGCCGCCATGGCCCAGCGAGGCAACGGTCCCCGGCGTTTGCGGACCGCCGCCGGGAATTTTGTAAGCGGTGGCCGGAAAAGGGCTCGGCCGCGGCGTTTCGGGCCTCCCGGTAAGAGTGCTCACCAGGCGGTTCACATTAGCTGTGTAAACACTGACGTTGTGTAGCTGCACCTCAGCCATGATTTCGCGGAGGTTGCCTTCACTCGATTTGTCACGCGTCTCGCCAATAACCAGCAACACCCGGCGGTTGCCGGCGGGGCGGTTGCGAAGCATGCGGACCGCTTCGCGCGCCGCATCCTTGACACGGTTCATGCTGCTGCCGGGATTGATTTTCTGCAAGGCGGAAGCGATCTGATCCGAATCGGCTGTAAAGTCCTGCATGGTCCGGATTTTGCCGTCATAAGCCAGAATCGCCGCTTCGCCATGCTGACCGATGATGAGTTGACTGATGACCGGTCCGATCTGCTTAACCATCGGCAGAATGCCCGCCATGTCCGGATTCGCTTGCACGGCGACAACCAACGAAATCGGTTGAACCGCCTCTTCCACCCGAATGTCCTGCAACTTGTTGTTATCGTATAAGCGGAAGTCTTCCGGCTTAAGGCCAGCAACATAGTTCCCCTGCTCATCGGTAATGGTCACTGGAACCACTACCACGTTTACAGTTGCAGTGAAAGTTCTCTCGGGCAACTCTTCTTGGGCAAAAAGAGTGAAGCACAGGAGAGTAGCTAGAATTGCTCGGAAAACATTCATGGCTTAACGTAGGACGTCCTTTCACCGGCTTCAGTTTCGAATACCGGAATGGTCCGTTTGACCGCGCAGAAGTTCTAGAATGTGCGGCACCAGGTCGACGATGGCGTTCAGAGATTCAACTGCACCCTGTGGCGAACCCGGTAAATTTACAATTAGCACGCGCCCACGCGTGCCGGCGAAACTGCGCGACAAAGCAGCCAGGGGCGTGGACTTGCGGCCTTCAAAACGCATCAACTCACCGAGTCCGGGGATTTCCCGATCGGTGACCCGGCGTGTGGCCTCCGGCGTGACATCTCGCGGGGCGATGCCCGTGCCGCCTGTCGTGAAGATGGCGGATAACTGATTTCCGTCCGCCAGCGTGGCCAGGCGTCCGGCAATGGCGTCGGCCTCGTCCGGCAGCACTTCATTTGCCGCAACGGACCAGCCGAGTTGCTCCAGGCGTTCTCTCACGGCTGGTCCCGATAAATCCAACCTTGAGCCGCGATGCACCGAATCGCTGATTGTGAGCACGGCAGCTTGTATCATTATTTGATTCTCCGGGGTCGCGCGGGCATGGTTATTCGATGAATCCAAGCTCGCGCAGGGAGTTCTCCGGTTCGGTCCCTTCGAAATGTGGGAAGGCGGCCTTTTGCCTGCCGTTTTCCAAAGCCACCCCATAAGGAGTGCTGGCGAACCGGAATGTCTCGCGCAACTTCTCAACATCCGTTGACAGATTGGCCTTGAGTCCGGTGGAAGCCAAGAACTGATCGGCGAACTGAGGCATTGCCGTGGCTATTGCAATGATGCGCGTGTCACGCCAGTGGTAACCGGACATCTCCCTTGCCGCGAAGACACAGTGTGAGCATTCCGGATCGAAGAAATAAAGAAAGAAGCGCCCATCGTCCAGTGCCACCGGCTGACCAGCCACCTGGATAGAGGATGGGGCGCGAATTCCACTTTCTCTCGCGACCGTCATTCCATAAGAGACCCCGGCGAACACGCAGACGGCCGTCAGAATAATGGCAGCTCCACGTTTTGATTCCGGCCGGCGTGCCCATACCCAAGCAAACCAGGTCATCGCGAGCATTACCAGATCTCCGATGATGAACGCCGGGCCCACGGTCCGTTTGATCCACGGAAAACAATTACATTCCTCGCCGCGCAGAGCGCTGTAATTGATGGCGAAATAACCGAGGAACGCAATCAGAAGCAACCCGGTAAGCCAGGCGCCCCAGCGCCGGTAACGCGGTACCAGCAGCAGAACGCCGGCGAACGTCTCCGAGATGCCAAGCGAAAGGGCTGCAGGCAGGCTGAGCCACGCGGGCAGCAGCGCCTCCCTCATGCGTGCAGCGGCGCTAAGCGGGTCCGTGATCTTCCAGGTGCCCGCCACGATGAACGCCAGTCCCAACAGTACTGCACAGCAGAGACTCAAAATGGTTTTCCACGCCGGCGCCTCCCAGGGAGCGGTTCGGCTCCGGGGATGTGCCATACTGTGTTCCATGCTTCTCATTCTAGCCCTGCTAACGGCCCTGGTGCGGCCGGGTGGACGCGCGGAAGCTGAGATGCTGCGGGTTACCATCATCGATGACACTATCGAGATCACCGCTTCACGAGTGATTGGATTTCCGCTGCTGTTACGTCAAAGCGTGGCTGTCGTCGAGTGCTCCTATGCTGTGGACGAGGGGGGATCCGGCGTGCGCGTTCTATTGCTTCGCGCAGCCGACGCCGAGGCACTGTATTCGGGCCACGCACACCGCCCGCTCATTTCTACACCTTATCAGCGCAGCGGAGGATTCCGGTATCGCGTGCCGTTGGCCGGAGATTATGTGCTGGTTGTGGACAACCGCATGGAAGGGCGCGGCGTCTCCAAAGTCCGCCTACATCTATCGGCGGTATTCGGCCAGGCGGCGCGGCAAACAGTCCGGTATCTGCCGAGAAGCCGGCGTATTGCCGTGGTCGTCATCAGCCTGCTGACTTTCGCGTTTATTGTGACTTATTCGGGACGGAAACTCGCCGCTGCTATGGCTGCTCGAAGAAGCGGCGGGCAGCCTCCTTTGTACAGATAACGTCCCCGGCGGAATGCGCCGCTGACACAAACCCCGCCTCGAACTGGGAAGGCGCCAGATAGACGCCGTTCTCGAGCATCCAGTGGAAGAATCGTGCAAATTGGGCCGTATCCGATCGCCTAGCAGAGTCATAATCAGTAACCGGACGGTCCGTGAAGAAAACCGTGAACATCGAGCCGACGCGATTCACCGTCACGCCCGCGGGTGCGCCCTCGACGAGTTCCGCCGCTCTTGCTTCGAGTTGCTCATAAACCCAGGGATTCTCGCGAAGATACCGGAGCATGGCGAGGCCCGCGGCGACGCCGAGTGGATTGCCGGACAGAGTGCCCGCCTGATAGACGGGACCCAGAGGCGAAACCTGCGACATGATATCCTTGCGTCCGCCATAGGCGCCGGCCGGCAGTCCTCCACCGATAATCTTGCCGAGCGTCGTAAGATCAGGACGGATTCCGTAGAGTTGCTGTGCTCCTCCGAACGCCACGCGAAAGCCCGTCATGACTTCATCGAAGATCAGCAGTGCCCCATGACGGCTGGTGAGATCCCGAAGGCTTTCTAAAAACCCGGGCACCGGGGGTACGCATCCCATGTTGCCGGCTACGGGTTCTACGATTACGGCGGCGATCTCGCTGCCACGCTGTGAAAACACACTCTGCACCGCGGCAATCGAGTTGTAAGGCACAGCGATGGTGGTATCGGAGAAAGCCTTGGGGACACCGGCTGTGTCCGGAATCCCAAATGTCGCGACACCTGACCCCGCCTTCACCAGCAGCGAATCGACATGCCCGTGATAGCAACCTTCGAATTTGACGGTGATATCCCGGCCGGTGAAGCCGCGCGCGAGGCGCAGTGCACTCATAGTGGCTTCGGTACCGGAGTTCACCAGACGCACCATCTCAATCGACGGCACTGCCCCGCAGATCTCCTCGGCTAGCTCCACTTCAAACTCAGTGGGAGCGCCGAAACTTGTGCCGCGTCCCAGCGCCTTTTCAACACCGGCGATAATAGCCGGGTGACGGTGCCCGAGGATCAGCGGACCCCACGAGCCCACGTAATCCACGTATTCATTGCCGTCCGCATCGAATACCTTTGCCCCTTCACCGCGAAGAATAAAGGGGGGTGTTCCGCCGACGCTCTTGTAGGCGCGAACGGGCGAGTTCACACCGCCGGGAATCACATTGCGAGCACGTTCTAGCAGAACGCCGGAATGGTCCAGACGCAGCGGGGTTGTGTTACGGGAGTAAGACATTCTCTTTCATATTTTGTTCTCGCCTGTAACCAGGCGGCCGAAGAAGAAATTCATCACCACTTCGTGCAAGGTCCCATTCAGATTGCGTAACAGCCGCCTCTTCAGATCGCTGTATGGCTGAGTGCCCGCGAAAAGATCCTGCATCAGATCGTGGAATCGCGGACTCCGCCGCATGAACTGGATCATGCGCGCAGGGACCGTGCCGAAGAGGAACCGGCCCACGAAAACACGGCGGGCAAAGGTTGCGCTGAAGGCAAGGTCTGCTGCAAAATCGCGATGGAGGGCCGCACGGTAGGCAGTGGTCATCGCGCTGCCCGGATGCCGCTCCTCGACGAGCATCCGGCTGGCGAGATCCCCGGAGCGCATCGCATAATACAAACCTTCCCCTGTGATCGGGTCCACCAGTCCGGCGGCGTCGCCCACAGCAAGCCAGCCATCTCCGGCGATATGGTTCGTTTTCCAAGCCGGTGTGGCAAGCGACGGAAGGACATGGCTATAGAAAGCCGCGTTCTGCCAGGATATACAGCGCAGGCTCATGTAGTCTTCCAGCCGCTTCCGCAACGATTGGGCGGATTCGCCCTTGCCGCAGATACCGACCGACAAGTGCCCGCAGCGGGGAAAGACCCAGATGTAGCCCTCCAGTTTGGGAAGAAACTGAATGTCGATGTGTTCCTGCATGGATGGAACATAGTAGCCAAGCGCGAACATTGTGTCGTTGCGAGTCCATTGCGTGCCCACCTGCCGCAACGAATTTCTTGCACCGGTGGCCACAATGCAGAAGTCGGCATCGATGACACCGCCCGACGTCCTGATATGCCAGCGCGAGGCGCCACGGCCCATTTCGAGCACGCGTGTTTTCTCCAATTGCGCGCCGGCACGCTCGGCCCGTTCGAGCAGCATGCGGTTCAGATCGAAACGGGAGTAGATCACCAGCGGATGGGTGAGCTTCATCTTTACGGCCCCGGCTTTTGGTTCTGAAAGATACGTGTCCCAGACGATCTTCTTGGGCTTATCGTTGTCAATCAGGAAAGGATATTCACGATAAGCCTTGTAGGTAAGACCGCCTCCGCAAGGTTTCTCCCATGCCAGCTTCTCGTCCAGCAGAACCGTCTCCAGACCGGAAGCAGCCAGCCTCTCGGCCGCGAATGCCCCGGCGGGTCCACCTCCGAGTACGGCAATACGTTTCATTTCTTCGGCTGTGCTTGCTCGTTCGGAGATTGCGGTGCAATAGGGGGATGCCCCGCAGGCAGGTCGCCGGTTCCCCCGGCGGTAGACGCGTCCGGCCCAATTCCGCTATGCGGGTCGCTTCCCGAACCCGCGCCGCGCCGGCCCTTCACCACCCACTTGCCGCCCTGCCGTTCCAGCGTGTACGCCATTTGCATACCCGCCGCGGGATTATTGGACCCTTTCGCGCGGAAGGAAACCGTCGCATCAGCCTCATTCTCACGGAAGGTGACGGACGTGACCTCTACCTGCATCGAGCTCACATCCAGCCCCGACCGGCTGGAGAGATAATCGATAACACTTCGGCGTACGGCTTCCGTGTTCTGGATGTCACGGCGGCAGCCACCCAGCAAAAGAAAAGCCGCCGCGAGGACGACGAGATGAACTTTCACGTTCCGATTATAGCTTAGAGGTTTTGCAATTCCGTTAAGGCTTACTTCAACGTGAATGCCCACTCCCGAACGGTCCGGGCCATTTCAAGGAATACATCCTCCTGGCTCTGTCGCGCCCTCTTTAGTGTGCGAAAGCCGTGGTCGGCGGTGTCCAGCGGATGGAGTGTAGCCCGATTGCCGATTCTGATGCAGACGGTCCGCAACAGGTCCGGCTCGGCCAGCGCATCCCGCGTTCCGCTGAGAAACAGCATCGGGATCTGGACGGCTCCAAGGTGCTCCGCGCGCTTCGTATCGGATTTACCGGGCTGATGGAGTGGAAATGCAAAAAAGACGATACCATGAACACCATCGAGCGGTTGCACAAAGGCCGCGGTCGACGTCATGCGTCCTCCGAAAGAGTGGCCTCCAGCGAGCAGGGGGAGACCGGGCGCCGCTTTGCGCGCCGCCGCCACCGCGGAGCGCACCGTCGCTGTGCAGGTATCCTGGGAGTCACGCCCCCGGCCATTCTCCATGTAAGGAAAGTTGTAGCGAAAGGTCGCTATCTTCTCAGCGGCTAGGCTGTCCGCGATGGACTGGAGGATACGGTGCCGCATGTTCGTGCTGGCTCCGTGGCCGAGAACAAGGAGGTGAGTCGCAATCTCCGGGCGGATTAACAGCGAAGAGACTTCTCCCTTCGCAGGTGTGGCAACAAATCGCGCCTCCGTTATTGCGAGAGCCATTCGTCTCTCAGGGTGCGCTGGCGGGTCCGGACGGGTCCCGCGCCGATTCACTTCTCGAAGTGGAAATCCGCTACAAAAGCGCTGCGCTTTCCGGGATTGCTCCAGGTTGTACCCAGCCCTTCGCCTTTAAAGCTGTGGGCCAGAGTAAACGCAGGCATCGCGTGATCCACTTTCGTGAGCGGGGTGTACCAGACTTCTTCGTTATGGCAAATCTGATCACCGCTCTTCAGAGCGCGTGTTTCGATCGAAGCAAGGTTGCCGGCCTTCAGCGTCGCCGTAGCCGTATGGACATTATCGTCCTTCACGGTAAAAGAAATCGGCTGGTACTCAACGCGAACAACCTCCTGCAAAAGATCGCCGGACATTCTGCGTGCAAACTCCTTCAAAGCGTTCCGTTGCTCCGCACCAGCCCGTTCATCCACGATCAGGACGGATTTGACGGGATATGCGGATTGGAAACCGTCACCCAGCGTGTGGCTCGCTTTTAGCACACCAACTACGGAGAGGCCGTCGAGATTGACACCGTTCCAACTGCCTTTCTCGATACGCCAGCCCATTACGGCCAGATCGCCCACCAATCCGACTTCGCCATTAGCGAAACAGGGTCCTGTATATACGTCGGCCGTACGGGCTTCGATATATTCGCCCTGAACTTGTGTGGACGGAACTGAAGCGCCAGACACTCCCGTGGACATCAGCAATGCGGCAAGAGCTGTCCCAGTTAAAACTTTCATCCCAGATCCTCCAGGTAATCTTTTTTCAGTCTATCACCAGATCGGCGCGGCGGATTAAACAAAACGACCGCCCCGTCCTCGAAGGAGGCGGGGCGGTGATTCCAGGAGATCAGGCAGATCTTATAGCGGGTGGTAGCAGCCGCGGGTTTCGTTACATTCGTAATCGTCCACGACCTTGCCATCGGGCCCGACACAGGATTGTGTACGCTGGCACCAGAATGCGCGATCGTTGCTGTGCGGGACGCTGGGGTCCCAGTCCGCTTCGATATACATGCCCTTCCAGCGCAGGTTATCGCAGCGGTCGTCGTCGATGTTAGTCAGTCCGGCCCGTTCCATGATCTGTTACACCTTTTCCGCTGGCCGCCGCGAGCAGGGCGCGCTTCACGGCAACACGGGTGAGTTGCACCTTGTAGGCATTGCCGCTAAGGGGCTTCGCACCCGCAACCGCTGCTTCTCCCGCCTGCCGGGCAACGTCTTCGTTAATGGTCTTGCCGGCGAGCATCTTTTCGGCGCCCGCGGCCACCCACGGAGTAGGGGCCACGTGGCCCAGCACGACACGTGCGCTCGTGACCGAGTTGCCTTTCATTCGCAATACAACCGATGCGGCCGCGAGCGGCCAATCGAGCGCTTCCTTCTGCCTGACCTCGTACGTAGCGCTCCGGGCGCCGCCTGCCGGGGGAATGATGATCTCGGACAGAATCTCGTTCGGCTGAAGGGCGATCTCCCGCTGATCTTCGCTCTGTGGGGTAACGAAGAACTTTTCGAGAGGGATTTCACGATTGCCGGAAGCCGAAACAACCCTCACCTTTGCACCGAGGGCGATGAGACCCGGGCCTAGACTGGAGGCGCTGACAAAGTAGGCGGGACCGCCGCCAAAAATAGCGTGGTAGCGGTTCTCCCCTTCCGGAACGAGGCTCTTTCCGTCTTTCTGGGCAAGCAGGCCGTTACCCGTTCGGTAGTACCAGCAGCGGGGCCGCTGGCACAGGTCGCCGCCGACTGTTCCCATGTTCCGGATCTGCTGGCTGCTTATATTGTGCGCAGCCGTAAACAGGGCCGGATATTCGGAGCGGATCAGCGAGTGGTGGATAAATTCGTCCAGGGTCACCGCTGCCCCCACCCGCACGCCGGCGGAGGTTTTCTGGATGCCCTTCAGTTCTTTGACACCCTTCACGTTTACAACGCGCCGGGGCGTGTAAACGTATTCCTTCATGAGGCTGATCAGGTCGGTTCCCCCGGCCAGAACAGCGGCTTCGTCCCAAGTGTTTCCAAGCAGTCCCACCGCTTCTTTCAGATTTGAGGGGCTGGCGTATTCGAAGGCTTGCATTATGCATTCCTCCTTTCCAGGGCGTTGAGGACCCTGTCGGGCGTCAGCGGAACCCTCGGGACCCGCACGCCAACAGCATTCGCCACTGCATTCGCAATGGCAGCGATACCTCCAATAGCGGGTGGTTCACCCAACCCGATGACGCCGCGACTGTCATGCTCCGGCGTAATGTCGAGGTGTACGATAATCTCACCAATATCGGTAAGGCCGGCTAGTTTGTAAAACTCCATTTCCGCGTTCAGAACGCGCCCGATCTGCTGATCCATTACGCGCTCCTCGAAGAGGGCGGCGCAAATGGACATGATACAGGCGCCGTAACACTGGCTCTCGGCGGTCTTAGGATTGATAATCAACCCGCAATCCTGCACCGCAACCAAACGGTTCATCCTGACCACGCCCGTTTCAATATCCACCGTTACGTCGGCAATCTGCACACCGCCGGTGCCCCCGGTATTCAAACCTTCCTGCGGCGCGGTGCGCTGGTTGTTCTCGCCGGCTTCGCTGATCGTGCTGACTCCGAGCTTCTGACAAGCGGCCTTCCATGGCAGGTTCTTCGAAGGATTGCCGGCGACTTGAATGCGGCCATCCACCGCCTCCAGTTGATCGGGTGGCACGCCGAGGGATTGGGAAACCACCTCCAGCAGTTTGGCTAGCGCATTCACGGTTGCTTTGCGGGTGGAAGAGGAAACCCCGCCGACTGTGGTGGAACCGCCCGATGCGCCGGAGGTCGGATACCGGTTGTCGCCCATCTTCACATTGATGGCGCTGACCGGCAACCCAAACGTCTCCGCTGCCACCATGGCGATCACTGTGCGCGTTCCAGTACCGAGATCCTGACTGCCTATTTCGATTTCGACCGTGCCGTCCGGGTGAATCTTGGCAATCGCATTACTCGCATGCCCTGCGCCGCCCCAGGTGTTTATGCCGATGCCGAGGCCGCGCTTCAAATGCCCTGAGCCCGAATCGCCGCGAGGGTGCCACAACTTCTTCCACTCGCTTAACTCGGCGGCCTTCTTCAATTGAGAGCGGTACACTTCGGCGCGCGCCGTGTAGCCGGCGTTCTTGTCAAAGACCACCAGCGGGTCGATGCCTGCCTTCGCGGCGAAATCGTCCATAGCGGCGCATGTCAGGAACGACGCCTGCTGGTGGTTCGGCGCTCGCCACGCCCTCTGCGCACCTGCGTTGATGGACACCGCAGTGTGATTCAGCCGCTTATTTGGAATGTTCGTGTAGACGTATGGGATAGGCGGCATGCCGCCGCCGGCGAAGCCGCCGGTTGCCCATGTCTCGGACTGCCACGTGGTGATAGTACCGTCCTTGGAGCCTGCGACCTTGATCTTACCGAATGCCGAGGGGCGGACGCCGGCGATGGTGAGTTCCGTCGCACGATCGAGAAATAATTTCACGGGCTTCCCACCACTGTCTTTCGACAGGTTTGCTCCTTCCGTGCCCCACTTGTCCGACGGGAACTTGCTGCCGAAGCCGCCTCCCATGTAGTCCATCTGTACGTGGATCTGCGTAGCGGGAATCTTCAGGCTTCGCGCAAGGTCAGGGCCAATGGTCGAAATGGCTTGCGTGGTAGGGTGATATTCAACCTGATTCCCTTGCCAGGAAACCACCTGGCCGTGGGGTTCCAGACAGCAGTGGGCGATAACAGGAATGCCGTACTCGCCATCGGAGACGATCTCCGCCGCCTGAATGTCCTTATCCGGATCCCCGGTGATCTGCTCGCCGGCAGGCTTGGCCCGGTTTCCAACCTTCGACAAATCATCTTCCTTCACAATGTGGGGAAGAACTTCGTAATCCACTTTGATGGCCCTGACGGCATCGCGCGCGATCGTCTCTTCCGAAGCTGCGGCCACAGCGATTTCCCAGCCTGCCCATTGCACTTCAGTGCCGGGTTCGGCCATCACTCTTACTGCCGCGACTCCCTTCATATTCTTGGCCGCGCTTGTATCGATCGCTTTGATGCGGGCGTGGGCATGCGGGCAGGTCAGAATAACGGCGTGCAGGAGTCCAGGTTTGTTCAAATCCGAAGAGTACTTCGCCCTGCCGCTCGATTTGGCAATGCCGTCAACCCGGTTCAGCCGCTGCCCCATGACGCGGCGTTTGTTCATCGGAGGCCACTTGTATTCAGCCACGGCGAGCTCCTTTCATGTCTCTTGCCGCTTCCATGACCGCTTTTTGGACACCCACATAAGTCCCGCAGCGGCACAGGTTCCCACCCA
>CAADGY010000107.1 GCA_900696665.1 uncultured Acidobacteriota bacterium
GCGCCGCCGCCGACAACGGCTTCCACGGCATCGGCGGCCGCTTCGTCCGCCAGGGCCTGCTGGGCTACGACGGCGACGACCCGCAGAGCATCGCCAGCTTCCGCCGCAACGACAGCGGCGACACCGTCCACCTCTCGCTCGACCTCTCCAGCGTCCCGCCCGCCAGCCAGATGCGCCACCTCATGGGTCGCGCCATGTCAGCCGACGCCACCGCCGAGGAGCGCCGCGAGTTCGGCGCCGTATGGCAGGAGCGCGTGCGCCGGCTGCTGCTAGAGCATGCCGACGACGCCAATGTGATCAGGGTGGAGCGGCGGGGGTAGGCGGCCGCGTCAGGTCAGCTTGAGGGCGGCGAAAAGCAGGCCGGTCACGACCACGAGCATCGAGCCGAGGCGGACGGTGAGGGTCATGGACAGCATCTCCATGTCCTTACGGATCAGCGCGCACTCCTGGTGCAGCTCGGTGCGCAGCAGCTGCAGGTCGGCTTTGGTGGCGATTGTTTTGGACATGTCGTGCTCCATGGTCAGGCCGCACGCGTCTGCAGCTCTTTGTTGAGCTTCCCGCCGTACTCGGGGATCAGCTTTATCCAGTCATCCCGCCGTTGCAGGATGTCCATGGCCGACGGCGGCTTTCCATCCGGCATCACCACATACCAACTAGCCGGTGTCCGGGTTTTCCTGACGGCGCCGCCAACGAGCCTGGCAAGGCCTTCCAGGTGCTCGTGCGCCAGGTCAAGAAGGTCAAAGTCGTTTGCGCGCCAGTTCACCGTTTCGGTGTCAAACCCGCCGTTCTGGTTGCATCCTCCGAGTGAGAAGGGGCTGTCATCCGGGCCGGGCCATCGGACCATGAGACTCTTCGGTGCTGGCTCGACGAATATCCCGTGCTCAATGTTGACCGTCCGGGCGAGAACACGAGGCTGCACCAGGTCGCCTCCAGTGGGAAGCTCAAACACCGGCATTTCGACAAGGCCAAAAGCGATGTGAAATCCAGCATGCAGCTGGAGATACTCGCCCAGGGTCTCCGCACCCTCGCGGATGCCATCGCCGACCACCAGCAACAGTATCCTCCGGCCGCGCCTCAGGTTCCGGGTGATTGCATCAACAAAACGGGCTTCGTCCAGCTCGGCGATGGGGAGCACGCGCGGATTCCGGTCGACCAGCTTCTGCAACCAGCTTTCGCTGAAGCGTTCGCCCTCATCGCTGGACCTGCTGAGTTTCCTGAGTTCGATGGGTTCCGTCTGCCCGTCGGATTCAAGGCCTTTCACATACAGAGGGGGTTGCATAATGGTGACGCCTCGTCAGGCGACTTGTCATGCTCCAGATCTCTTCAGAATTCCGACCGTCGGATCAGCATTGCATGTCATCCAGAAACTCGGAAGCCGGTTTCAGGCCAGTGACCAAAAGGTGATCCCTTGCCCGCGTGCAGGCGACATATAACAGGTGCCGCTCAGTGTTATAGATCTCCTCGAGATCCGCATCATCGGTCACTCCCTCGATCCGTGCCTGCAGCGGGATAACCTCGTCATCACAGGCCATGACGACAACCGCACGAAACTCAAGTCCTTTGGCGAGGTGCATCGTGCTCACGGACAAGTAGCTGCTCGTGGTCTCGACATGCTCATCAAGTACCTTGAAATGTATTCCAGCCTTTTCAACCGCCGCTCGTGCCCTGTCGAGCTCGGTATCTGATCGCACAAATACGGCGATTTCGTGGGCAGCAAGCCCCTCCCCGATGCGTGCTGCCAGCCACTCGGCTACGAACATGACCTCTGCATCACTCGAGTCCATGACCCGCATATCTGGCTGGGGCCCGTTGAAGACGGAAACCGCTCCGCTGCGCTTTTCGACGTTGCCATCGACATCTGCAATCTCAGGCGCCAGCAACCTATCGGCTTGCTGGCGGATCTGGTGCGATGTCCGGTAGTTGACATTCAGCGTCCTTGAACGTCCCCGGATGTCGACGCCCAGTGCCATCCAGGAGAATGGCTGCTGGAAGATCCGTTGTCCCAGGTCGCCGGAAAAGAACAGCCGATTCGGCACATCGGCACCCATTGCTGCGAGGAATCGCAACTGAGGCACGTCAAGATCCTGCGCTTCGTCCACCACCACAAACTCGAATGGTGGATGCTTACGCTCCGCCAACGCCATTGAAAGGCGATTGACAATCTGCGCCATCGTCATGAGCTTCGAAGCGTGAATCTGCTCACGGACAGTAGAAAAGACGTTCCATAGCGCAGCACGCCGCGGCTCACGCAGTTGCGTCCGGCGCCCGAGCCGTCGAACATCCCGGTACTGCCCCCAGCTTGTGAGCTGCCAGGCATCCACGACATCCCGCCACTCGGCCAGCAGGAACTGCAGGCTGAACTTCAGGTCCGGCTGCTCCGCAGCCGCTTGGTTGAGCGCGCCCTGGATGAACTCCGTTGTCGCCAAAGCGGGCGGGCCATACTGCGTCTCATAGAGGCGCATGGCCATCGAGTTGAGCGCCTGAACCTCAATCCGCTCCCCCAGCCGAGGCTCGTGACTGATCAGGCGACGGAGCCGGATGCGCAAGGCATGGGCCAGTGTGTCCGAGAAGGTGGTAAGCAGGACGCGAGCTTCGGGATTCCTGCGCGCGAGGAATACGGCCCGGTGCAAGGCAACGATGGTCTTGCCCGTACCGGCCGAACCTGAAACTCGCGCAGGCCCGGCGTAGTTACGCTCGACAAGCTGCCGCTGCGCCGGGTGCAGAAAGACCGTCCATTTCTCCCAGGGGAACTCGAGCGCCTGCGCAAGCTCATCCACGTTGCCCATCACCCTGAAGCGACGTTGGGCATCTGGATGATCGAAAGGATTGGCCACCGGCGGAGTCGAGGCCAGGGGTTGACCGCCGGTCGCAAGCTCCAGAAGTGCCTCGGCAGCTTCGCCGGGCAAGTGATCCGCCAACTCCAGCAGGCTGTCCTCGTCGGCGTGACGTACATCGCTCAGCCACTCGGGCGGGACTCCGTAGTTCAGCAGCTCATCGTCGGTTTGCCGGGCGAAGAGCAAGGGTTTCGGCCTTGCCGCCTGCTCCTGCTCGACATATTTCGGAACGACGATCTCCTGAACCGTCTCCCGGATCTCGACCAGCTGGGCAGCACCCGTCTTGGGGTGGGTTGCCAGCTTTCGGCGCTCCGCCCAGTGATAGGCGGCGTCATGATGACCGACAAAGCAGAGCAGCAGGCTCGTGTCAGTCTTGTGAATGATCAGGCGGACGTCGCGGCTGACGCGAACCGACCAGAAGCGCGGGTCCTTGGCCCGGTCAAGTTTGTGGAACTGCATTCCCGGGCTGGCCGGGTTCATCTGCAAATCGAAAGCAGTTGTCTTGACCGCCTTTTGCTCTTCGTTGGTCAGGCGGGCGAGGCTGTCAGTAAACGTATCAGCAATACGGAATTCCATTAGGACACGGCGGGCTCGTTGGAACGCACTGCCTTCGGCCCAGCATGCCTATTGGTGACGAAGAAATTCCCACCGCGAAGCTCTTCACTTTCAGTGATCGCCCGGAAACGAAGCCGGCAAGGCTTCTCAAATGTAATCGGCGACAGAACCATGACGGCCGTCAGCTTTATCGCACTATCAGCAGGCTCGGGGCTGGCACCGTCCGGAAGCGAGGGCGCTTCCTCCCTAGCGATTGCTGCAAGCTGCTCGGAATGTAACTCAGTTTGAATGATCACTTCATCGTCCCGTTTGACGACAAAGGTCAGCGACTCAAACGGCCGATCACCCGGAGTCCGTGCTTTCATGACGAAGCAGAGTCGCGGAAGGAGTGCGGGAAATGCATCGAGAACGATGGCGTTCTCGTATATTCCCATGAGCGATCGCTTGTTGCCCAGCTCTTCGCGAACGTCATCGCAGACGATCACATCGAAGAATCGCGGATTGCCAGCACTCATGGCAGCTGGCGGTCTTGAGTAAACGCGCTCTCGAACTGTTCGATAGTGATACCGAGCACTTCGCAGAGACGGCGCACCGTACTGATCTGTGGGTCGGATTGTCCCGCCTCAATCCGGGCGATATGAGACTGACTGGTTCCCAATTGCTGAGCAAGTCGCTTTTGGGACCACCCTTTCGCGAGTCGGAATGTGGCGAGGCCACGGGGGGCGCTGCTGTAAAATCTCTCGCCGACAAAGCGCCGTGCCTCAGCCATTGCTTCGCGCCCGGCATCATCCGCCTCAAATTCATCTATCAAGGAATCAATCGAGACAAAATCCGACGGAAGTGAAGCCTCCGGCTCGATAGCGAAATTGAAGTAGATCACCTTAGCCGGCGCCGACTGGGGGCGCGGGCGGTCAGGTCCGACTAAAGTGCCGGTCGTAGCACTCGATGACACGCTGGGTGAACGCATCGTCCTCATAGTTGAACTCCCTGCGTCGGGCTATGCCCAGAACAGCGATCGTCCGTGTCAGCGGCTCGAAGGCATAGACAACGCGATACCGAATTCCTAGTTCCTCAAGTTCCCAGAGTTTCAGGCGCCAGAGGTTGCGCATTTCGTTGTTCTGCTGCGACTCCCACCGGCTGACATGGAAGTCTGCTGTTCCCGCCTGACCATAGTCGTGCTGCGTGAGTCGGTCGAACAGTTCCTGATCCGACTTGGCTTGCTCCATCAGCGCCAGAATTCGCGCGGCCGGCCTGTGATCGTCTGCACGAATGGCCGCGAGGTCGGTTTTTGAGTCCGTGTGAAAAACAACTTTCGGCACACGATACCTTATCGGGTATCAGCTGAACAACCCCGAAAATTGAATCAAAGTCCCACTTTTGACCTAATCCGCGGACCACTGAGAGGAGGCCAGCATCCTCCTAGACCCTAAACACCTTCATCACCTCATCCCCCAAGTGATTAATGACCTTCACTGCTATGCGGCCGGACTTGGGCTTCGGAAATGGTCGGGACGTATCGCTGTGCAGCGTTGCCCAGGCGTCGGCGTCGATTTCGGCCTTGAGGGTGGTCTTGAGGGCGCTGTAGGGGTCGTTGGCGCCGAGGAAGTAGGCGTGGCGGACGAAGAAGCTCTCTTCGTTGTAGTCGGTGTCGATGAACCAGCAGGCGATACCGTCGGCGCCGTCGCTGCGGACTTCGCCGGTGTTGGGGTGGAAGACGTCCACGCCGTTTACCTTGACCCGGATGTAGCCGTCCTGGGCGGGCAACACGTCGATGTCAGGCTCGCCGAAGATAACGAAGAGATTACCCTTGCCGGTGTTCTTCAGGTCGCCAGCCATATGCAGGTCGGCATTCATGCGAGCCTTCAGAACTGGGATACGGCCGAGCTTGTCGAACTCCGTAGAATGGGCGTCGTAGTTGAAGGCGCAGCAGATGAGCACGTCGAAGTCGCCATCACCGGCCTCGCGGGCTGCGGCAACCAGATCAGGCCGCGTGACGGTGCCGAACTCGGGGCCGATGAAGATGGCTGCCCGCTTCTCACCGCCGGATCCATTGCCTGATTCGGCGTAACGGCCCTCGGCACAGACCAGCTCGCCCGGCCAGGGTGCGAGCGAGGTGAAGCTGATGCGGTCTTCCTTGTGGGCCTGCTGAACACCGGCGGTGCGGAGGTTGTCGAGGATCATCTGCACAAAGCCCTCCGCCTCACCTGTGTGGCCATCCGGCGGGGTGCCACCTGCCGCAGCCAGCGGGTCAATCAGCTCGTCGTTCTCGTCGACGCCGAGTACCCGGTGGGGCGAGAGGCTCTCCACGGTAAAGGGACCGGCCACGCGGACGGTCTTCTTGTCCTCGTAGGGCTTGTCGTAGAGGTATTCGAATTCGGCTTTGGCAGCAATTGAGGCGTCGATCTCTTTCTGACGCGCAATGCGCGCCTGCCACCAGTCGGCGTGCAGCTTCTTTGCGGCGTCGGGCCACGATGCCTCAGCCTCCCGCGGAATTTCCCATTCTTGCCACTGCTTCGTCAGCGCCGCATTGAGCCTTTCGCGCAACGGTTCGAGCGTCTGCTGCCATTTTTCCCAGATGACATCGATCTCCGCGTTATTGGCGATGGACTTCAGCGTGATGTGCGGCACGCGCGCGTAGACGAAGCCGTGGCGGATGTCGCCCTGCACGGGCTTGGAACTCGGCGCAGTGCGCGTGATCTCGGCTTCCTTGATCTGGCCGTCGCGGGAATCGGCCAGCAGATAAAAGGGATAACGCGCGCCCATGATGCGGGCACGGGCCAGCGCCAGCGCCACGCGCGAGGTGTCAATCGTGATCCAGCGCCGGCCCCATTGCTCGGCGACGGTGGCGGTGGTGCCGGAACCGCAGGTCGGGTCGAGCACGAGGTCGCCGGGGTCGGTGGCCATGAGGAGGCAGCGTTCGATAATCTTCACGTTGGTCTGAACTACATAGATCTTCGTGTCCGTGAACTGGCCCGTCGCAGTGTCATCCCAATAATTCGCCCGCGCCTTGACCGGGAAATCAGTAATCTCGCGGACATACCGAAGTGAATTTACCGCAGTGTAGATTCTGTCCCCGCGCAGTAAACGAGTCATTCCTTGCGGATACGTAGCCTTCCAATGCGAATTTGGTGCCGGTCGGAAAACTCTCCCTTCGACTTCAAACGGCTGGTCTTCGTTTGCCGCGCCCTGAGAAATCAAATTGTCCGGCTTGAAGAGGCGCGCATCGGCAGACTGAAAACTTTCAAGGCTCTCGTTCGATTTGAGTGAACGAGAAATACCCGGAGCTTCCTTCACCCACCGATATGCTGCTTCCTGTCGGGCAAGACTGAACTCTTCCCAAAGTTGCCGGTATTTTGTCTGCTTTGCGCTCTTCCCAAACCAAAGAACATGGTCGGAGATGTTCGCCAGTTTGCCGGTTTCAAAACCGCCGGTCGTCAGAAAATTGATACCACTGATGAAGTTGTCCTCCCCAAACACCTCGTCCATCAAATCCCGGACGCGGTGGACATTTTCGTCGCCGATCTGCACGAAGATGGAGCCGGACTCGGTGAGAAGATCGCGGGCGACGGTGAGCCGGTCCCGCAGGTAGGTGAGGTAGCTGTGGATGCCGTCGCGCCAGGTGTCGCGGAAGGCTTTGACCTGCTCTGGCTCGCGGGTGATGTGGTCGGCTTTGCCGTCCTTCACGTCGCGGCTGGTCGTGCTCCACTGGAAGTTGCTGTTGAACTTGATGCCGTAGGGCGGATCCAAATAAATGCATTGTACCTTGCCGCGCAGACCCTCGCGCTCGGCGAGGCTCGCCATTACCTGCAGTGAATCGCCGAGGATCATGCGGTTCGACCAGTTCTGGTCGTGCTGGTAGAACTCGGTCTTGTCCACGCCCTTCGGGATGCCGTTGAAGTCGGCGAAGAGGTCCGCGGTAGTCTGACCCGCCTCATGCTCGCGCTCTTTTGTTTCACGCAGCAGCTCGTCGATTAGCGCCTTCGGGTGCACCTTCTCCTGGATATAGAGCGGCGGCGCATGGACGACGAGATCGCTCCAGTCCTGCTCGTCCTTGCCGCGCCAGACGAGCTGCGGATCAAGATCACGATTACGGCGCTCGTAGGCCACCCGCACCGGGCTCTGGTCGGCCTTCTCCATCACCGACTGGTACTCGGCCGTCGGGATGTTCCTGCGTCGGGCCTCTTCATGGGTGAGCGTCTCGACGGTCTTGCGAGCGCCTTTCGGAGTGGACTTGGCCGCTGTCTTCTTTGCCATCGGGATGTTCTCAGGACGCTAATGCCGTAACACGATCGAAATCTGGTGGATTCACATGGATTTTGAATCCTCGATAGATTGCTAGACGTGAAGATTGCATAGAATATGACTCACTTGAAGATCGTCCCCACATGAATGTTTGTGGGTCGACAGAAACGACCATTTCAAGGTGTAGTCCTGCGTCGCACCCTGCTGAAGCAGGGGCAGCTTCGAGTCCATGTGCTTCCGAAGCTTGACCACCAGATCCGCAATGTTGGCCTTCCGCACGTAGACGATCATCAGCCCCCGACATTCCCGACCGGTGGAATAACGCGTGACAAGCTGCTGCAGGCCTTTCTCGTGATAGACCGGACCATCGTAAATTTTTGCTTCTCCGAGCTTTTTGCGCATCGGAAAACAATATGTCGCTTCAATTGTCAGATCGACATGCCCATTTGAGTTGGTTTCCTGGGATACGGTTAACCCAGGAATTGTCAGAGCCATCGCGAAAACTGCTGACAGCCCCTCTTCATCCAACTTTTCGAGGTTCTTTTTGTTGGACTCAAGTTGCACTACAGCTCGTTCAAGAATTGAATTGAACGCAGTTTCAAATTCGGCACTGGTTGTCGCGGTTATAAGGTCGAGAAATGCGGGCGCCTTACGTTTGATCGCTTCGACTAAAGCCAGTACTGAATCATTTTCGGCACTCATGCTTTGCTATCTCGAGCATCTACGGGTATCCACCGGACGGTGGTTTGGGATGCCCAGGTTTGCCATTCCTGTTCGGTAATCGATTTGTCTCGCCACCAGCGCGTTAGCATTCGAATAAGCTCTTCTGGTGGGATTACTCGTCCATTCGGGTCTGTTGAGCGTATCTCCAATTCCAGGAACCCTACCGACTCTCGGGACAACAAACCAAGGACAGCAAGCATTTCGTCTGTACTGCACTGAGTCGACTTGGATAGCGAGTTCAGACTCGCAAGCTGAATTGCATGACCTGGATCCGACGTAATGGTTGACCATAGAAGATGGTTCAAATTGGCCCACTTGGGGTCTGGTCCCAATTGTTTCATCAAATACGCTCTGGCTTTGTCTATGACCGGGTTTTTGGAATCAGTGATTCCCGCAATCATTTCATCAAACTGCGACCTCACCTTATGGCTGAAATCAGCCTGCATCTCGTAAACGTCCGTGAATTCGGCAAATGCCCACCGTCCGTGCTTTCCTAGATGGTTGACACCCGGAACCCAGTAGGTGTCCATGGTGGCCTTCTTTTCTTTGGCATCCTCACGCCGGTAGCCCTTGATCTCGACCACAAGGTTCAGCGGGTCGTCCGGGCCGCGGCCGTCATCGACCACCACGATGAAATCCGGGATGTACTTCCGGGTCCCGGAGCCGTAGCGGTAACGGACGACCAAGCCGACGTTATGGTTCTTCACGTAGCGCAACACCTTCGGGTGAGCCTCGGCGACCCGGCAGAACTCCGCTTCCCAATCGCTGTCGAGGATGACCCAGTTCACGTGGCAGCGGCGGGCATCGGTCTGGTAACGGTCCGACTTCGAGGTCGTGAAGTTCACGTGAATCGTGGAACCGACGGGGTTATAGGGATCGAGCAACGCCTTGATCGGCCGCTCGCCCACGAACCTGCGGGTAATGCCGGCGGTGATACGCTCGCAGGCCATATCGGCGAGTTCCTGGTACATGAGCTGGGCCGGGTACGTGCCACCCTTGCAGACCAGGCAGGTATCCAGCCATTGCTTCGCAACGCGCTTCAACTGGCCGAACAGATGCAGCCTGGGTTCTTCCCCCGGATCACGCCACTTCGTGTAGAGGAGACGCTGAGTGAGGTTATAGAGAATCGTGGAAGGGCGCATGTCCTCGAGGTACTTGAGGCTCAGGTCCACGTCCTGACCGATGATGCCGGCGTTCTTGGTGATGGAAGGACCGACGAGATCGGGGGTCAGTTCTAGCACCGACTCATCATTGAAAACCGCCTCGAGACGTTCCTCCGGCAGTTCGACCCGGTAGCCCAGTACCCGGGGGAAGCGGATCTCCAATGCATCACGGTCGGGACGGACCGCCTTAACCTGAATGGTCTCCCGCGGCGGCTGGGGCGGAGCCACCACCGGCTTCGCGGTGAAGTCGAAGGGAATGCCCAGGATGTCAGCGTACTCGACGTTGAAGAGCCCTTCCTCGTTGAGATCATAGGACTGGCGGCGGAGAGCGCGGCCGATGACCTGCTCGCAGAGGAGCTGGGTGCCGAAGGCACGGACACCGAGCACGTGCGTCACGGTATTGGCGTCCCAGCCTTCGGTAAGCATAGATACCGAAACGACACAACGAATCTGATCGCCCAGCCGGCCGGGTTTACCGACGGTGTTCATGACTTCGCGGAGCAGATCCTGGTCGGTCAGATTCTCGGCCTGACGAATATCGCCGGTACGCTCGACGATCTCGCGACGGAAACGATCAATTTCATCCGCCGCTATCCGGCGGAATTTGTCGTCGAGGGCCTCACCGGATTCGAGCTGCTCGCTGTCGATGAGTAGCGTCTTCGGCCGGCCGAGCGGGTTGCCGTGCTCGTCGAAGTTGCGGAAAAGCTCCAGGCGGCCGTTCTCGAGCGTGGTGCTGCCGTCCTCGTTCTCGCGATGGAAGCCCGAGATGTAGTCGTACACGAGCTTGGATATGGCCGTGTTCTGGCAGACCACGATGAAGCAGGGCGGCACCGGAATCTTCGCGTCTTCCCAGAGACGGAAAGTTTTCTCGTAGTGGCCATAGAGCGCCAACAACGCCGTCTGCAGCTCGACGGGGATGCTCAGGGGATCGAGGTCGTCACTCTGGCCCCGACCCTTCTTCGGCATGCGCTTGCCGATGTGCTCCCAGAGGTTGCGGAACTTGGGCATTTCCGCCCCGGGGATGTTGTCGGCGACCGGCACGCGGGGGAGCTTGACGATGCCGCACTCGATAGCGTCCATGAGCGAGAAGTCGCTCATGGTCCAGGGGAACAGCGTACCTTCCGCGTAACCCGAGCCACTGAGGAAGAACGGTGTTGCGGACAGATCTATGACGCGGTTAAGGCCCAGGTTGCGGTTGACAACCTCGAGACCGGAAATCCACAGCCGGGCGGCCTGATTGTTCTTCTCGGCTTCCTTGCGCTCATCGCCCTTGAGGGCTTCATCGTCCTCGTCGTCCGGCTTTTCCCGGTAACAGTGATGCGCCTCGTCGTTGATCGCCAGGATGTTCTTCAGGCCCATCAGGTCGGGCATAACGCGCTGAAGCATCTGGCCTTCGGTCTCCAGCGTGCTTAAAGGCTTGCCCCGGCCCTGCAGGAGCGAGCGACCGCCCCTGGACAGCTCCAGGCGCTCGCGCAGCTTGAAGGCATGGTAATTGGTGATGACGATCTTGGCCTTCTTGAGATCCTCCAGCAGGTCGCCGGGCACCAGCTCGGCGCTCTGGTAATAGCTGTCAGGATCGTTCGGTTGCAAGACGCGCAAGCGGCTTTTGATCGTCAGTCCTGGAGCCACGACCAGGAAGCCGCGTGAGAACCGCTTGCTGCCCGGGTGGCGCACGGCATTGAGGGTCTGCCAGGCGATCAGCATGGCCATGACCGTGGTCTTGCCGGCGCCGGTCGCGAGCTTCAGGGCAAGACGCTGGAGCTCGGGATTGGCATCGTTGTTGGCGTTGCTGAGATGATCGAGGAACCGGCTGCCAGCTTTACCGATTTGCGGGGCAACCTCGGTCAACCAGATCGCCGTCTCGACGGCTTCCACCTGGCAGAAAAATGGGCGAAAACCGCTGAACTGATGATGCCGCCAGTGGTGCAGGAGCTGCGCGGTAACCGGGGTTACCCGCCAGTCGCTCGGATCCGGCAGTTGGCGCCAGCGGTCCACCTCCTGGCGCACGGCGTTGATAACGGCAGTGTGGGAATACTGCTGAGCGTCGGTGGAGAGCCCCTTGCCCTCGTCGAAGACGATCTGAGTCTGCTTGGCCGCCTTCTGCTTGCGAGCCTTGGGTATCGGCGTGATGAACTCGGCGCGGCGGCGAGTCTCCAGAATCTGCTGGGTCGGCTGGCCAGTTTCGTCAAGTTCCCAGTGGCGACGGGGGTATTCGTAGGGGGAATTGAGAACCGGGTGGTCGAAGAATGGGTTGCTCATGCCCCGGTCGTACTTTCTTATGGCTGGTCGCTGGGACGCTCAGGGTAGACGATGCGAATCGGTGGATAAAGCCGGGCAATCACGACGAACCTGCGCCGAAAATCCTTCCGATGCTGGAGTGTCACCCATGTGTCCGGAATAACCTGTTACCGATATGCTCGGAACAGACCTCGAATGAATGGTGGCCAGGGACGGAATCGAACCATCGACACGCGGATTTTCAGTCCGCTGCTCTACCAACTGAGCTACCTGGCCATCCGGGGAAGCAGCGCGCAGGGGCCGCGGCCGCGAAGGGCGCCCGGCA
>CAADGY010000108.1 GCA_900696665.1 uncultured Acidobacteriota bacterium
AACTCGGACCGGCAACCATTTCCCGCGAGGTCGTTTTTCGCGAAGATAAAGCGCGTGAGCATGATGGCAGAGCGGAAGGAATCATCACATTGCCCGCCGGTGTTGCACCCGGGCTCTACGACCTGGTGTTCCGGCTACCGAAGAAGGTCAGCCGGAGTGCGCCGCGCGCCGTCTACGTCGTCACAGAATACCCCAGGAACCCCGTCTTCGTTACGTTCGGCCACATGGATACCTTCGGACAGGAGGCGGCCGAGTATTTGCAGCGCCTGGCCGGTCTTTCCAATCTGATCGGCGCCGACATGGTGCTGGTCAGCAACGAGGTGAACGCCGCTTACGCGTTGGGCGCGTTCGCGCGCCTGGACATGCCGCACCTCATCACGTTCGGCAATCATGAGGTGGCCGGCCACCAGGAATTCTACGGAAACGCCGTCAGCATGATCGATTACGGGCCAGAACTCAGCATCCTCAATTTTTCTCATGCCTGGCATGGCGACCTGTCGCATGCGTACGCGCTGCTCGAATCGCGAGCGAAAACCCGTTGCAAGATTATTAATGCATTCGAGCACGATGCTCCAGTGGAGGCGATGCTCGACCGGTACCGAATTTCATTCCTGCATGACGCCCATGGACCTGGTCCAAAGGTGATGCAGATCGGCCGCACCCCCACACAACGCGCCGGCAAGGCGAACAGCGAGAGTTTCCGGGTGGTGCGTTTTGAAGGCTGCCGCCCCGTATCATTTACCTACGCCGGACATCCTTCGGCCCCGATCCCGTTGCCGCGCCACCAGCCCGCTCCGATGCAGCTTTCTTTTTCCACGCCAAACGATGGCGCCGCACGAAGGGTGACCGCACGGATTTCCAATCGCTGGGCGCAGGCGTTCCCAAATGGACGGGTGGTTTTTGTGATGCCGTCGGGCGATTGTACCGTGGAGGGCGGCCGTATGGAATCCGCGATCGCCAGCGATGACGGGCGCTTTGTCGTCCTGACCGCGCGCGCCGATATTCCCGCGAATGCTGATATCGAGGTGACTGCCGAATCACGGCAGCGGTGACACCGCCCATGTGGTAGGCTCGGGCCATGCAACGCAGAAGTTTTCTGGTTTCCACGGCAGCGGCAATGCTGAAAGCCGCTCCGGAACAACCGCGCACGTTTGTCTATAAGACTGTGCCCGGATGCGATATCAAAGCGGACGTTTACTCCGGTGGAAAGGCTGCCGCCGTGTGGATCCATGGCGGCGCGCTGATCTCAGGGTCAAGGCATCTGCGCCGGGATTCACGCACGTTACGGTCGCTCCTTGACGCGGGCTTCACCGTCATATCGATTGATTACCGTTTAGCGCCCGAAACCAAGTTGCCCGAAATCATCGAAGACATCCGGGACGCGTTTCGCTGGCTTCGCGCCGAAGCCGGCTCGCTTGGTATTGACAGGGATCGCGTCGTCGTATGCGGCGGCTCGGCGGGCGGGTATCTGACTCTGATGAGCGGCTTCTGCGTGAAGCCGCGGCCGGAAGCATTGGTCTCGTACTGGGGCTACGGCGACATCGTGGGGCCATGGTATTCCCGCCCTGACCCGTTTTATCTAAAGCAGCCCGCGGTCACACGCGAGGAGGCCATGAGCGCAGTGGGCAAATCACCGCTTTCGGAGCCACCACCGAAGAGCAGCCGGGGCCGCTTCTACCTGTACTGCCGCCAGCAAGGGATCTGGCCAAAGGAAGTGGCCGGGCGCGACCCGGATACGGACGATGCCTGGTTCAGTACCTACTGCCCCATCCGCAACGTCACCAGGGACTATCCACCTACGATGCTGGTGCACGGAACGGCGGACACCGATGTGCCCTACGAGCAGTCGAAACAGATGGCGGAACGCCTGCGGCAGCAAGGCGTCGAGCACCAGTTGGTCACCGTGCCCGGCGGCGGGCACGGAATCGGCAACATCCCACCCGCTCAGCAGGACGACATCTATCTGAAGGCCGCAGAGTTCCTGAGGAAACGAGCCTGACAGCTACGGAGCAGATCAGTTTGTACGTTGTGATCGAATGAATAGACTGACGGAGGTGCGGGAATCAGGAACTGTTGCAGTGTTGGCCGAAAAACCTTCGGTCGCGCGTGACATTGCGCAGGTATTGGGTGCCCGGCAGAAAGGAGACGGATACCTGCACGGCAACGGTTACGTTGTCACCTGGGCGATCGGACACCTGGCTGCGCTGGCACAGCCCCACGAGATCAACCCGGCGTGGCGCCAATGGCGCCGCGATCAACTCCCCATGCTGCCGAAGCAGTGGCCGCTGGTTACTTACGAGAAAACCAAACAACAATTCGAGGTGGTGTGCAAAATCATCAATTCGCCTCGCGTCTCGCGTGTGGTGTGCGCCACCGATGCGGGCCGCGAAGGAGAGTTGATTTTTCGCTACATCTATGAAGCCGCGCATTGTGAGAAACCGTTCAGCCGGCTGTGGATCTCGTCGCTGACCCCGGACGCCATCCGCAAAGGCTTCGAGACGCTGCGGCCGGGCCATGAGTACGATGCACTGGCGGACGCCGCACGCGGCCGCAGCCGGGCCGACTGGCTGGTGGGAATGAACCTGTCGCGCGCGTACTCGCTTGCCTACGGGGAGGACCTGTCAGTCGGGCGCGTACAGACGCCGACGCTGGCGATGCTGGTAGAGCGCGAGTTGTCGATCCGCAGCTTTGTTCCGGAAGACTACCTGGAAGTGGTAGCGACGTTTCACCCGGCGGGGGCGCCGGCCGAAAACCAATACCAGGGTACCTGGTTCCGGACAAAGTCCGATGGCGAAAAGGACAAAGAACAGCAGAAGGCGACGCGCCTGCCCGCGACCGGAGAAGAGGCCAGGCAGATTACCGAACGTGCCCAAAGCGGACAGGCGGCCATTGAGTCCGTCGAATCGGAGACGCAGCGCATGGCTCCTCCTCTGCTGTACGACCTTACCGAACTGCAGCGGCACGCGAACCGCCTGTTCGGCTTCAGCGCTCAACACACGCTCGACCTGGCGCAGGCTCTCTATGAGAAGCATAAGCTGATCAGCTACCCGCGCACCGACAGCCGCCACTTGACGCAAGATGTAGCATCGACGTTGCCGCGCGTAGTGCGCGTAATCGAAGCGCCCTATCGCGAATGCCTTGCTCCGGGCGCCGGTGAGCGTCCTCTGGGACGCCGGTTTGTCGACGATTCCAAAGTAGGCGATCATCACGCGATCATCCCCACGGCTTCCCCGCCTCCGTCCGCACTGCCGGCCGAAGAAACAAAAATCTACGACCTGATTTGCCGCCGGCTGCTCAGCGCCTGGCACGAAGACCACATCTGGTCCGTCACCACCGTCATCACGGCGATTCGCAATGGAGACCTGTGCGACCGGTATCACACAACGGGCACGGCGGTGCAACAGGCGGGCTGGAAGATCCTGGACATTGTGCCGGCCAGGAAAGCGGAGAAGGGCAAGACAAAGAGTGAGGAAGAACAGGCCCAGCAGAGTTTGCCGCCGGGTCTGGAGAAGGGCCAATCGCAGGATGTCTTGGATGTCGAGGCGATCAAGAAGACGACCCGGCCGCCGAAGCGCTTCACCGAAGCCACGCTGCTGACAGCGATGGAAACAGCAGGAAAAACCCTCGACGAGAAAGAACTTTCCGAGGCCATGAAGGAGACGGGCCTGGGTACTCCCGCCACCCGTGCCGCGATCATTGAGGTGTTGCTGAAACGCGGCTATGTCGTGCGCAAAGGTAAGAGTCTGGAGGCAACCGGGAAGGGGATTCGCCTGGTGGAGGTTGTGCACCCGGAAGTGAAGACTCCCGCCATGACGGGGCAGTGGGAGGCCTTTCTGGCTCGCATCCAGCGTGGGAAAGCACGGCTTGAGCCGTTCCTTCAAGGCATAGAGGATTACGTGCGGGATGTGGTGGGAAAGACCGGTGCGGTACAAGCACACCCAAAGGCGGCCACAACCGCCGCGGCGTCCGCCGCACCGATTCGCGATAGCGTGCCCGAGTCCGCGGGTTTCCCCGTAATCGACACCAGCGGTCCCCTCCAGGACGTCCTGCAACGCACATTTGGGTTTTCCCGTTTCCGTCCGAATCAGGAAGCAGTGTGCCAGGCGGTTATCGAAGGCAAAGACGTGCTACTGGTGATGCCGACCGGTTCGGGAAAGTCGCTGTGCTACCAGTTGCCGGGAATCGCGCGGGGTGGAACAACGCTGGTCATCAGCCCGCTCATCGCACTGATGGAGGACCAGGCCGCCAAGCTCAAGCAACAGGGCTTCGCGGTGGAGCGTATTCATTCGGGCCGCGAACGGGCGGCGTCGCGCCAGGCGTGTTTCGACTATTTGAACGGCAAGCTGCATTTTCTCTTCATTGCGCCGGAGCGGCTGAGGGTGGCGGGATTCCCGGAAATGCTGGCAAAGCGAAAACCTACCCTCATCGCGATCGACGAAGCACATTGCATATCCCAGTGGGGGCACGATTTTCGTCCGGATTATCGGATGCTGGGTCTGCATCTGCCCCTTTTGCGTCCAGCGCCCGTCATTGCGCTTACGGCTACGGCAACGCCGCTGGTGCAGGACGATATCTGCAAACAATTGGGCCTTCCGCGTCCGGCGAGGTTCATCCACGGTTTCCGGCGGAATAACATTGCAATCGAAGCGGTGGAAGCAGCTCCGTCGCAGAGAACCGCCTTGGCGCGCCAATTGCTGCTGGACAAGGAACACAGGCCGGGCATCGTGTATGCCCCCACCCGGAAGCAGGTGGAACGTGTGTCGGCGGCATTGGGGGATCATTTTTCCACGGCAGCCTATCACGCGGGACTGGACGCCGAGCATCGCCGGCGGGTGCAGGAGGAGTTCCTTTCCGGAGAGGTGGAAGTGATGGTGGCGACCATTGCGTTCGGGATGGGAATCGATAAACCTGACATACGCACGGTGATCCACACCGCCTTACCGGGCAGCCTGGAAGCGTACTATCAGGAGATCGGGCGGGCCGGACGCGACGGCAACCCGAGCCGCGCCGTCCTCATGCACTCCTACGCAGACCGCTACACGCACGATTTTTTCTTCGAGCGCGATTATCCCGATGTAGCAATGCTGGACGCGCTGTTCGCGCGGCTGCGCAGCGGGCCCATCGAAAAGGCCGTGCTGCAAAAGCAGATGCGGATCGATTCGGACCTGTTCGACAAAGCGCTGGAGAAGCTATGGATCCATGGTGGCGCAGTGATCGACTACGCGGAGAATATCAGCGCCGGCGAGGGCCACTGGCGCGAATCCTACATCGCTCACGGAGAGCAAAAACGGGCTCAGATCGATCTGATGATCCGGTATGCCGAAACAAACCAGTGCCGCATGTCGGCGCTGGTCCGTCACTTTGGCGACTTGGCCGACCGGCAGTCGTCCTGTGGGATCTGTGATTTCTGCGCACCGGAAAATTGTGCGGCTCAACGCTTTCGCGCGGCTACAGAGGCGGAGCGGCAGACGTGCTTCCGGGTGCTGGCCACACTGCACTCCGGCGAGCAGAAATCGACCGGGAAGCTGCACACAGAGCTGTTTCCGGGGGCGGAGATGAGCCGTGATGCTTTCGAAGACGTCCTCGGAGCGATGGCGCGCGCGGGCGTAGCGCGGCTTTCCGATGCCGTGTTCGAAAAAGACGGTAAGCAGATTCCCTACCGCACGGTAAGACTCACAGAGGCGGGAAAGGTGGCGGACGAGACGACACCGATCGACCTCATGATGAAGTCCGCGGCAGCCATTCCGGCAAAGACGCGGAAACGAAGGCAAAAAAGCGCTGCCGGCGCCAAGGAGCCGCGGCCCGCGGCAAAGAAGAAGCCGGCAGCGCGGAAAAGGGAGCGCCCTCCCGTTGGAGAGCATTCCCGTACCGAGGAGGCCTTACGTGCATGGCGGCTGGGTGAGGCGCGTAGGCGCGGTGTGCCGGCATTCCGGATCTTCACCGATCAGACATTGCGCGCTATTGCCCAAAGGCGTCCCGCCAGTGCCGCCGAACTCCTTGCCATCCCGGGAATTGGGATCAACACCGTCGAAAAATATGGACGGCAGATTTACAGGATATTGGAGGGGTCTCAGTGAGGCGAAGACGGCGCCCCGCCGGTTATCAGAACCGTGTAAAGACTGACGGGTCCGAGCCGCTTGCCTTCGGCCGCTCGGATGCGGGGAGCGCAGCCCGCTTGATCTCCACACGGAAATCCTCGGGACCCTGCTCCAGGTAAACCCAGCTCAATTCGCCATGGCGCATAAATTCCATCTGCATGCGCAGCGGAGAAGGATCGTGGTCGTTGACGATGATGAAGGACTCGCCGACAGCCAGTTTGTCGAACGTCTCAAACACCAGCCCATGCCTTCTTCCGTGCGGTATCGGGCGCAAGTCCAACTCTTTGACTCGCGCATTCTCGTTGTCTGCCACGCTATTTCTCCTCTGAGTTCGTTATTCAACAGGATGGCGGGATGATGTTCCCAGGTTTCGCCATCTCTCCTTTCAAGCATGCACCCTGCCCGCGTCTACGCCAGTGACCGAGGTCACACACGGGTTTCATGCGATACAATCAGGAACCAAATGGATCGCAGAGCTTTCTTGGGTGCGATTTCTTCGGTAGCCATGCACGGACAATCGAGCAATAACCAGGCCGGTTCAGAAGAACGGCGGAAACAGCTTTACGCTCTGCTGGGTGATCTGCCCGCGCGAAACAGGCCGATTGCCGCACGGACGCTCGGCACGGAGGATCGCGGCGGATATCTGCTGGAGACACTGGAGTTGGATTTGAATGGCGTCGAGCCGGTTCCGGCATACTTCGTAAAGCCAAAAAAACAAACCGGGCGCATCCCGGCGATTCTCTATCATCACGCGCACGGTGGTGATTACGCACTTGGTAAGGACGAATTGCTGCGGGGCAGAAGCGCGCTCCAGAAACCTCCCTATGCCGAGCTTCTGACTTCGCTCGGCTATTGCGCACTGTGCACGGACACCTGGGCTTTCGGCCAGCGCGCCAGGCGGCCGGAGATGGACATCTTCAAAGAGATGTTGTGGAAAGGCCAGGTGATGTGGGGAATGATGGTGTACGATTCACTCCGCGCCATGGATTATCTCGCCGGCCGGCCCGAGGTGGATAACACGCGCATGGGAACTCTTGGACTCTCCATGGGCAGCACCATGGCCTGGTGGCAGGCGGCGCTGGATCCACGCGCAAAGGTGACCGTTGATATCTGCTGTCTCACGGATTACCAGGCGCTGATGGAGACAAACAACCTGAAGGGACATGGAATCTACTACTATGTTCCATCGCTGCTAAAGCATTTCACTTCGGCCCAAATTAATGCGCTGATTGCGCCGCGCGCACATTTGAGCCTTGCCGGCAACCTGGATGCGCTCACACCGCCCAAGGGACTCGATCGGATTGACCGTGAACTGCGGGCGGTATATGAGAAGCTCAGCCATCCGGAACGATGGAAACTGTTCCGGCAGGACGTGGGCCATCAGGAAACGCCGGAAATGCGTGTGGAGACTGTGGCTTTTCTAAAACGCCATCTTTAAGGGCAGCCGCGCACGCCAGCAAGCAGACCAATACCGGTCCGTTACACTGGAGTCATAGATGCCCCACCGCAATCCCTGGAAGAAATTAGACTCGAGGCTCGTCTACGAGAATGATTGGATGTGCGTCCGGGAGCACCAGGTGGTGCGCCCCGACGGGAACCATGGCATCTATGGAGTTGTCGAAGTTTCTCCGTCCGTCGGCATTGTGGCATTGAACGAACGCGAAGAGATCGTGCTGGTTGGGCAATGGCGCTACCCGAATGAGCGATACTCCTGGGAGATTCCACGCGGAGGCTCAAAGCCTTACGATAAAGACCCGCTCGAAGCCGCCGTCCGCGAGCTTCGCGAAGAAACAGGTCTGGTGGCCCGGCGTTGGCGTGCGCTGGGAGCCGTGGATGTCTGCAATGGTCTCACTAACGACGTGCAGCACTTGTTTTTGGCGACGGGCTTGTCGCATGAAGTGCCGGTACACGACCCGGAGGAAAACCTCTCCATCCGCTGGGTCCCATACCGGCAGGCATGCGAAATGGCGCTAGGGGGGGAAATTACCGAAGTCTGCTCCATCGCCGCCATCCTCAAGATCAGGCTGCTGTGTGACGGTGAGGGCCGTTAGCGTCCTTCCACCACGATCACTGGACATTGAGCGTCGATATAGACTTTGTCGCCTACACAAACCGCCACGTAGTATTTGAAGCTGCCAATGCAGTTCTCCTTCCTGACCACGGCGTGCTCCGTCACAGCCAGTCCCGTTTGACGATCCGGCACACCTCTATAATCGACCTTCTCAAAAGGGCTTTCTCTGCCGAAGGAAATCACGAATGGACCGCTTTTCGACACCCAGCGCACCGGTTGATCCGGTGTAATACGCAATAGTGCGTATCCGTAATTGAAGTTGCCTTCACCGAGGACTGTGATGTCAATGTCAATGGGTTTGTTCTCGAGCATTGTGTATTCTCCTGAGTTTCTTACCGCGGGGATGATACGACATCCGGCGCCCGGGCAAGGCGGGCATATCGGGGGTCAGCGCGAAGAGCCACCAGCGGCGTGGCTTCGGCAATCTCGTCGCGTGAGTATCCGTGACTGATGGCGAGCGCCAGTTGTTTCAAAGCTTCCTCGCGCTGCCCGGAGTTCTCAAACACAACCGCCGCCCGGAAGCGAACGAACCCGTCTTCGGGTCCGAGTTCCAGGGCGGACTGAATGTTCCTTACCGCTTCAGCATGATCGCCCAAAAAGGACCAGTACGCCGCAATCAAAGCCCTGGCGTGCGCATCTCGCGGATTGATACGCGCGTGTTGTTCCGCTGCTTCTATCGCTTTGCGGTATGCGTCCGCCGCATCGGCGGCCCGCTCCGGAACCAGCCTGTAGGCTTCGGCCAGGTTTCCCCACATGACGTAGTCGGACGGCGTCATCAGCGTGGCCTGCTTATAGACCGCGGCAGCCTCGGCATATTGCTTCCTGAAATAGTAAAGCGTAGCCAGGTTGGACAGCGCTTTGGCGGTAGGCTTCACGGCGATGGAGCGCTCGAGTGCTTCCGCCGCTTCCTGGTATCGACCCTGTTTCAGCAATACCGCTCCCAGATTGCTGTATCCGACATAATTATCCGGTGTCAATTCAATCACACGGCGAAAACAGGCTTCGGCCTGTTCATGCCTGCCGTGCTTGAAATGAAAGATGCCGAGATCCTTGTAGCCGGCCCAATAGTTGGGCCGCAGGTCAATCGCTCTCCTGTATTCGGCTTCCGCCTTCGCGGTTTCGCCCATCGCATCGTAGGCTTTTCCCAGTTCCCGGAGCGCATCGGGATTTGCCGGCTCCAATCCCAGGGCGTGCTGGAAGTCATCGACGGCGGCGGCGAACCTTCCGGTGCCCGTGTTAACGAGCCCCATGGTCATGTGTACTGCGGCCAGATTGCCGTCGAGCGACATCGCCCGCCGGCAGTCCTCGCGGACACGTTCGAGAAGCTGCGAATCGCGTTCGCGCACGTACTTCCACCAGTATGCTTCCGCGCGCCCCGCGTAGGCCAGCGCATAATCGGGATCGATGGCGACGGATTGGTTGAACGCGGCGATCGCCCGGTCCACATCCTCCATTCGGTCGAACCGCAGCAAGTATCCACGGCCTTGCAGATAGTGGTCGTAGGCGCCGGGCACAGCCGCGGCGCGCGCGTGCAGCGCTTTACGGCTCTCAGGGCGCAATTGAAACCGGAGCAGTTCCACGATTGCCTCAAACGCCCGCTCTTCGAGCGCGGCGGGCCGGGACTTGGAACTGGTAAGTGTGCGCGCCCCCAGTTGCAGGCCGGATTTCGTATCCACGAGGCTCAGCGCCAGAACCAGGTCGTCGCCACGCGGCTGTAAGCTTCCAGCCAACGCGAGGGTAGCTCCAAACGCCGCTCGCGCCTCGCGAGGACTCGTGACGCCTTCGCGCCGCAACTCGGCGGTGGAGACCACGACGACGTCACCGTGAAGTTGCTCCACCTGCGTCAGCTTGTTTGCCAGAATCTCCGCCAGGCCTTCCGCGAACGCACTATCCGCGCGATTGGCTCCAACACCGTGGAACGGAAGGATGGCGAGATGTTTGTTCGCTGGACTATTCCAGTTGACACTCCAGTTACCCAGCGTTTCCCGTATGGAAGGCGCCAGAAGAAATGTCGTAGAAGCTGTAGCGATCGCCAGGAGGAGCGCCACCAGCCAGACTCGCGAGCGGCGGAATGCGAGAAGCGGCGCCGGCACCATGGACCGCACAACAGTGGACCGGTCGTACCCCAGGTGAGCGCGTGCCGCCTCCATGGCTTCGAGCAGTTGCCGCACGCTTTGATAGCGGTCCTCGGGCTTCTTTTGGAGGGTGCGGGCGACAATCTGATCGAATTCGGGCGGTGTATCCGGCCGGTACTCACTCAACCGCGGAGCCGGTTTTGTGGCAATGCTGTACAGCAGCGCCGCCGCCGTGTCTCCCTCGAAGGGCCGGCGCCCGCTTGCCAACTCGAACAGCACGACACCGAAAGAAAAGATGTCCGCGCGCTCGTCAACTGTTTTGCCTTCCGCCTGTTCGGGAGCGACGTAGGCCAGCGTGCCGCGGAATTCGCCGGTGGTGGTGTGCAGCGACGATTCCGCCCATTTCGCGAGGCCGAAATCCGTGATCTTCGCGTCCTTGTCCGTCGTCAGCAGGATATTGCTTGACTTGATGTCGCGATGAACGATGCCCCGCCGGTGCGCGTGATCCAATCCGCGCCCGATTTGAATCGCGAGCCGCAGCACCTCGGAGAATGGCACTTCTTTCCCCGCCCCGTAGGTCTCGCGGATATAAGAACGAAGGTCCCCGCCGGAAACATACTCGAGAACAAGGAAAAGACTGTTCTCCATCTGCTCGAACTCGTAGATGGTGGCGATGGAGGGGTGATTAAGCGCTGAAATGACCTGCGCTTCCTGCATGAACCGCTGTACATATTCCGGATTGGAGATGGCATCGAGCGGAAGGAATTTCAACGCCACAGGGCGGTGCAATTTCCGGTCGACCGCTTTGTGGACGACTCCCATCCCGCCTTCACCGAGCCGGTCCTGAATCTCGTATCGGGAGACAGTCTGAGTCAGCATACCCGCCTTGCAGCCCACACCCGAACAATTTGCTGTCCGGGTATCGCACGGCCAGCAATTTCCGGTGTTGATGTCAGTATACTGCCGTGAAGGAGCGGGCGCTCATCGTTACTTATAGTTACTGTATGGGCCGGCATCGCTCCAGTCGGTCAGGCTCAGTCCTTCGGAATCCCACACCACGGTTCCCTCGCGGATTGTCAGGACGCAGCGCAGGTTCTTATCACCGGTCAGCTTTCCGCGCCCGGAATCGAGAAATTCGAAACGCCCCCGATCGAGCGAGAAGACCGCGATGTCGGCGACTGCC
>CAADGY010000109.1 GCA_900696665.1 uncultured Acidobacteriota bacterium
CGGGGAACCTGTAGCCGCCGCGAATCCGCTATTTACTATCAAACTCGCGGAAGTCCGATATCGACCTCGAAGGGAGACCTCATGCGGCGCGTTGGACTCACTGGCGGACTCGCCTCCGGGAAGAGCTTTGTCGGCGATACGCTCGTCTCGCTCGGCTGCTCTCTTCTCAAGGCCGATGAGGTTGGCCATCGCCTGCTTGAACCCGACGGAGAAGCCTATCCCCTGGTGGTGGCCGCGTTCGGCCACTCCATCCTGGAACCGGATGGCAGGATCGATAGAACGCGGCTGGCGAGCCTGGTCTTCGGTCACCCGGAACGATTGCGGGCTTTGAATGACATCATCCACCCGATGGTATTCAAAGAGGAAGCGCGCTTCTTTGAGGAACTGGCGCGGAAACAAGCCGCGGCTCACCGCGAAGGAATGCATGCAGTATGCAAGGTTGGCGTCGTTGAGGCAGCGATACTCATCGAAACAGGCAACCACGAGAGTTTTGAGAAAATATGGGTAGCGTGGTGCCCGCGTGAATTACAGATCGAGCGGGCCATGCATCGCGGTCTCAGCCGCGCGCAGGCACTATCGCGGCTGGAGCATCAAATGCCCCTTGACGAGAAGCTGGCGTATGCGGATGAAGTGATCGATACGAGCGGCACGAAGGAAGAAACACGCGCCAACGTGGAAGCAGCATTGCGGCGGCTGCTGGAGGAATGCGAATGAGACGAGTGCTTGCCTTGGTGGTGGCGTTTTTTGCGGGGATCGCCGTTTACTACGTTACGGTCTCCGCATGGAACCCATTCCGGGATCCCACCACCACCGCCAGCAACGGCTCCACGGCTTCGCTATGGGCCGGACCGGAGGTGGCTCGATCCGCCGACTTTGGCGCGGACGAACAGAATAATATCGACATTTACCAGAGGGCCAACCCCGCGACGGTAAACATTACGAGCGTCGAGTTCACCGAGAATTTCTGGTTCCAGGTGGTGCCGCGCGAAGGAGCCGGTTCCGGATTCCTCATCAACGCCGAGGGCCTGATCCTCACCAACAATCACGTGATTTCAAGCGACGGACAGCGCCTGGAAGTGAGCCTCATGGACCAGAGCCGCTACCCGGCGAAAGTGCTCGCACGCGACCTGGAAAACGATCTCGCTCTGCTCAAGATTGAAGCCAAGAAGCCCCTTCCCTTCCTTCGCCTCGGCGATAGCGACGCAGTGAAAGTGGGCCAGAAAGTGCTTGCCATTGGTAATCCGTTCAGCCTGGGCGGATCTCTCACCACGGGCATTGTTTCCGCCATCGGGCGGACACTCTCTTCCGGCCGCGATACCGTGCTAGAGGACATTATCCAAACCGACGCCGCCATTAACCCCGGCAACAGCGGCGGGCCCCTGCTCGATTCCCATGGCAATGTCATCGGTATCAACACAGCCATCCTCAACGAGACGAATATCGGAATCGGCTTTGCAATGCCCATCAGCCGCGCCAAGCTGATGCTGGACGTGTATCGCGAGCGCGGCGCTTTTGTGCGCCCGTGGCTCGGCATCCGCCCCATGTTCGTGAACGGGGAACTCGCCGAGTATCTGAACCTTCCCCGGGATGGCGGCTATCTATTGCGCGACGTATTCGACGGGGGATCCGCCGCGGCGGCCGGTTTGAAAGGCGCGGACCACGTGGTGCGCGTGGGCAATTACCGTATCCCGATGGGCGGCGATTTCGTCACGGCGATCGACGGCCGAAAGGTGGATTCGTCCGACGTGCTGCGGCGCGTAATGGCCAAGAAGCGCGTGGGCGATACGGTGGAGTTCAGCATCCTGCGGAACGGCAGCGCGCGGAAGGTGGAAGTGGCGCTGCGCGCCGCACCTCAGCAGCAATAGGACCGGAGCGATGCGGGAAGGGGCGCGAGGTTCACTCCGCGGCCGGCAACCCAAGTGCGGCGAGTTTTGCGCGCGTGGCCGCGTAACCCGTGTGGTGGATGGCCGTGATTCCTAAAGATTGTGCGACCTGAACGAACATGGGCCGGTCTTCGATATAGATCACTCGGTCCGCCGGGGTCTGCGCGATATCGAGAGCGATGCGGAAGATATCTTCGTCGGGCTTACGAAAATGGACGAAGCACGAGGAGATGAAGAAATCGATGAACTCACTCAGGGCGAAAAGCCGGATGCGATACTCCGTCAACTCCCGCCCTTCGTTGCTGACCACGGCGATCTTCAGCCCGTACCGGGCTTTCAAGCCGCGGACCAGTTCCATCATGTGAGGAAAAGGCTTCGACTGCTCGAACATGAATTCCCGGAATTGATCGAGCGAAAAGGAGCGCTTCCGGAAAAACACGACCCGGTTCAGGTATTGCTCCAGGGTGATTTTCCCCACCTCGTAGGTATCGAAAGTCAGGCGGTGCCGTTCCTCCATTTCATCCAACTCGAGGCCGAAGCGTTTCGAGGCGCGCTCACGCCCCGCATGATCCCAGCCGTTCGTGAGAAGAACGCCGCCGAGGTCGAGAAAGAGCGCTGAGATGGATTGTGTCATGTCGGGCAGGCTCCTGCATAGCATGGCCGGTTGCGGCGCTAACGGCTGACGGCTTCCGCGTGTTCCGCGGCTTGCGGCGCGTGCAGTTCCAACTGCAAAGGGTGCGACGCCGCTATGATGTCGCGCGCTCTGGCAACCTCCGCCGCGGTGCCATGGGCCACCAGCAGGAACTTGTCGGCTTTCAGAGCCACCTCATATCTGAGCACGCTGTCCTTGGGGATGCCGATGCTAAAGAGGCCCGCACCCAGCACGCTCAGCCCGCCGACGATCGCCGCGCTTTCAAGCGCGCCGACCATCCAGGAGACCAAGGGACCCGCCACCACCACCGGACCAATGCCGGGAATCGCGAAGAACGCGGCGCCAAACAGCATTCCCCAGATCCCGCCCCAGAAGGCGCCCTGCTTCCCCCAGTACCGCATCCGGTCGCCAGCGTTGTAGTAC
>CAADGY010000110.1 GCA_900696665.1 uncultured Acidobacteriota bacterium
CGGTTATTCCGGTGCTGCTTGGAAGTGGGGTTCCGCTCGTTGCCCCGGGAGCGTGGACGAAATTGGAGTTGAGGGACCAGAAAGTACTTCCGGCCAGCGGCATTGTGGTGCTCTTGTACACAGTGCCAGGTGGCGTCGCTCCGGCGCCCCGAATCAGTTACATCAAGACCGCCAAATGCCAATCACTCCACGGAGGGAATTCCAATGCCCAAGACTAATTTCAAGTCTGTGGATGAGTACATAGCTTCGCAACCCGAGGCCGTCGAGAGTGTACTCCAGCGCTTGCGGAGCATCATCCGCAGGGCGTTGCCTCGAGCCGAGGAAGTCATTTCGTACCAGATTCCCGCCTACAGACTGCACGGGAGCGCGGTACTTTACTTCGCAGGTTGGAAAAAGCACTACTCGCTCTACCCGGTTACCGGCCGGCTCGTAGAGGAGTTCAAGGACGACCTCGCACCGTACGAGGTCAGCAAAGGCACGATTCGCTTTCCGCTCTCCAGACCCGTCCCCGTGAAGTTGATTGAGCGCATCGCGAAGTTCCGTGCGAAGGAGGCGGCCGAAGCCGAAAAGCTGAAGACAGCCGTGCGGGGGAAGCGCTAACCTCGCCGACGCGCTCGTCTTCACCCTGACGCTCATGCGGGCGACATTCCATGGGCAAACGGAAAAAGTGATGGAAGGGTAGATTAACTATTGACAATCTTCTGCTGTCCGGAGAACAATCTATCGGTGTACTGCTATTACTCTCGGAGAGGGGAGAGCCATGGTGAGACTTGCTGGACACCTCGGTGTCAGCGGTTTACTTCTGCTCGCTGCATGGGGAAGCGCGCAGACCACATCCACCGAAGTACTGGGAACCGTCGTCGACGCATCCGGTGCGGTAGTTCCCAAGGCAACGGTTACGCTGTTGCGCGTAGACACAGGCGAGAAGCGCCAAACGTTAACGGACGCATCGGGAAACTATTCCTTCCCGCTGATTGAAATTGGCGCATACCAGGTAACGGCCGAGGTTCCCGGCTTCAAGACACAGACCAAGACAGGCATCCACGTTGAGTTGCAGCAAAAAGCGCGTGTGAACTTCACGCTAGAGTTGGGAGCAACCAGCGAGCGGGTGGAGGTGGTGGCAAGCGGTGTGGAACTGAGGACAGACGACGCGGCGATCGGCGCCAGTATTGACCAGAAGCGAGTAGTCGAATTGCCGACGCTGAACCGCAACTTTGCAAGCCTGCTGGTGCTCACGCCCGGTGTCCAGTACGGCAACCGCATGGGAGGCAACGTGCAAGCCACGGGCGCGTTCCCCTTCCCTGGCGCCGCCACTACGGTAAGCGCCAACGGACAGCGAGACGCTAACCAGCGCGTCACGATGGACGGGGTGGTTGCCACCGAACCCCTCGTCAATCAGGTGATGTTCAACCCTTCGATCGATGCGATCCAGGAAGTGAAAGTGCAGACCGCAACCTATTCGGCCGAGTACGGCCAGAATAACGGCGCCAACGTGCAGATTGCATTGAAGAGCGGCACCAATGATTTTCACGGCACCTTCTACAACTTCCTGCGCAACGATCAACTCGATGCCAGAGATTACTTCCTGAATTTTCAGATACCCGCCGGCACCCCGGAGCGCCGAAAGAATGCCTTGCGACGCAACCAGTTCGGCACCTGGCTTGCGGGTCCCGTGCTGTTGCCCGGATACCGCGGCCGCGACCGCACGTTCTGGAGCTTCAACTTTGAAGGAACGCGCGAAACTCAGGAGAGCGTGCAGCAGGCCCACTGGTTTCCGCAAGCGTTCCGGAACGGCGATTTTTCAGCTCTGTTGACGCCGCTGATTCGTAACGGACGGCCGGTGCGCGGTCCGATAATCATTTTCGATCCGGTGACCGGAGAACCGTTCCGCGACTCGGCCGGACGCATCACGAATATCATTCCGGCCAGCCGCATTAATCGCAATGCGCAGAACTTCATCAATACCTACCTGCCTCTGCCGCAATTCACTCCGGAAGATATCCTGGACGTCAACGTAATCGGAACCGTGCCTTCTATTCTGGATCAGAACCAGTATTTCGCGCGGATCGACCACAATCTCTCCTCGAAAGACCGGATCTTCGGCCGCTACGCGACCCAGGTATCGAGCTATGTGGCGAATAGCCTCAACCCGAACTTCCCCAGAAACTACAGTATTCGCGCTCACAACATCGCATCTCAGTATTTGCGCCTGTTCAGCCCCACTGTCTTGAACGAATTCCGTTTCGGATTTAACAAGACGGACCACGACCAGAGAAACCCGCGCACTTATACGAATTTCGACGCGGATTCGCTAGGCATAGGACGATTCCGCGTGGCAGTGGACAACAACCGGAAGTTCAATGAACTCGAAACCGGTATCCCTCCTACGGGCATACTGCAAGGCGACGGTGCGGCCCGTGTGGACGAAAATGGCATTTACCAGATTTCCGACAACTTCTCTTTTATGCGCGGCAGCCACAGCTTCAAGACAGGGATCGAGTATCTGCGTTACGGCTTGGATCGCGCGGCGGCCAATATTCCCTTTGGCAGTCTCGGCTGTTGCCAGGGCGGCTATGCTCTTGCCGGCTGGCTGATGGGCTATCCTTCAACCTCGAGCACAGCGGAAGGCCTGAACTGGACAGGCGCCCGCCAAAACCGCTGGGGCGCGTACTTTCAGGACGAGTGGAGGGTGAGCCGGCGGCTGACCGCGAACTTGGGCCTGCGTTGGGATTATTTCGAGACGCCGCACGACCCGCGCCGCAAGTGGCGGGCCCTTCGTCTGGATATCCTCAGCGCGGCTTCCGATGGGCGGATGTTGCCGACCGTTGTTCCGGAACCGCTGCACGACTTCGAGTTCTATAAAGCGGATAAGCGCTATTTCATGCCGCGTGTCGGGTTGGCGTTCCGTGCCACCGAGAAGTGGGTTATCCGCACCGGCGGGGGTTGGTACGTAAATGTGCAGCAACTGAACAACATGACGATACTCGCATTGCTGCCCCCCTTCTCGGGAACGTATGGCTACAACGCGGTGACGGATGCCGCAAGAGTCATTCCGATAGAGTACGCGGGCCAGACCTATAACATTCAGACACGCAAGTTTCGCCCGGGTTCGCAGATTCTGACGCTGGACGACCCATTCCCCGGGCAGGGGACGGCGGCTGCCCGCACTAACGTATCGGTGTTCCCACCCGATAATCGCCCGAGCAGCGTCTGGCAGTGGAGCTTCGACATCCAGCGCGAACTGCCCGCCAAGACGTTCCTGACAGTAGCTTACGTCGGCAGCAAGACCAGCCATATCGATAACACCATTCCGAACTTCAACAGCCCGGATCCATCACCGGATACCGACATCAACCGCCGCCGGCCATGGCAGGCTTATGTCAGCCAGGGCGAAGGAAACGAGCCGCGTCTGCTCGGAAACATACGGTATCTGGATAGCTACGCCAACGGAAACTATCATGCATTGCAGGTGAGCGCGAACAAGCGCTACAGTCACGGGCTTACCGTCGGTCTCGCCTACGTTTACGGCAAGGCGCGCGGCGAAGGTTATGGCCGCAACGACCCCTCGGGTGATGTAAATTCCACCTATCAAAATCCTCGGAACCGCCGCAACGACCGCATGCGCTATGGCTTCGATGTCACGCACAACGCGGTGATCAACTACGTATACGACCTGCCGGCGATGCGCGGCTCGCACGGCGTTGTACGGGCCATTCTGGGCGGGTGGCAGACTTCCGGCATCGTTACGCTGCGCACCGGAACTCCTTTCACGGTCAATGGCGGCACGCTGAACACGGGAGGGCCTTCGTGGCCGGACCGGATTGCCGATGGCCGTCTGGGCGGCAATGCGACGAGGCAGTTGTGGTACGATCCAACGGCGTTTCGCCGCACCGAATGCAACATTCCCGGCCGCTTGGATCTTTGCCACTATGGCAATGCCGCGCCGGATGCCCTGATTTCCCCGGGAATGCGCAGTTTCGACCTGTCGGTCGGCAAGAACTGGGCCATTTCGCCGCTCGGCGAGAACGCGCGGCTGCAGTTCCGCGCCGAGGCGTTCAATGCTTTTAACACTCCGCAGTTCGGGCGACCCAACAACTTGGGATGGGCCTCTCTGGATTCAGTGGTTCCCGATGCGCCCCGCGTGGGTGAAATCCGTTCGCTGCGCGCGCCGATGCGCATCTTTCAGATGGGGCTGAAACTGTATTTTTAGCTCAGCGGGAACGGGGCCGTGGAGCGCCGGCCGTCTTTGTAGCGACAGCGTATAACGATGTCCGCGCGGTCAGGTACAACGTCTTTCCATCCGGGCCCCCGAACGCGAGGTTGGCCGCCGATTCGCGCAGCAGAATTCGCGCGATCAAATGGCCGTCCGGAGCGAAGATCTGCGCACCATCGCCGGAACTGCTCCATACACGGCCATCCTTGTCGCACCGGATACCGTCCGGACCGCCTTTGTCTATGGTAACGAAGACTGCGCCTGCGTCTGCTGAGCCGTCCGGCTTCACGTTGAATACGCGGATGTGCCGGGGCTTGCCGGAATCGGCGACATACAGCTTCGTTTCATCGGGTGAGAAACAAAGTCCGTTCGGCTTGTCGAAATCCTTGATGATGGCACGGATCGCCTTCGTCCTCTCATCGAAGCGGTAGACGTAATTGCCGGGTTGTTCCTTCGTGCGCCCGGCGAGACCGTAGTCCGGGTCGGTGAACCAGATGGCTCCGTCGGAGGTGACAACGGCATCATTGGGTGAATTCAGGGCTTTGCCCTCGAAGGAATCGACGAGGGTTACGATAGTTCCGTTTTTCTCGGTGCGCGATATACGCCGCGCGCCATGCTCCGCGGTCACCAGACGGCCCTCGCGGTCCACTGTGTTGCCGTTGGCATTGTTGCTGGGCGACCGGAACGTCTCGACGCCCTTTACGGGCGCCCACCGTTTCAATTCGTTTGCTGGGATATCGCTGAAGATCAGGAAGCCCAGCCCTCCGCTCCGGAACCAGACCGGACCTTCAGTGAACTGCATGCCTGTGGCGAGACGTTCCACCTTGGCTGCCGAATCGAAGATCCGGTTGAATTCTGCCCGGTCCGTAATTTCGAAATCCGCTGCTAGAGCGGCTGCCGCCAATGCGAAATACACGAGAGACGGTTTCATGGAACGCAACTGTACCACAGCAACGCCCGGCGAGCTACCGCAATAGTGCCTGGATGAACTCCTCATCGGGCTGCTCGAAGTATCGATACTTGTAATTGCCCTTCAGAGGGATTACCTTCCCCATCCAGTTCGCGGGGTCGGTCCACAGGATTTTACCGGGACCGGCCGCCTTCACCATGTCCGGAACATCCCAGTGCAACAGGAAGCCTGGCATCGCCACGTCGTGCAGGTTGCGATGGATAGGAGCCTGAACGGCGCTGATCAGGTCAGCGGGTGTGCGGTCCAGCCAGATGCGGCTAATGCGCCCGTCAAGCACGGCAGCCATTAGTAGCCAGACGCCGCTAACCTCCCTGGCGGCAGCTCGCACCCCGCGGACATCTTTGCGCGCAGTGAGGATATCTACGCCCTTCAGGATATCCGCGGCACGCAAACCTGGCAGGTTGAGGCCGATCAGCCAGACTCTCGTGTTTGTGAGCCAGTCGCCGAGCAACCGCCTGTTGGAATTGTCCGGACTTGGAGTTCCCCTCGGGTTCAACGCCAGCACCACTGCGCCAGCCGCAACTATTTTCTTTGCCAGCGCCTCCTCGGGACCCACCAGCAGCACGCCGGGTTTCGGTCCGCCATCGGCGGGTGTGTAGAGTACGCCTTCGATCGACAGTCCCGGCTCTACTTGAATCGAGATTCGCTCCACCTGTACGCCGCTGGCCTTTCGCGTGCTAAGGCTCTTCGCGGCTGGCTGTCCTGAAGACGCCGGCACGATCCTACGAAGATACGCCTTCATTTCCTCCACGCTGCCGCCTTTCCGCCTGGCTTCGAGCCGTTCGAGAATAATCTCGTTCAATTCGCGGCTGCCTTCCGCCGACACCTGACCCGAGCGCGTCGCCAGCAGTTCGTGGTTCGGATGCATCGTGACCTGCTGTTCGCGGGGATCGCCTTTGCCGTCGTTCAACCAGCGTATAAACCATTCGTAAATGGCTTCCCGCACCTCGAGCGGCGTGCCGTGTCCTCCCGGGCCGACCACCCACTTGATTCGATCTTCCGCATTGTAGAGGCGGTACCATCTCTTCGCCTCCTCGTACACGATTTTTGCGCCGGCGGGTGTAAAAAAATCCTTCTCGGTTGAGCTGATGAGCCAGGGTTTGGGAGAGAACAGCTCCACGTAGTCAGTCTGGTCGAGCCCCGAAGAAAGAAAATTTGGAAAGCTCTGCTCCGAATCGCCTACCGGACCGGAAAACAGCACCTTGAAGGAATTCATGTAACAGGATGGGGCCGCGACTTTGATTCGATCGTCGAGCGCGGAAATGTACGTGGTCAGCGTGCCGCCGCCGGAACACCCGGTACACCCGATCCGGCCGGCAGCCACCTCAGGCCTGGACAGCAAGTAGTCCAGCGCACGCTTCGCGTCCCAAATCCGGTACCTGGCGAAATTCTCTCCGGCCAGAATCGACTGTGGGCCGTTCATGAAGTGCTGGTCCGTGCTGCCGCCCGCCAGCGATGCTCCCAGGCGGGGATCATAGGATTGAAGCCGTTCTCCCTGTCCGACTGGATCGAACGCCAGCGCGACAAAGCCTTTCAGGGCGAGGTTTGCGCAGATCCGCTGGCCCGCGGTTTTCCCTTCGTTCCAATGCCCCATCGGCATCAGCACACCGGGGTACTTGCCGGGAGCATTAGGCACGTACAGGTTTCCGGTGACGTAGTATCGCGGCAGACTTTCAAAGATTACCTTCTCGATGCGATATTGCCCGTGGTCGATGCTCCCGGTGACGCGCGCGTTCAAAGGCCCGGAGTAGTCGGGAAGTCCCCCGATGAGGTCTAGAATTTTGGTTCGTACAGCCGCTTTTCGCCGTTCCGCCTCCTCAACAGTCCGGATAGCATCAATTTTCGCATCACGAGCAGTCAGCAGCTTCTGCGCCTCAGAATCCATCCAGCGGAGCATTTCCGGCCGCTGATCCTGAGCATGAAGGAGTACTACCGGAAGGCAGGCCAATAAAGCAAGTCCGGGTCTCATGAGTTACCTCCAAGTATTTTTTTAAGTATCTCCGGTATCTCAAACACTGCTCTATTCCTAATTGCTTTAGCGTTTGCCTTCATCCGGATCAGGGCTTCCGGTTGTAGCATACGCCGCACCGCACCGCCGATTTCGCGAAAGCTCCGTAGAACCAGACCGGTATCCTGTTCCAGAATCCAATCGGCATTGTATCGCTCCTGGGGCAACGTGAAGGCATTCCGTTCGACAATCACGGGAAGCTGCATGGCGAGCGCTTCACTGACGCTACCCGGGCCGGGCTTACCGATAAAAAAGTCCGACAGGTGCATGTAGTAGGGCACTTCGCGCGTGAAGCCTTCCACGAATTTTAGAATACGGGTCTTCATTCCGGCTAGCTCTCCGGCCAGCTTCGCATTGTGTCCGCAAATGAGAATGAGCTGTAGATCCAGTCCCGAAACGTCGAGGCGCCGCACGATGTGGGACATCACGCGCGAACCCTGTCCGCCGAACATGACAAATCCAGTCGGCAAACCGGGCCTCAGCCCAAGGCGTACGCGCTCCTCGCAGCGGTTCTTCTCAATGGGTTCATAGAACCGCGGATGAATAATCATGCCGGACGAACGGAAAACACGCGCAGACGGGTAGCCGAATGAGCGTGCTTGTTCCACCGCTTTTGCGGATCCGCAGATCAGGTATTGATCCTGGCGCTCTATCCAGAAGTGCGGAGGGTAGTCCGCAATGTCGGTGAGAACGGTCACGAAGGGAGTAGCGGGTGAAGCCTGCTTCAGCCCCTGATAGAGCGCCCGGTTGAAGTTGGGCACAACGGAGACAACCATGTCCGTGTCCCGGGAACGCCAGAATTTTTCGAGCAGCCGTACCTGTGGCCCATGATAAAGGCGGATGACAGCGTGCATCCCGGCTAACAGTTGCGCGGAACCTAGCGTCCAACCTTTTTTCAATAAGAGATTGTAGATATCTTCGAGCCGGAGGCCGGTGATTTTGCGGAATACATCAAGGGGATCGAGCACTTCCTGAAGATTGACAAGCCGGATTTCCCAATCGAGACCGCTCTGCTCGATCACCATTTTCAGGGCGTTCGCGGCGCTGCGATGTCCGCCCCCGGCATCGAAAAACACGAAGTCGATCTTTTTTCCCGGCGGCAAGAAGTGTGTATCCTCAGTGCGCGGGATAATTCTGGTACGCTTCGTCGAGCAATTCAACCACGTGTACTACGCGCTGGTTAGAGCCGAGCAGGCGCGCGCCGGCCCGCAACTGCAACAAGCACCCTGGGTTCGCCGTGGCGATAATGCCAGCACCGGTGCTGTTGACATGCTGCATCTTCTTGTCGAGAAGGCTCATTGCCATGTCGTTGTGCACCACGTTGTAAATGCCCGCGCTGCCGCAGCACAGGTCCGACAGGGGCAATTCCTTGAACTGAAGTCCTGGAATGGATGCCAGAAGTTGACGCGGCTGAATCCGGACGCGTTGTCCGTGCGCAAGATGACAGGAATCCTGATAAGTCACGGTGCCGGAAAGCGGACCCATTCGCGGGTTCAGCTCGATACTCGCCAGAAACTCGTTGACGTCCTTCATCATTCGCGAAAACCTGCGCGCCCGTTCTTCAAACTGCGGATCGCCTTCCATCAGATCCCCGTACTCTTTCAGCGTGGACCCGCACCCCGCGGCATTCGTGATCACCGCGTCGTAGCCTCCGTCAACGATGGCTTCCACATTTTGTCTCGCCAACGCTCTAGCCTGTTCCCGCAGTCCCGAGTGGACGTGCAGCGCGCCGCAGCAGGTTTGATCCTTAGGGACGA
>CAADGY010000111.1 GCA_900696665.1 uncultured Acidobacteriota bacterium
CATCGGGCGGCTGAAGGAAACCATCGACGAGGCCGGCCCCCGGAATATACCGTTTGTCCGAATGGAGGCGACTACCAACCTGCTGGGTGGCCAACCCTTTTCCCTCGCAAATCTGCGCGAGATCAAGGCACTGATCGAACCATTGGGTATTCCGCTGGTGGTGGATGGCAGCCTGATCTCCGAGAATGCGTACTTCATCCGCCAGCGGGAGGAAGGGTACGCCGGCGCTACGATCAAAGACATCATCCTGGAGATCATGTCCGTGGCGGACCTCTGCTATCTGTCCGGACGAAAAAGTTGCAGCGTCCGGGGTGGACTCATCGCCACCAATCGCAGAGACCTGTACGAAGCGATACGCCCATGGCTGCCGGTCTACGAAGGCTTTTTCACCTACGGCGGCATGTCCTCCAAAGAAGTGGAGGCCATGGCTGTCGGCATGCGCGAAATGACAGAACTCGACGTGGCAGGCTCGTCCGCGGACGCCATCAAGTACTTTGCCAATCGCCTGATTCAACTCGGACTCCCGATAGTGACGCCTCCCGGCGGCCTGGCGTGCCACCTGGACGCCACACGATTCATCCCGCACGTGCCGCAGGAAGATTATCCCGCCGGGGCGCTGGCCGCGGCGGTGTATATCGCATCCGGCATACGCGGGATGGAGCGCGGAACGGTCTCGATGGATCGCGACGCCGAAGGGCGCGATGTACTCTCGGATCTCGAACTGGTACGGCTCGCCGTTCCCCGGCGCGTATTTACGATGTCCCATTTCGAATATGCCGCGGATCGTCTGAAATGGCTTCACAACCACCGGGATCTGATAGGAGCTCTCGGCTTCTGCCAAGAACCGCCGGTTTTGCGCTTCTTCGCCGGAAGGCTCAAGGCCAAATCGGATTGGCCGGAGCGTCTGGCATCAGCTTTCGAGAAAGACTTCGGTCCGGATTGCTGAGGCAGCAGGGCCGCATGTCCAGAATTTTGGACAAATAAGAGGCGTTGTCCACAACAACCGCGTCGAGCCCGCAATAGACTGTAAGGACATAGGAGCTTCATATGTCCGAATCAGGCTGGAACCGGCGACGGTTCGTCGCCGCGGCATCCGTTAGCGCTGCGGCGGCAGGCAGAGCTATTGGTGCAAACGACCGGCTATCGGTGGCGATTGTAGGCTGCGGAGGACGCGGCCTGCTCAAAGAAGTTCTGGGATTTTCGACGGCCACCAACTCGGAAGTAACCGTCGTTTGCGACACCTGGCGGCAGCAGCGCGAGAAAGCAGCCGCCGCGGTAGCGGAGGCAAACGGCAGACAACCCAAGACGGCTGTGCGATACCAGGACGTTCTGGCGATGAAAGACGTGGATGCGGTGGTGATCGGGACCCCGGATCATCAGCATTGCACCATGCTTCGCGACAGCGTGCGCGCGGGCAAGGATGCCTATATCGAAAAACCTCTGGCGATGAACCTGAAAGAGGCGCTGGAGGCCGTGGATGCGGTGAAACAGTCCGGGCGCATCGTGCAAGTCGGCACGCAGGTGCGCAGTTTCGCCAGTTCCGCAGCGGGCCGGGCATTCGTCAGGTCCGGCGGATTGGGCAGCATTTTCAAGATTGAACAATCGCGCAATGCCTACCGCCCCTACTGGCACAGCTATGCGCAGCGGCCGGTGGAGCAGGCTGACGTTGACTGGGAATCGTTCCTCATGCACGTGAAACACCGCCCCTGGAATGCAGACCAATACGCCGGTTGGTATGGCTATCGCGATTTCTCGCTCGGTCCGCAAACCGGGTTGCTGAGCCACTTCATTGACCTCGTACATTTTGTGACAGGGGCGAAGTTCCCCCAAAAAGCGACTGCCATGGGCGGCACATTTCGATGGAAAGACGCCCGCACAGCACCCGATTCCTTCGAAGCGCTGTTCGAATACGAGGAGGGGTTCCTCGTCCGCTACAACACCAGTTTCGGTACGAGCAGCAACAACTTCCTGAAGTTTTTCGGCACGCGCGGAGTGATGGATGCGACACAATGGGCACGTCCCTGGGTGCTGGCGGGGCAACCGGGAGAACCGGACAGCCTGCCCCAAGGCGCAACGATTCCAGAAGTCGGGAGCACACCGCACATGAAAAACTGGCTCGAATGCATACGCAACCGGAAAGAGCCGAATGCACCGATTGAGGCCGGATTCCAGCACGCCGTGGCGTGCCTGATGGCCGAGGAGTCCTGGGTGCGGGGGTGTCGCGTCACATTCGACCCGGCCAAGCGAAAGATTATGGCAGGCTGAGGAGACAACCGATGGCTTCCCGAAGAAGATTCTTACAGACCGCAGCGGCGTTCGGGGCGGCGAGTTCGCTTGCCGCCGCGCCCAAATATCAACTCGGCTGCGAGACGTTGCCCTACCGCTCTTTTCCTCTCGAGCGCGCTCTGGAGGGCATTCGTAAAGCGGGCTACCGCTACGTGATGCCGTACCATACGCACGCCGGGAAGGTAGTTTTCGGACCCTCTCTTACCTCCGCCGAACGGGCGAGCGTGCGGCGCAAGTTTGAGGAGCAGAGCCTGCAGGTTTTCATGGTCTTCATCGGGCTCGACAATGAGAGCAGGCTACCGGGAGGTCTGAAGGGCTACCTGGCGGAACTCGATTTCTTCGCTGAGATGGGAATACGTACTGCCGTAGGTGTGGGTCCGTGGTATTTTACACGCTTCCCCAACCTGCCCAAGCGCGACCGCGACTGGCAAAAGGAAGTGGACCAATACTACCGCGCGCTCGAACCTGCTGTGCGCCATGCCGAGAAACTGGGTGTCACCATTGCGCTGAAGCCGCACACGGGCATCACGGCCCGGGGGAAAGACTGCCTCGAAGTGATGAGACGCTTGCCTTCCCCGAGGTTGAAGATCTGCTGGGATGCGGGCAATGTTTCCTTCTACGAAGGAGTTCATCCGGACCCGGACCTGGTGGACCTCGCACCACATGTCAAGGCGGTTTGCATCAAAGACCATTCAGGACTGCGGGGTGAAGGGAATTTTCCGCCGCCGGGCGAAGGGCAGATCGATCATGAGCTGATGTTCAAGACTTTGTTCGGTGGGGGTTTCAACGGCCCCATGGCCCTCGAGCGCGTGGATGGCCGCGACAACGCCGCAAAGATGCCGGCGGAACTCATCGATCAGCGGATTGCGGCTGCTCAGAGATTTCTGACCGGCATGTTGGAGAAGAGCGTATGAAAACACTGGGGGTAGGAATTGTCGGCACCGGCTGGGTGTCGGATGAATACATCAAGGCATTCTCGAAACATGAACATTGCGAGGTGGTCGGAATCTGCAGCCGTGACGCCCAACGCGCACGGAACAAGATCGCAGAGCACAAACTCGCCAACTGCGAAGCGTTTACCGACCTCTCCGCGATGATCCAACAGAAGGGGCTTGACGTCGCCGCCATTTGCACGCCGCACCATCTCCACGTGGATCAGGGTGTGGCCTGTGCGCAGGCCGGCAAACACGTCATCGTGGAAAAACCGATCGCCATCGACATCGCCGGTGTGCGGCGTCTCGATCAAGCGATCCGCGCCGCCGGCGTGAAGAGTATTGTCAGTTTCGTGCTGCGATGGAATCCGATGTTCGACAACATCCGGGCGATGCTCGAACGCAAAGTTATCGGCGATATCTTTTATGCGGAAGTCGATTACCTTCACGGCGTCGGCCCCTGGTACAGAATTTGGGAATGGATGCGGAAGCGCGAGTTTGGCGGCAGCGCAATCCTGGCGGGTGGCTCCCACGCCGTAGACGGCTTGCGCTGGTTCGTGCAGGATGAAGCGGTAGAGGTCACGGCCTACTCAAACCGGAGCCGGAGCAACCCGCTTCAGTATGAGTATTCCCCGAATACCGTAACGCTGGTGCGCTTCGCGGGAGGCGCAATCGGCAAGGTTGCCTGTACCCTGGAATGCCGCATGCCGTACGTGTTCAATGTCGAACTGTTCGGCGATAAAGGAAGCATCCGCAACAACAAGCTGTTCACGACGGAGTTGCCGGGCCAGAACGACTGGGCCACGATTCCGGCGATTCAACCCGACAGCGGCGACGTGTCGCACCATCCCTTTCAACAGGAAGTGAATCACTTTGTCGAGTGCATCGAAAATAACGTGGAGAGTCACGCCAACGTCGCCGATGCCGCAAAAACACACGAGATCTGCATGGCGGCCGATCTCTCGGCTGCCGAGGGCCGGCCGGTAAAATTACCGCTGCCGTAAACGTTTCAAGCCTTTTTTCGGGACCGGCTGCGGGCGGGCCGGTCTCCAACATCTTCCGGATACTGCATCGCCAGCTTGCGGATATCGTAGCTGAACTTCAGAAACAGCTTCTCCCACCGGGCGGCGCTTTCAGGTGTGTAGCGATAGAAGCCCTTGGCGTTCGATACGCCTCGCGCGCCCGATTTCACCGTCTTCGCCATCGACTTGGGGACGCTGGTCCGGTTGTCCAGTTCAGGGAAAAGATCTTTCGTGACAGCCTCATAGGCAGGGATGCCCGTAAGGTCCATGAAGCGGAACGGTCCTGCAAATGTGATCCAGTATCCCAGGTCGTTTCGCAGGGAGCGGTCGACGTCCGCGATGGTCGCATATCCGGAATCCACGAGATGGAACGCCTCCCGGAGCAGCGCATAGAAGCAGCGGTTGGTGATGAAGCCCCGTATATCGCGCTTTAGAAGCGACGGCTCTTTACCCCATCCGCGCGCGAATTCGACCGCGCGTTTCGCAAACGTGGGTTTTGTCTGTTTTCCGCAGATGATTTCCATGAACCGTGTGATGTGCGCCGGCTCGGCCCAGTGAAATCCGAGAACCCGCTCGGGGTGTTTCAGGCCCTCCTGCAACAGGCTGACGGGGATAGCGGACGTATTGCTGCCGATCAGGCACCGCCGCGTCACAACTTCTTCGACACGGCGGTATAGATCTTTCTTAGTCTCGACGTTTTCAATAACGGATTCAATGACGACTTCGGCACCGGCGAGATCCGCATAGCTGGTGGAAACCGTAAGCCTGTCGATTACGCGGGACGGCGATGTCTTGAGCAACCCCTCGCGTTCGAGTTCCTTGAGAAGCGCCAGAACCTGCCGGCGTGTGGTGGTCAACTTCGATGCGGTAGTGGTGATGCCGGTCACCGGGTGACCGGCCGCTAAAAGGCACGTGACGATGCTGCGGCCCATGAGCCCCATGCCGAGCACGCCCACCGGCACACGCTTGCCGCCTGGATCGGATTTCATTTCTGAGGGATTTTCGCGATACAGTCGATTTCTACTTTAATGGTTCCCCAGAGCACCGATTGGACAGTGGTCCGGGCCGGACGAATGCCTGTGAAAAACTGAGCATACACCTGGTTGAATCGGTCGAAGTCGGCGATGTCCCGCAAGTGGCAGGTGCACTTTACCACATCCTCGAATCCGCATCCCGCGGCGTTGAGGATTTTGCCGACATGCTCCAGCGTAAGACGGGTCTGATCTTCAATACTGCCTTCCACTACTGCGCCGGTCTTCATATCCAGCGGACCTTGCCCACTAACATACAACCATCCATCCGCTACTACGCCGGCGGAATAGGCGCCCGTGGAGGCAGTCTTATCGGGGTGTTTGATTTCGGTTTTGGCCACGAAGGGATTTTGGCGCAGAAGGGCACCCATTCGCAAGCGCCACGAACTGAAAGGTCCCCCGGCGTCCAGCAATCCAGACATTTTGAAACGCACGAGCCTTAAGGAGCCGCGCGCGTCAGCAGCCGGACGTAACCCTTGGAGCCCGTTCCCATCTCCTCTTTCTCTCTTCCCAGACCGTAATCAGCAGAGTGCTGAGTAGCACCAGGGCGCCGCCGGCAATCATGAGCGGAGTCATTCGCTCTCCAAGCCAGATGGCGGAGATAGGGACGCCAAAGAACGCAATCAGGTAATTGGAAAGCGCGGTCTGAATCGCATCGAGATAGTCGAGCGCCTTCAGAAAGAGAATCATCGAAAGATAATTATGGAAGACTGTCAGGAGAAAAAGCCCAACCCAGGTCCCGGCGGTGAACTGCGGTATACGCGCGAATATGCCGGACTCGGTCGCAAGCGTCAGCGGCGTCATGATCAGGAACATCGCCACGTAGGTGTAGAACAACATCTCCAGTGGTGAAAAACGCTTCAGCACCTTCTTGCCATAGGAATTGTAGAAGGCACTGCCGTTCACGCCGGCAAAGATCAGAAGGTTGCCGAAGAGATAAGCCGTGCCGAAATTCAGCGTTCCGTAATCGACTCCCGAACAAAGCAACACACCACCGAGCGCGAGAGCGAAAGCGATCCATCGTATGCGCGTCATCCGCTCGCTGAGAAAAAGATAGGCCATGAACGCCGTGCAGATGGGAAGAGCCAACGTCAGCATCGCGGCATTACTGGCGAGCGAAAGGCGTGTGCCCCAGGTCACCAGAAACTGTCCGGGAAAAACACCGGCCGCTGCGAGCAGCAAAAAGACCAGCAATTCTTTCGGGTGTGGCCACGGGCGGCCCTTACTGCGCAACTCACGGCGGACGGACGGATATAGAAATACCGTCGCCAGCGTCATCGGCCCCCATACGGTGAAAAAAAACCCGACCTGGTCCTGGATGAGTTTGACACTGGTGAACTGCAGAGCCCACATCATGTTGCAGAGGAACAGAAAGAGCCAGGACCGTCCCGCACTCATGGCAGCGCCTTGTTCCCGGCTGCAATAGACATTGGGTTCGCCGGTAGATTATGTCGCTCGAGCAGCGCCAGAATCCGTCCGTTCAAAAACCGGATATGCCGTTCATCTTCCGGGCGCAGCAAAAGACCCGCATCGCGAACGGAAGCATGGCGGATGATACCGCGATCGCGCAGCAGCAGTTTCTCGGCATGATGGAACAGTTCCAGATTTTGCAGGCTGAAGACGATTTGCGGCAACACGGCGGCGAAGATCTCATAGGCTTCCTCGGCGCGGCCGGCGCTGGCGAGCTCGAACACCCGCGCAAGCAGATCGGTCAGGGCGACACCCGGCATGACGGCGGATATCCCGGCAGGAATCAATTCCAGCATGTACATCCCACCCCAGCCCTCAATGACCCGGACCGCACCGTCGGTTTCCTGGCGGATTCGAGCAGCTTTGGCGGCCATCATGGGCTCTTCAAGCTTGATGTACTGAAATTGTGGATGGCGCTCATGCAGCCGGACGATGAACTGCGGGCTTACCGAGGCTCCGCCCGGATTGAAGTCCTGAATGATGACAGGCACCTGTGCCGGTGCGAGCACGCGGTCGAAATAGCGGAACAGGTCGTCTTCCGTTAATGCGAAGAGCCGCGGCACGGCGATGGCGAGTCCCGCCACGCCGGCACGCTGATGGGACTCCACGGCCTCCACGGCTGACGCCACGGAGGGAGTGTTCACCTGTCCGACGATAGGGAGCCGGCCGTTCGAATACGATACAGCCTCGCCTACAAGCCGCGGCCGTTCCTCCTCGGTGAGCTTGTAAAACTCACTCGCATACGCCGGCAGACACGCCGCACAAGCACCGGCGGCCGCGGCGAAATCGACTAATGCGCGGAAGTCCTCCCAAGCGATCTCTCCCTCCAGGGTGAACGGCGTGGGGATCACGGGGAGAATGCCGCGGATGCTCTTCAGGTCATTTCGCATCGGCTTCTCAACGTTTGGGACGGAAATCTTCGATCGGCGGCAGGCGATCGCCGGTCTTGAAGCTGCTGCCGAACTCCTGAAAACGGGCCTGCAAGGCGCGCCAGTATTCGTACTCGGCCTGCCAGCGGCCGAGCGCGGATTCCAGGCGATAGGGCCGGTACTCGGCGAGCCATGCTTCCCTGTAAGGCTGCTTCAGCTCGCTGATGCCGTCCAGCAGGTCCTGGATCAGGCCGTGATTCTGCGATGCGCTTTGGATGCGTATCAGCAGATACACCGCATCCCGGTCCGGCCTGGACCCCAGGCGCTCAAAATACCCGGCCATCTCCGCCGCGTAGAGATACTTCATGCCCAGATAATCCAACATGCGGGCTCCAAGCAGCAAGGGACCGATCGTAGAGGGATCTCCCTTCAACTCTAAGGCGCGCCGGAAGTGGGATTGCGCTTCTTCTGCGTTGAGCCGCGCCTGGTGCAATTCAGGGCTGTGTGCCTGTACACGCTTTAAACGGTGGGGCGCGAGTGGATCGGCCCACAGGCTATGAATCGTACCGCCGCCGAGCGCTTTGCCAAACGCTTCCTGCGACTCGGTGAGCAACTCCAGCCCGGCCGCCACCTGCACCGCGGCGGACCCGGAATACACCAGCGCTGCATATTCGGAGAAGAAGGAGGAACTGTCCATCGGAGCAGCTTGCCACGGTGCAGCAGCGCCGTATGCCATGCCTGGCAGGGACATGCGATAGAGCACCTGCCCACTATCGCTCCAGCCCGTATTCAACAGTCCAATCGCTTCCTCTTTCTTACCCGCCTCCAGGAACCCGCCGATATTGGCAAACGAGGTCTGGAAGCTTGGGACGATTTCGTTCCAGTTCCACACGGCCGGCGCCACAACAACATCGACGCCAGCTTTCCGGAGCGGCTCCACCATGGGCGTGTAGTCTCTTTCGACTGAGTAATGCCAGGGAACCGCGATAGTACCCGGAGGAAGTTGTGAGATGAGTTCGGGATACTTGGTGAAGATACGGGCGCCGGCCACCATGTCCGCCCAAAACATCATGCGCTTGCCGTTCTTCCGAACGATCTCGGACACGGTCTTCAACTGCTCGATATAGAGCTGCCCCGGCGGCACTCCGGCGGCCTTGCTGCCGAGTTGTTCGAGGGCCCACGGCTCATCGAGCCCGACATGAAACCACTCGCTGGGGAACAGCGTAGCAAGTTGGCCGATCCAGTTCTCGAGCACTTTACGGACCCCGGGGTGATGAGGATTGAACTCTCCGCCATAGGGAACCGGAGCGAGTTGCGCATAACGTTCCACCCGAAAGAGGTCATGCAGGTGCCCGTAGAACTCCAGGCACGGCACAACCTCCACGTGGCGCTCTTTCGCGTACGCGATGATGCGCCGCAGTTCTTCTTTGGTGTAGCGGGCATCGGGGTTGACAAGCGGATAACCCTCGATTTCAATGCTCGCTTCCGAATAGAAGTAGTACTGATTCGCCTTCCACCGGGACAGAAAATCGATCTGACGTTTGATTTCGGCTTCGGTCGGCATCGGCCCGTGACTGATATCCATCATGAAGCCGCGATAGGGTAATGCCGGCCAGTCGCGAATCTCGACTTCAGGCAGCGCGCCGCCAGTGGCAAGCTGCCGCATCGTTTGAACGCCGTAAAACAGTCCCGCCGCGCTCCCGGCGGCGATCTCGGCGCCCCCGGGCGTGACTTTGATCGAATACCCTTCCGGCGAATTACCGATTTGCCGCGGCGTCCGCCGGAGAATAATCTCCGGACCGGAGCCTGTGCTCCGATCCAGAGAGAGAGCCGACCTGAGCAAGGACGCAGCGAACCGATCCTCAGCGTTCGCGGCGGAGCCCAGGCGGATGCTGGCGCCCCTTAACGAAAGGCTTCCCGTCCCGTAGCGAACCTCTCGCGGCCGCGGCAGCAACGATCTGTGTTCCGCCGCGGCAAGCAGCGGCAGCAAAAGCAGCGCCGTCAAAAGGCGCATGGTCAGAAGTCGATGCGTCCGCGAAGCTCGATGCGACGCGAACGGCCGCCTTCTCGCAGATCGCTAATGACGCCCACGCTGCCCGGAGCCGAAATGTTCGAGGCGGGGACGGCAAAGTTGGGATGATTGAAGGCGTTCGAAGCCGCTCCGGTAAGAGTGAACTTAAAACGCTCCGTCAGGTCGAATGTTTTTGCTAGCGAGATGTTGTGCATGTGGAGTCCGGGACCCTCCAGAACATAGGCGCCGGAATTGCCAAAGCGTCCGGCGGGAGGGACAGCGAAGCAAGCGGGGTCAAACCAGCGCCCGATCTGCCGCTCCCCGGCCGGCAGATTGCCGTTGCAGACGCGGTCCGGAAGCCCTCCGACGGTATTGGTATTGGAGGGGTCGCGGCCGGAGAAACTCGGCGAGAAGTACTGCCCCGTTTCGAAGTAGGCGATCCAGTAAAGCTGCCACCCTCCGAGAATGTGCTCCGCTACAGCCGGCGCACCGGCGAGATACCGGCGTCCCTTGCCAACCGGAAGCTCCCAGACGGTGTTCACCACCACACGGTGCCGCGCAGTGAAACGATCACGGCTCCACACGGGCTCGGCATAGGGGTCGTGCAAAACCGTCGTGGTGTTGTAATTGGAGGCCCATGTCCAGTGCGCGTTCAAGGTGAGCATTCCGACTTTCCGCTGCACTTCGGCTAACATCGCGTTGTAGTTAGCCTTGCCATCCGAACGGGCGTATGTGCCGCCCACAAACTGGGGCCAGGGGCGGCGATCGGCGGTGAACGGAATGAGACTTGGCTGCGGCTTGTTGATGCTGATGTTGTAGTTCATCCCGCGATTGCGAGAGCCGATATACGCAAGCTTCAGGCCGGTCTCGCCCACCTGCCGTTCCACCGTAATGTTGAATTGATGGATCTTGCCATTGTCGGTGTCCGCCGGAAAGCCGGTAACGCTCTGCGATGGAATCCGGGCGCCCGTCAGAGAGGAGGGGAACGGATTCGGAAATTGCAATAGCGGCTGACCATTCACAATTTGGTTGTTGTACGTTTCCGTGATTTCGAAAGGTCCGCCGGTTATCGCTCGTGCGTAACGCCCTATGGTTTCAGTGAAAATTCCGTAGCCGCCGCGCAAAACCGTCTTGTCGCTGGCACGGTAGGCGGCGCCGATGCGAGGCACGAAATTCGTATTGCTCGGGTGTGGACGCGGATCACCCGCAACCAGCGCAATGTTTTGCGGATACAGAGGGCTGATCCTGTTCATCGCATCACGCGAGATAATCACATTGCCTGTTCCGGGATCCCAGTTGTAAACCAGGCCGTCATCGTAGGTGGCGGAGCCGAAGCGATCCCACCGCAGGCCAATGTCGAGAGTGAGACGATTATTCACCTTCCAGGAGTCTGTGATGAAGATCCCCAGTTCGCTATCCGTCAGCCTGCGGTTGGTGAGCGGATCAAGGCGCGAACTGCTAAACGGAAGGCCCAGCAGGAAGTCGGCGTAGCCGTAACCGGAGAGTGATCCGTTGAAGCTGAAGGAGCCGTAATTGCCCTCCGGCACGTAGCCGCGGAACCGGTTCTGCGGCTTGTACTCGCCACCAAACCTCACCACGTGCCGGCCCTTATTCCATGTCATCGTATCGGCGAAACCCCAATCGTGATCGTTCTGCACCTCGCCGCCGGGCTGCGTCCGCAGGGTCGGATATCCGGCGATGTCAAACCTCGGAAACCCCTGCGCGCTCAGACCGAGGCGATTGACGCCCTGCAGCCCGAGCTCCTGGACAGCCTGATCTCCCTTGAAGGGCGTGACACCGTAGAGCTCATCTCCATCCGTGATTTTTTCCTTGTATAAGCCGACGCGGGCGGTGTTCACCAGCGACGGCGAGAATACATGCGTGTCCTCTACTACTGTGTGGACGTTGAATCGCACGCGTGTCCAGGCAAACTGCGGAAAGTTCGTCGGGAGCACGTACAGGCCCCAATTTTCGATCACGCGCCCCATGAGCCGGTTGCTACTGCTCAGGTGATAGTCCACACGTTGAGTGAAGTCCTTGCGGAGAGCGTAGTCCGTCGGGAACGGAAACGTAAAGGCGTAGTTGCTGGCCAGAGCGTCTGGTCCCAGCCGGTTGGGAGCAGGCAAATAGTGCTCATTTACCCGCGCCGATACAGAGCTGATCCGGTTTGACGGGATGATGTTCCCGGGAAATGGGTTGCCGGTAAGAGGGTCCTTGACAATGACCGGCGACGAGAGCCCGAGCAACTGCGAAAAGTCTCCCTGACGCATCCTGGCGGTCGGAACGTCTCTCAGGTAGAACTGCTTGCTAGGAACCTTGAGGATGTTGGCGGAAGCGTAAAAAAACGCCTTGTCCCGCTTGATGGGCCCCGCAAGGCTGACGCTAGTGGTATGGATGAGCGTCTTCGCCTTCTCGCTTTCGAAGAATTCCCGCGCGTTGAAGGCTGAATTCTGGTGGAAATACGCGGCCCGCCCGTGCCACTCATTCGTGCCCGATTTCGTGATCATGTTCATGTAGCCAACACGGGCAAATTCGGCACTATTATTTACGGTCACCACGGTAATTTCCTGCGTGTCCAGGATGTCGTTGATCTGATTTACAGCATTGTCGTTGGTATGCCCGTCCTGTCCCTCCTGCACCTGGCTGCTCGACTGGCCGGCCCACTGCGAACTCCATACCCCACTGGTCTGCGACACCAGCGGGAGTACCGTAATGAAGAGGCTCGGATCGAGCGTCGCTTCCGCACCGACCCACGGGTTGTCGAAATGTCTCGATGTATTCACAGAACCGCCGAGTCTGGCGGTATCCGTTTCGATAACGGCGGCATCAGCACGAACCATGATTTGGGCATCTACGGCGCCAATCTCCAATGCCACGTTGATTCGCCGCACCTGGTTGGCATCGAGAATGATATTTTGCGCGACGAAAACCTTGAATCCGCTTGCCTTCGCCGTCAACTCGTAGGTTCCGCGCTGAAGATCGGGAAATTCGAAATCTCCGCTCTCATTCGTCTTGGCAACGCGCGTCGCATTGGTCTGAGTATTGGTGACTGTAACCTCCGCGTTTGCGACCCGCGCACCGCTGGGATCCACGGCAGTGCCGCGTATCGTGGATAGCGCAAGTTGCGCGATTATGGGCGACGATAGCAGAATCGACGCCAGAAACAAAAGCAAAACTTTCCTCATAGTAGCTCCCTCACAATTAATTAATTGTTACCCAACCCAAGGGCTTGCATGACCCGATGTATAAGGAGCGTATTCCTTTGCAACCCTGCGGTCAAGCGCAAGGTTTATTTCTGGCAGGAGCCATCCACTATATCAGACGATTTGTTCCGGCACGCGAACCGGTTTCAAGGTCGCAGAGATCTCAGAAGCTGCACGGATCAACTTGCCGGCATACCCGGAAAGCCTTTCGCCGCAGAACTGATCGACAGTGCCCGCGATACTGATGGCGGCGACAACAGCGCCCGACGCATCGAAGACCGGCGCACCCAGACACCGCGTTCCAAGCTCATCCTCTTCGTCATCCACCGAGTAGCCCCGGCGCCTTATTTCAGCGAGTTGAGATCGTAATTTTGAGATGGACACGATCGTGTTCTCGTTGTGGCGCGGCAAGCCATTTTCCCGTAAGATGCGGCTCAGTTCGTCCTCATGGATATGGGCGATAAGCGCTTTGCCGACGCCGGTGCAATGCAGGTCCATCCTCTTGCCTTGCCAGGTGGCGAGTCTCAATGTCCCGGGTGGCTCCAACTTGGCTACCAGGACCGCTTCATTTTGCTCGAGAATCGCGAGATGCACGGTGAGTCCGGTTTCCTGCATGAGTGCGTGCAGGAACGGCTGCGCCTGCTTGCGAATCATGATCCCGGCAAAGGCTGCATGCGCCAGGTTGAATAACTTTACGCCCAGCATATAGCGGCGGGTTGCCGCGCTGCGCTCGAGATAGCCACCCTCTTCGAGCGTCAGCAGCAGGCAGTGAACGGAACTCTTTGGCAATCCCAGCCTGCGGCTGAGCTCCGGCAGAGCCAGTCCCGCCCGTGAAGCCGCCAGCGTCTCCAGAACGGCAAAGGCGCGCTTTACAGAAGGAACTGTGGGAGTCTTGCGGGGTGCCATTCCGGCATTTGATTGTATCAAAGCCGTCCAACCCCGTGGACAGCGCTGCTACGTTCAACCGCCCGTGGCAGGCTGCGCGACGGCGGCGAATACGCCGTCAAGATGCTCGAGAGTGGCCTGAATGTCCGCTTCTGTGTGGGCGGCGGAGATCGACCATTGCTTTGCCGCCAGAGGAAACACGTAAGTGCCCCGCGCGATCAGTTCCTTGCGTATCTGCTCGTCGAGCGCGAAGGCATGGTGTGCTCGAAGATCGTGCCAGTCCACCGGGCAGTGGTCCATGAAATACACGCACAACGCCGATCCCTGCCTTGCGACGGCTACCGGCATCCGATGCGCCGTCGCCACCTCTATGATGCCGTTCTCCATCCGTTGCCCGAGCCTCTCCAAATGCGCGTACACTTCGCCGTCGTTGCGCAACAGCTTTTCTACCGTCGCAATGGCTGCAATGGTGGGCACCGGATGCGCGTTGTAGGTTCCGGCGAGCAGTACGCGTTTGTCCGCCTCCCGGTGTACAAAATAGTTCATCAGGTCGCCGCGCCCGCCAAGCGCTGCGATGGGATAGCCGTTCGCGAGTGCTTTGCCGTAGACAGCCAGATCCGGGCGGACACCGGAAATCTGCGCGTAGCCGCCGGGCGCCGCACGGAAACCGGTTTTGACTTCGTCGAAGATCAGAATGAACCCATACCGGTCCGCCAAGCCGCGGAGACCTCCGAGATATCCCGTCCGCGGGTGAATAACACCGACATTCTGTAGTACCGGTTCGGCGATCAGTGCGGCGATTTCATAACGCTCGCACACAAAGCGCACCGAATCGAGATCGTTGAAGTTGACCGGATGCACGAGAGACTGGTGTTCCTCCGGGATCCCCGCGCTGATTGGCACGAACGGATACTCACCCGGCGAGATACGCGGCCCGATGACATCGAGTGAGGTCATCAGGTTGCACGCCACATCGTTATGCCAGCCGTTATAGCCTCCCTGCATGACGATGATATGCTTGCGGCCGGTCGCCGCCCGGGCGAGGCGAAGGGCTTGCGCGGTCGCTTCGCTGCCGGTATTCAGAAACTGGATAGACTCTATCCACGGAATCTCGGAGCAGATCAGTTCGGCGAGCCGCCCCTCAAAAGCGGTGGTGCCCGTACCGAACAGGCTCAATCCGTCCGATAGAGCTCTTGCAACAGCAGCGGTGACGTCCGGATCGTTATGGCCGAGCACGTGCGGGGCAAACGCGGCATGATAGTCGATGTATTCGTTGCCGTCGGCGTCCCACATCCGCGATCCACGCGCTCTTACGAAAGCAATCTCAGGCTGGACACTGCGATTGACGGAGACGACTCCACCAGGAATCCATTTCCGGTTGTGCCTGAAAATTTGAGATGAGTTTGTAAGCGGCCGGTTCGTCACGGGGCAATTATAGCGCCCACGCCGCGGAACACTTGCGGCAATTCCCTTCAGAACCCGCGCACATATCCAATCCGATGGACGCGATTTTTCGGGCCGGAGCAAGCCATCCCAGGGGAATTAACGTCCAACAGGTTCGGGACGCTCCTCCGGAACCATCTTTCCAGCATCCCGCCGCGGACGTTTCCAGGAACGCATCCATGCCTGGGCCGATTCCAGGTAAAGATAGACGACCGGCGTCAAGTAAAGCGTCACCAATTGGGAGACAACCAGGCCACCGCAGACGGCGAGACCCAGCGGGCGGCGCGAGTCCGCGCCGGCGCCCATTCCGAGCGCAATCGGCAGTGTCCCAAAGAAAGCGCATAACGTCGTCATCATGATGGGGCGAAAACGCAAAATGGCGCCCTGGAAGATCGCCTCCGCCGGCGATTTGCCCTCCGTGCGCTCGGCCTCCAGGGCAAAATCGATCATCATGATGGCGTTCTTTTTGACGATTCCGATCAACAGAAGGACCCCTACAATCGCATAAATGTTGAGGTCGATACCGAAGAAGATCAGCGTCAACAGTGCGCCCAGCGCCGCCGAGGGCAGCCCGGAAAGAATGGTGATCGGATGGATGAAGCTCTCGTACAAAATGCCAAGTACCAGATAAATCACCAGGATGGCCACAATCAGCAGAACCCACATATTGCGCAGCGATTCCTGGAAAGCCTGTGCCGTGCCTTGAAAGGTCGTGGTGATGGTGGAGGGCAGATTAATCTGCCTCATCGCTTCTTCGACCCGCTCCACAGCCTGGCCGATGGAGACGCCGGGCGCCAGGTTGAACGATACCGTGACCGCGGGAAGCTGGCCATAATGCGATACCTGTACCGGTGCTACTTCGTGCCGCAACGTGGCAACCGACGCCAGCGGGACCAATGCGCCCCGCGACACTCCCGTGCCGCCGCTGCTGCGGATGTAAAGCTGAGAGAGGGCTTCCGGGTCGCGCTGGTATTCCGGAAGCACTTCGAGAATGACGTAGTACTGGTTGCTGGCTGTGTATATCGTCGAGACCTGCCGCTGCCCGTATGCATCGTACAGCGCGTTCTCGATATCGGCCGCCGTAACGCCGTAGGTGCGGGACTGGTCGCGGTCGATGTCGACAGTGATCTGCGGACTCGCGATGCGAAGATCGGACGTGACATCCTGTAACCCCGGCAGTTGGGCGACGGTCGCTTCGGCCTTCGGAGCCCACTCGTAAAGCGTTTTAAGATCCGTATCCTGCAAAGTGAACTGGTACAGACTCTTGGTGAGCGTGCCGCCAATCCGGATCGCAGGCGGAATTTGCAGAAACGTGTTGACGCCGGGGATCTCGGCAAGCACGGGCCGCAGTTGCTGCACGATCTCTTCGGCGCCCGGCCTGTCTTTGCGATCTTTGAGATGAATGAATATGCGTCCGGTGCTTGCGCCGCCACCCATAGAGCCTCCACCGCCCGCCGAGGAGGAGTAAGATTTCACGTACGGGTTCTTGCTTACCGCCGCCGCCACCTGCTGCTGGTACTCCGTCATCTTCTCGAACGAAGTCTCTTCGGATGCCTCCGTGCTGCCGAACAGAAAACCGGTGTCTTCGATCGGGAAAAAGCCTTTGGGGATTTTCACGAACAGGTATGCGGTAACTCCGACAACCAGAAAGGAGACCAGGAGCGTCGCCAGGCGGGCGCGCAGTACGGCGTGCAACGTCCACTCGTAGAGGCGCAGCATGTGGTCGAACTGCCGCTCGGACCAGTCGAACAGACGGCTGCGTCTTTCGCTATGGGCATGGTACAGAAACCGGCTTCCGAGCATCGGAGTTAAGGTCAGCGAAATTACACCTGAAACGAGAATCGCCACCGAAATCACGACGGCGAATTCCTGAAGGAGGCGGCCGACAATACCGGACATGAACAATACCGGAATGAACACCGCCACCAGCGATGTGGTCATCGAGATGATGGTGAAGGTAATTTCCCGCGACCCGTCGATAGCCGCTTCCAGCCTGCCCTTCCCCATTTCCCGGTGCCGCACGATATTCTCGAGCACGACGATGGCATCGTCGACGACGAAGCCGACGGATAGCGTCAGGGCCATCGCGGAGAGGTTATCCAGCGTGTAGCCGAGCAGCTTCATCACGGCGAAAGTGCCCAATAGGGATAGAGGAACCGCAAGGCTCGGAATAACCGTCGCGGAGGGATTGCGCAGGAAGACGAAGATGACACCCACCACCAGCACAATGGCGATGATCAACGTCAATTGCACATCCCAAATGGAATGCCGGATCGGCTCGGAGCGGTCGAACAGAACGCCGAGGTTCATACCCGCGGGCATCTGCTCGCGAAGCATCGGCAGCAGTTCGCGGATCTTGTCCACGATCTGCACGGTGTTGGTACCGGGCTGCCTTTGAATGGCGAGTACAATCGACCGTTCCCCGTTGAACCAGCTCGCCGTCTTGTTGTTTTCGACGCTGTCTATTACTCGCGCGATTTCGTGCAGGCGCACGGGGCGGCCGTTGCGGTATGCGACAATCAGCGGGCGGAACTGCCCGGCGGAGGAAAGTTGGCCCGTTGTTTCGATGGTGTAGGCTTTGCTCGTGCCATCCAGCGCGCCGACGGGCAGGTTCGAGTTGCCCGCATTGAGAGCGGCCCGTACTTCATCAATCCCGATGCCGAGCGAAGCGAGCCGGTCCGGATCGGCTTGCACGCGAACAGCATATTTCTGTGACCCGTAGACGTCCACCTGCGCGACGCCGTTGACAGTGGAAATACGCTGAGCCATGTTGATTTGCGCGTACTCGTCCACTTCCGGCAACGGCAGCGTCGCCGAGCTCAGCCCCAGATAAAGAATCGGCTGCTCGGCGGGATTTACCTTCCGATAGGTGGGAGGCTGCGGCATATTGTCGGGCAGTTCA
>CAADGY010000112.1 GCA_900696665.1 uncultured Acidobacteriota bacterium
AATCGCCAGGGCCGATGCGGGAAACCGCAATGCCACGCACACGACCACCACGGCCGTCACTTCGAGCAGGACAATGACGGCCGCCACAATGTTTTTGGCCAGCAGAACGGCTCGAGGCCGCACGGGCGTCACGTAATACAACTGCACGGCCGCACGATCGAACCCGAACGAATTCCAGAATAGTACTTCGCCCACCAACAGCATGGCGTAGAGGCACACGAGAGTAAGGTAATGTTGCGCCAGGAAGGAATCCGGCGCATGCTTTCCGCCGAAGAGCATGGGAATCCAGATCAACAGCCCGAAAGAAAAGCCCATGATAAACACCAGCCGGAACCGCGGCGCGCGGGCGAGTGTGCGCAGCTCCTTGCCGGCCAAAGCACCGGTGGGGTCGCGAAGGAAGTGCGAACACAGGCCGAAAACAGTGCGGGACAAAGCGTCCATCCGCGACACATGGACTCTTCGCGCACCCGTTCCCATTTGTGACCTCAGCCCCCGCTCAAACTGGCTCCGGCCGAAAAAGAAGGCAGCCACAACCCACCCCAGCAGGCTGAGCCAGGCGGGCATCGACACCTCACCCGCTGCCAAACGCCCCGCGGCGGCCCACGGCAGCGCCACGGAGTGCGTTTCCTCAAATTGCCGCTTCAGCGGTTCCGGCACCCCCTTCCATAGGATGTATTGGGGTAGAGCGGCAACCAGCATCATCACAAGCACCACCAGCTCGCGGATGCGCCGCTTCGTGGTAAAACGCACTAACGCGCTTCTCAGGCCCGCGGACAGGAACACGTTGAATGCCACGTACGGGGCGAGCGCCAGCGAGGTCCACCACGCTATATGCGGGTTGAGGAGAAGCCCGGCCGCGGTTCCCGCGACCAGCAACAGCACCTCGAAACCGGTGAGAGCACGCAATACCAGTTCCAGAAGGAAGAGTTCGCGGTGAGGGACGGGGTAAACCAGCAGTCGAGAAACATCCAGAGAAGCCCCGGTACTGGCCATCAGCAAAGGCGTGGCCTGCCAGTACACCGTAGCGAGCAGCAGACCGTTTGAAAGCACGACCGCCGGATCGAAAGCAGGAGAAGGAGCGGATAGCAGTATTGCAATACCCGCGGCGGCAAGCGCCCACATTCCGTACCAGAAGATTCCGATGGCGGCAACCAAATACATGCGGATGCCGCGGTCTCGAGACACGCTGTTGCAAAGCACACGCCATTGTGCCCACAAGATGGCCCGCGCATACGAAGGCATCGCGTCACAACCAGTTCAGGGGTTCCGAAGCCCTTATTCCCCCCACCAGCCTTACGAAGAGGTCTTCGAGTGTTTCTGATCCGGTCCGCAAATCCCGCATCGCCCCTTGCGTGAGAAGCCTCCCATGATGAATAATCCCGATGCGGTCGCAGAGCCGCTCGACCACCTCCAGCACGTGCGAAGTCAGAAAAACCGTCGTGCCTCTCCTCACCTGCTCGATGAGCAACTCTTTCATGAACCGGGCGCCCATAGCGTCGACCCCTTCGAACGGCTCGTCCAACAGCAGCAGTTCCGGCTTATGTATGAGCGCGCCAGCCATCGCCACGCGCTTTCTCATTCCTTTCGAATATTCCGCGATGAGTTTACGCCGGCTCTCACCCAGATCGAACATTTCCATCAGCTCGGACGCGCGCTCACGGGCGATTTTACGATCCAGCCCGTACAGGCGTCCTACCAGTTCCAGAAACTCACCGCCGGTCAGATGATCGAAGAGAAGAGACTCATCGGGAACCAGTCCTATCTTTCTCTTGATCTCCATTTCCTGGGCGGGCATGCTCATTCCGAGCAGTTCGACCGACCCGGCGTCCGGCTGCACCAGGCCGGTCAGCATACGTATCGTTGTCGTCTTCCCCGCTCCGTTCGGCCCGAGAAACCCAAAGAAGGAGCCGCGGGGAACCGTCAGCGTCAATCCGTCGACGGCGGTCTGGCCGCCATACGTTTTCCGAAGATCGCGGATATCGATGGCAGCTCCGTTCATCGGACCGCTTAGGACGGCAGCTTAACTTCCGGAATGCGGGACTGCACAGGGGGCAGCGGAGGGAAGTCCGTATATGGAGCGTCCTGATACCAATAGCCCACCGAAAACCAGTTGTCGCCGCGATCGTTCGCGTGGCCGTGTTCGAGTGTATGCTTCAGATACCGCGTGAACGTCACCGGATTGTCGCCATGCCAGCGATAGCAGCAGTAACGGCCTCCGGTGCGCTCCGGCATGACGATGATGGGCGCCCCGTAGTATTTGTGCGCGAAGGGAATGGCGCCGTCGCGGCCTCCGAAGTTCCAGCTTCCGAGGAAATAGTCCTCCGAACCGGTTCCGACGATCGCGGGTTTTGTGTCGTTATCGACGAAAATCATGTCGTCTCCTTCACCCATCCAACCGTCGGCATTCAGCAGCACGCCGAGGGTCGCTCCCATCAGGTGCCCGCGGCCCTTGGTCTCGAGAATGACGTGGTTTTGCGCGCCCAACGGGTTCAACTTGTCTCCCTTGTTAGCGACGCAGGGAGTGCATTGGCGGTATTGCGCGTGGAAATAGACAATGTCATCCGGCAGTGCAGCTACTCGCATGAAGTCGATATTTGAGTAGAAGGAATTCACCGGATCCGCACCCTGGTTCTCCACAGTCATACGCGCCCTGCGGCGGTACGGCATCGAGAAGTAGCAGTTCAAGGATCGTAGCGGCGAACACGCCAGGTAGGCGGACTCGTAGATCTCATACTGTCCCAGGTTCAGTCCGAAGAAATCCCCGATGGGCGCTTCTACGCTGGGTTTGGAGTTATCGTCCCAATAGGCGCGCAGGACCAACTCCTTCAGATGATTCCGTCCGGCAGCCGCAATGGTGAACCAGATGTGTGAGATCACGCCCGGCCCGGCCTGATTATAAATTTCGCGCGTTTCCCCGGGCTTGATCGGCCAGCGGTCCGAGTTGCCGCCGGTCTGATCGAAACTGGATTGTTTCCATGACTGGTAGTGGAGCGTGCGGGCATACCGTGGGAGATAATCAAACTGCTGCGTTCTGGCAGTTTGATTTTGAGCAAGAGAAGCCGCCGGCGCGGCGGTGGAAAAGCCACCTAAGGCAAGAAGTCTTCGCAGGAAACTGCGGCGCGCCGCGGGTGGAGATGAAATGTGCATTGCGTATCCTCGTCCCTGCAAATATACCTGAACGAGGTCCGCTGTTTAAAGGTGCGCTATGCAGGCGCCGCGTTGCCGGTCGCAAGTGGCACATTCTCCTTTACCAACTCGGCGTTGATCAATTCGGAGATCACGGCGGGCAGACGGCGATTGCGCAGCGCCCATGCGTAAGCTTTCTGCGGCGCTTTCAACGGACCCGGAAATGCCCTCTCGATCATCGCCAACCGCCGGGGATCCGCCTGCCGGCCGTCGCGCCGTGCGCCCCAAACCGGCCGGGCCACCTTCATGGCGATCACGCCCAACCCCGCATCATGCGCGGCTTTGAGTGCCGTATCCACGAAACGATGATTGACTACGTTGTAGGCGACCATGGCGACGGAGTAGTGCTTCTGCTCCACCGCCGCCCGGAGAATACCTGCCGGATCGCTGTGCGCCGACACGCCGAGATGGCGGACTTTGCCTTGTTTCTTGAGGATTTCGAAGGCTTCCAATATCTCGGGATAGTTGCGCAACTCCGCGGGCGTGGAGGCACCGTGCGGACACATCAGAATGTCGACATGGTCGGTTCCCAACCTGCCTAAACTGGCGTGGACCGAGTCCAGGATGATCTGTCTGTAGTTTTTGCCCCGGTCGAGCTTTTCGCCGTACTTTTCCGCGATGGCGTTGCTCAGCGCCGCTGCTTCCACCTCGCCGCGCTGGCCTCGGAAATAATCGCCCACGTAATCGGGTTCGAAGATCCGTGCCTTTTCGATGTATCCCTGTGCCGCATGGCGGACTTTCTTCTGCTCCGTCTCCGGCAGGCTGTCGAAGATATCCTTATACAGCCTGTTCCGGTTCAGATCCCACGGGCTGACTTTCGTGTTGAGGAAAAAACTGTCACGCGGGCGTGCCTTCAACACCTGCGCGTATCCCTCTTCACTTTTTCCGGAGCCATAGGCGGGCGCGGTGTCCAGGTAGTTGAGCCCCATGTCCATCGCCAGCAGAACATGCTCGTAATTGGTGGGTGCGATGGTGTTCCCACCCATCACCATTCGCGAGATCATGAATCCCGTCCGGCCAAGTTTCTGATAAGCCATTCCGGGTTGCCGGTTCCGCCATTCCTCACCAACTGCCGCGGCAGTCTCAGGCAGTACGCCAACGGCACAGGATGCCGCCGCAGACACAATAAATCGCCGTCGATCAAGCATTGGAACGCCTCCCAGGGGCAGCGACCATCCTATCAACTCCCGATACCCGTGGGGATCTTCACTGGCGGCTCGCGTCCTTCGAGTTCCAGCTTCGTCGAAATGAAACGAAGCAGGTCTTTGAGCGACACGATCGCGACCAGTTCTCCGTTTTCCACCACCATCAGGCGGCTGTTCCCCGTGCGGCTCATCAGAGACAGCGCTTCCATAGCGAACGTATCCGGACCAATGACATTCAATTCGGAACAGGGTGAGGAGATTTCCTGAACCGTGCGGTTGTCCCATTCTTCGCGGGATACATTCTTCACATCCCGCGTTGTGACGCAGCCCAGCAGGCGGTTGGATTCGCCTACCACCGGAAACATTTTGTGGTGATAACGGTAAATCTACTCATCCACCAGTTCACGAACGGATGTGCTCCGGGGCACCGTTATCGGGTCCGTCTTCATGAAGCGCCGCACGGATTCTCCTTCGAGCGTCCTTTTAAGCACCACCTGCTGATACGATGCCTGGGAAGCGCCGCGAACGAACATGCCGATCAAGAACCACCACATCGCCGTAATGAAGTTGCCGCTGAAGAGCGTGAAGACGGCGAGCATGATGAGCAGCAGGCCAAAACCGGAACCGAATGCGGCGGCGATGCGGGTGGCGCGCATCAAGTCACCTTTCCAATGCCAGAGCGCGGCTCGCAGAATGCGCCCGCCATCCAGAGGAAAAGCCGGAATCAGGTTGAACGCCGCCAGAATCCAGTTCATCCAGGCCAGGTACGCGACGATCCCGACTGTAAACGTACTCCAGGCGTCCCGCCCGGCGGCGTAGGCCAGATAGAAAAGAAACCCGATAACGATACTGGCGGCTGGCCCGGCAGCGGCCATCATGAGTTCCGTCCTGGCATTCTGTGGTTCGTTCTCCATCTCCGCCACACCACCGAAGATGAACAGCGTGATTCCTTTCATCTGTAAGCCGTAGCGGCGGGCCACCAGGGAATGAGACAGTTCGTGAACGACAATGGATGCGAAGAGTCCGATCGCACCGATGATCGCCATGAACCAGTACTCACGGCCTGTCAGGCCGGGAAATTGAGCGGGGAAGAATCCGACGGCAAGCGACCACGCCACCAGCATCGCAACGATGATCCAACTTGCGTCGATATGAACCGCAAACCCAAACAACTTGAACAGCGTGATGCGCCGGCCGAACATGAAGCCCTCCTCCACAGGTTGGATGGCGGGAGGTTTGCTTTGGTGTCAGAAAAGGGAGGAAGCGGCGCTTTTCTCGGCGGCAACGCCGCCAGGCCCTCACGCCCTGGTCAATGCGATTGAGGTTGTGGAAGAACGTTGAAGCCCGGCTACTGTTTTGGTTTCACGAAATAGCCGGAGACCTTCCATTCGCCGCTCTTTTCCAGCATCGGGACAACCGTCTCGACAGCAGCGCCGGCTTTCTCAAAAAAAGAATCGTACTGAATCAGCACGTACTCTCCAGCGGGGGCGTTGGGCAGTTTTGTCGTATACTCGGCCCGGATCAGTTTTCGGGATTTAAACTTGCCGATCTGATCGCGAACGCCTGCGGCCATGTCCTCCCATTTCTCTTTCGTTGCGGCTGAGCGGAACACCTCTGCCGCCTGCTCCCAACTCTCTCCATATTTGTCACCGTCCATTAAGGACAGCCACGATTCCGCCGCCTTCAGCGCGGCAGCTACCTTGTCCCCGGTGGTTTGAGCGATGACGCTGTTCGATATTGCCAGCAGCCCCAAAAAGAAGCAAAGACACAAGGCTTTCATTGGGTGCGCCTCCAATCCTCTCAAGCTAACACACGCTCGAGTGGGCCTCTGTTTGAAATCAGTCTTCCGCTTCGGCAGTCTAATAACTCCTGAAGGGTGAAGAGGACCATTGCAGACTGAGAAATTTGATGCGGGGCATGGCGCCTGCCAATTGCCGTCTGGAGCGAAAGTGATCCCCGGCGGTGTGGAGTTTCGCGTATGGGCGCCCGGTAAAACCAGAGTTGAGGTCGTTATCGAAGGCGGACGGGATCCCACCGTCCATCAACTGGAGCCCGCACAGAGCGGCTACTTCCGCGGCATTGTCCACGGCGCATCGGCGGGCACGCTCTATCGTTACCGGCTCGACGGTGAGGGTCCCTATCCCGATCCGGCTTCCCGCTTTCAACCCGATGGCCCGCACCATCCTTCAGAAGTGATCGATCCCTCCACCTTCGAATGGACGGACTCGAACTGGGCTGGAGTGGCCCTGGAGGGTCAGGTCCTGTATGAGATGCACATCGGTACGTTCACACCGGAAGGCACCTGGGAAGCCGCACGCCGCCAACTCGGTGAACTGGCAGCTTTGGGCATCACGGTACTGGAAACTATGCCTGTAAGTGAGTTTCCCGGCCGGTTCGGATGGGGTTACGACGGTGTGCATCTCTTCGCCCCCACACGGCTATACGGGCGGCCCGACGATTTCCGGCGATTCGTGAACGACGCTCACGCGGCGGGGATGGGCGTCATCCTCGACGTCGTCTATAATCACCTCGGCCCGGATGGGAACTACCTGGGCCGTTTCTCGGAGCACTATTTCACGGATCGCTACACCACGCACTGGGGGGACGCGATCAACTTCGACGGCGAGCGTTGCGCGGAAGTTCGGGAATTCTTCCTTTCGAATGCCGCCTTCTGGATCCGCGAGTATCACCTCGACGGCCTGCGCCTGGACGCAACACAGGACATCTACGACTCATCCAAAGGTGAACATATCCTGGCGGAGATGGCGCGGCGCGCAAGGGAAGCCGCCGATGGCCGGCCGATCATTCTGATTGGTGAAAACGAGCCTCAGGTGACGCGGTTGATCCGTCCGCCGGAACAGGGAGGATATGGCTTCGATGCCCTTTGGAACGACGATCTGCATCACACTGCGATGGTCACTATGACGGGCCGGAACGACGCTTATTACTCCGATTACCGGGGAGCACCGCAGGAGTACATTTCAGCGATCAAATACGGCTATCTTTACCAGGGTCAAAGATACAAGTGGCAGAAGCAGCGGCGAGGAACCCGGACAGCCGGGCTCAAGCATTCGGTATTCGTCAACTTCCTTCAGAACCACGACCAGATCGCCAACTCGGCTCGCGGGCAACGATGCCACACGTTGTCCAGCTCCGGACGGTACAAAGCCGTTACGGCAGTGATCCTGCTGGCCCCGGGGACGCCAATGCTCTTCATGGGCCAGGAATTCGCTGCGTCCACACCGTTCCTGTACTTCGCGGATCACACCCCCGAACTCTCTAAGCACGTGCGGGAAGGCCGCGCTGAATTTCTGGCGCAATGGCGAAACCTCGCGCTGGACGAGATGCAATCGGTGTTTGCCGACCCTGCCGCCGAAGACACTTTTGCGCGCTGCAAACTGAATTTTGAGGAACGCCGAACGCATGCGGAGATCTATGCATTGCACCGCGACCTGCTGAAGCTCCGGCGCGAGGACCCGGTTTTTCGGCGGCAGGGAGAGAATGGAGTGGATGGGGCTGTGCTCGGCCCGGAGGCCTTCCTGATTCGCTTCTTTGGCGGCGCTGCCGATGACCGGTTGCTTGTCGTGAACTTCGGACTCGACCTGCACCTCAGTCCGGCGCCGGAACCGCTGTTGGCGCCGCCGGAAGACAGGACGTGGTCCATACTGTGGTCCAGCGAACATCCGGATTATGGAGGGACGGGTACGGCTCCCCTCGAAACAGAAGAGAATTGGAAAATACCGGGGCATGCGGCGGTGGTGCTGGGACCCACTGAATCCGGGCCGTGAGTTCGCGGTCTCGGGTCGTTCACAAAGAAGGGGGGCCCAGTCAGCGTGCGCTTGCTGCCAGAAAGGGGGAAACCGGAAATGAAGGAACTGGTCCGCTCGCTGCCGTGGCGTGCTGAAGCGGCCGATCAGCCCGAGTCTCTGCTTTCACGCGAATGGCTGGTAACAAACGGCCTGGGAGGATACGCCTCCGGAACGCTGGCGGGCGTCCTTACGCGGCGCTACCACGGCCTGTTGATCGCCGCTCTTGAAGCGCCCTATGGCAGAAGGGTCATGTTGCCGGACGTCGCCGAGTCCATTAAGGAAAACGGGGATGTAATCGATATCAGCGGCGAGGAGACGGCTTCGGACACCCTCAGGCTGCATGGCTCCAAGTACCTCACGGAATTCCGTCTGGAAGGGGGGCTGCCCACGTGGCGCTTTGAAATCAGCGGCGTGGTGCTGGAAAAGAGGCTAGTGCTGCTTCATGGCCAAAATACCGTTCACGTCACCTATCGCCTCCTGCATGGCGATAGAACGCTGAGTCTGCGCTTGCGGCCTTCTTTACAGTTCCGCCCGCATGAGGCTCCCGTCAGCACGCCGCTGCACGAACCTCTCATCGTCACAGCCATTGCGGACGAGTATGAGTTCAGCCCGGCACGCGAAGACCCGGCACTGCGCATGAAGGTCATTGGATCCTCTCCAGGTTTCACCTTCGATCAGCGTCACATTCAACAAATCCTGTATCGAATCGAAGAAAGCAGAGGCTATGAATCTCACGGCGACCTTTGGAGTCCCGGCTACTTTCACGTGGAGCTTTCGCCCGAAGCCAATGAGGCTACGTTGATCGCTTCCACCGAGGAGTGGTACATCATCCGCGCGCTTTCGCCGGCCGAAGCTCTTGCCGCCGAGCGCAAGCGCCGCCAGGCGCTATTAGCCAAAGCAGACCTCAAAGCGAAGACCGGCATGGGCGCCGAACTCGTCCTGGCCGCCGATCAGTTTGTCATTACCCCGAGAGGCCGCTCCCAGGATGTAGCCCGCGCACATGCTTCCGGCGACGAGATCCGGACGATCATCGCCGGCTATCACTGGTTCACCGACTGGGGCCGGGATACCATGATCAGCCTGGAAGGGCTGACACTCAACACTGGACGCGACGTGGAGGCGGGGTGGATTCTGCGCACATTTGCTTATTACATTCGCGACGGCCTCATTCCCAATATGTTTCCGGAGAGAGAAAACGAGGGGCTTTATCATACCGCCGACGCAACACTGTGGTTCTTTCATGCGCTGGACCGGTATATGGAGCACTGCAACGACCGGATCACGCTCGCGTTACTACTGCCGAAATTGCGCGACATCATCGATCATCATCTCCGCGGAACACGATTCGGGATTGGCGTGGACCCGCGCGATGGGCTGCTCCGCCAGGGCCAGAAAGATTACCAGCTTACTTGGATGGATGCGAAGGTGGACGATTGGGTGGTGACTCCCAGACGCGGCAAAGCGGTTGAGATCAACGCGCTTTGGTACAACGCCCTGCGTCTGTTGGAGCAGTGGGAACGGGAAGAATCTGGCGAGGCGGCCGCGATGCCGTATTCAGAACACGCCGAACGTGCACGGCGTTCTTTCAACGAACACTTCTGGTACGAGGAGGGCGCGTACCTTTACGATATTGTCGACGGCGAAAGCGGGGGTAATGACCCTGCCCTGCGCCCCAACCAGTTGTTCTCGTTCTCGCTGCGCTATCCGGTGCTGGATGAGTCGCGATGGGAACGAGTGCTGCACGTTTGCCAGGAAAAATTGCTGACACCCTTCGGGCTGCGGTCGCTGGCGCCGGGCAGCCCGGAATACAAGCCGAAATATTACGGTGACCTCCGGTCGCGCGATGCCGCCTATCATCAGGGCACCGTGTGGGCCTGGCTCATTGGCCCGTTCATCAATTGCTGGCTGCGAGTACATCCGGGCGACCGCAAGGGCGCCCGCCGCCTGCTGGAAGGCTTCTCAACCGAACTCGACCGGTTCGGTATCGGCACCATTGCCGAGATTTTTGATGCCGAAGAGCCTTATCAGTCGCGCGGCTGCATCGCTCAGGCATGGAGTGTTGCCGAAGTTCTCCGCTGCTGGGTGGAGACGGCGGAATAGCCGCTGCACCCTACCGCGCGCCATCAAGCGCCCGCTTCACCGCTCGAGTGGGGTTGTCGATTTCTCCGGCGGACCGGATCGTAATGGTTGGCAGCGCCCCGTTCTCTTCATGTACGCGGGCGCGGAGTTCCTCATCCGCATTACGGCCGCCAAGACCGGAGTACCCGAACGAGCGGCACAGCTTGCCGAATAGAAAATTGTTGAGCGGGCAGCCGCCTGTTCGTTCGAGCCCCTCCATCGCCGTGCGCGGATTTCTGAACAGGTGCACCTGCGCGAAAGAGAGCCCCTGAAAGAATGTCTCGTTCAGCCCCTCGGCGCCGACAGAGAGGCCGAGGCCGGCGATCTGGTGAACCAGGCGGTTTACTCCCTCCGTAGAGGTCGTGTTCTCGACGAGGCAGTTGTGGAGATTGAACGTGTTCAGGGCAACGTCCACGAACACTTCTCTGAGTGCGTGTTTCCGCGCAGTTTCCTGAATCTTCGAACAGAGCATGGAGCGCCACGCGGCCAACCCCGGATGGATCTTGACCATGACCTTTTCACGGCGGTGATTGAGACGGCTCGCGTTCGATTCGGGCACTCCGATAGCGCGGGCGTTCACCCAACTCCATCCGTAGAGCTTCTTCGTTTCGAGGTCGCGGTACTGGAAGTCCCTGACCTGCGCGTAGACGGGGTGATTGGGGTCAGTCTCTACGATATTGAAATGCGGCATTACGTGAAAACCCATATCGAGGGCGCAGGCCAGGAACGCCGCCGCATTTTCACTGGCGATGTATGTCGGGTAGTTCTCATCGTAGGCGTCGGTGCGCCAGTTGGGAAAGTGAAGCAACACTTTTCCGGGATCCACGCGCCTGGCAAGGCTCCGCAGAACGTCGATGTCTCCCGGGCACCAGGAGATGGCCATTGCGGGCGAATGGAGCCACGGTTCCCGGCGCTGCTCTTGCCCGGCAAGCGAATACGCTTCCCAGAGCCACTTACGATAGCGCTCCGCTGGTATCTTCCAGTCGCCCTGGTGGACGTTGATTCGCCACGTGAGTCCTCCGGCTGCGAGGTTGGCATCGAGCGGCCCATAGGCTTCGGTGTCAAGTCCGATCATGTACGGGTCGGCCTCGCTGCCGGTTTGCAGCGCCTTGTAGCGGTAGCGGTTGTCTTGCGTGTGAACGGAAAACCCGCCGGTAGAGGCCTGGAGAATAGCGAGACCTGCTTCCCAGCGATGCGGCCAGTCCCAGTGGGAATAGCGGATGAGGGAGTCGTCCAGGCTGAGCGATATCCCTTGAAAAAACGGCGCAACCAGCTTCAGATCGCGGCGCAGTCCTTTCAAACGCCAGCGGCACGCGCGGACACCCGGCCGTGAGGAGAACGCGGACGGTTCGACGAGCAGATCGCCGGAGTCGGCGTCTAAGGACACCGTTATGATGCCGTCTCCATCCCAGTTCTGAAAAATCACCTCGGCCCGATGGTCCGAAATCTTTCGTGTTTCTACTTTGCCGAACTTCTGTTCGCCGACATCCACCGTCTCGCCGCGCGCATATACAAGTTGGAGAGCGTCAAGCTTGCGGGCGTCGAAACCAGCAAGGTATTCTTCCCGGGCGGCCTTGCTCTTCAGTGACGTGAGAAATCCCTTTTCGATTTTCGCCAGTAGCGTGGGCGTTTCGGCATGAATCACACCGTCACTTGTGACGGTGAGTTGGGTCTTCCCTGTCGGCTGAACAGACGGATTGGAAGAGACGAACGTGGAGGCGGGTTGCGCGAAGGCCGCGGGGACGGCGCTGGCGGCGTGGACGAAACTGCGGCGTGAGAATTACATCGCCACACAGAATAACAGCCCTACAGCAGCCAGTCGCCTATTCCGTCTCTCGGGACTCGGCGAGTAAGGTCTCCGCGATTTTCCGGAGGTGGGTCTCCGATAAAGCAGCGTTGTGACTCGCAACTATACGGCCATCGCGGTCGAGGAACAATGTGCGAGGCAGTGTTTTGAGACCACCGTACTGGCGTGCCACCGCTGCGTTTCCGAGAAGAACCGGATAATCAACCTGGAACCCGGTGACAAAGGGAGTCACGGCCGCCCATCCCCGATCGTCCATCGCAACGCTCACCACGGCAAGACCTCGCGCCTGGTAATCGCGATGCACCCGTTTCAGTGCGGGAATCTCGCTTCTGCACGGGGCACACCACGTGGCCCAAAAGTTCAGCAGAACAACCTTCCCGCGAAAGTCCGACAACTTCCGCTTGACGCCCTGGATATCCAGCAACTGGAAATCCGGGGCTGGCGGCCGTTCATTGGCGCGTCCGCGAGACACCGCGAGCAGCGTGCCAAGCATACGAAACAAGGATCGCCGCGATGTGGCGGTGTTAGACATCAACTATCCGGCGCCGCTTTGCTGGCGCGCATCACTCCGTTTCCAGTGTATCCAAATTAACGGCTGTGGCAGCAAAGTGAGAATGTCGTGTTTGGGCAAAGTAGAAATGTCGTCTTGACAGCCCCAAGCTTTGGGGATGCAGGAAGGACAGCTACTGATGACGCAAGCCGACAGGGACCGGCTGGTGGCCC
>CAADGY010000113.1 GCA_900696665.1 uncultured Acidobacteriota bacterium
ATGCACCCTCGACCGCCTATACCAGCGAATTGTTGACGACCTGGACGAGTTGCTGCGCGCCGTCGGGCTGAAGGCTGCCGCCTAACGAGTACGAAATTCTCACTTGGGGCCCCATAATGGGCCTAAATATCACCCGATCAGCGAGTAACACCGAGCCGCGCGGCCATCTCCTGCATGCCACAATGAAGCCCAGGAGTGCTCCGTGACCACTCATCGCCGCAGGTTTCTCTCGACAGTCCTGGGCGGAGGGCTTGCCTCCCAACCACTGCGCTTGTGGGGTTCGCCGCCGTCGCCGGAAGTAGATGCCCACTATCGCAAGCTCGACGCAGTTCTGCAACAACCGGTGCTGAAAAAGCAGCACTTCCGCACACCGGTGGTAATCGAGACGGTTGAACTGCTCCGGCTGGACAACAGTTTTCTTTGTAGAGTGCGTTCCCGTGATGGAGCCGAAGGCATCTCGGTGGCCCACAGCGGCATGAGCACACTCTTCCCTATTTTCCTCAGAAATTTGCAGCCGTTCTTTCCGGGAAAAGACGTTCGCGAACTGGACCTCATCCTCGAAAAAATCTATATCTACAACTTCAACTTCCGGTATGGCGGCATCGCCTTGGGCCTGCCCCTGGCCACCATCGAGTTCGCCATTCTCGACATGCTCGGGCGCATCGCGCAAAAACCTGTCGGCCAGCTCATCGGTGAGATTCATAATCCCGAAGTCGGCGTGTACGTCGCCACCGAATGGCGGGAGAAACCGGTCGAGGAATCCATCCGGTTGATCCAGGAAGCCGTCGCCGCTTACGACACCAATGCGCTGAAGATCAAAGTTGGCGGGCTGATGTTCATGACCACGGATATGTACGCCGCCGGCCCTTCCGGACGAACCGAAAAGATGATCCCGCTCGTGCGCAAAACGTTCGGAGACAGCATGGCGATCTATGCCGACTCAAACAGCTTCTATTCGGTTCCGGAAGCCATCCGCGTCGGCAGACTGCTCGAAGAGTACAAGTACGGATACTTCGAAGAGCCCGTGATGTTCGATCATCTCGAGGAGATTAAACAGGTTTCCGACACGCTTGCCATACCCATTGCGAATGGCGAGCAGGACTACAGCTTCTATGGATTTCGATGGCTCCTTGCGAACAACGGCATCGATATCGTTCAGCCTGACAACTACTATTTCGGCGGACTCATCCGCTCAATGAAAGTGGCGCGTATGGCGGCTGCAGTGGGCAAAACCATCGTGCCGCATATGTCCGGCGGCGGGCTGGGATACCTTTACAATATCCACTTCGTATCGGCCGTTCCAAACGCCGGCGCCCATCACGAGTTCAAAGGACTGCGAACCAACGTGCGGTTCGAATGCAAGACATCTCCTCTGAAAGTGGCCGGCGGAAAGATGAAAGTTCCCACCGGCCCCGGATTCGGCGTGGACTTTGACCCGGACTGGGTGAAGAAGCACCAAGTTGTGAAATTGTGAAGAGCACTATTCCAGCGCTGCCTCCCGGTGCACGTGCGCCTTCGGGCGATCTGGAAAAACCGTGCCAGTTCGCCAAGACCGTTCGCTTAGCTTAGCACGCGCGGCTCCGTCATGGCTTCTGAGCCTCGAACGTAATTGAGCGGTTGGCATGGTTATTCCGTGAGAGCAGGACTTCTGTCCACTCGCCGCCGTGCGACCAGGAGGCAGCTCGTTCCAGCGTCAGAATGCGGGCGGTCTCTTCGGCGTCCAGCGGCCCCTCAAATCCGTAGTAGATGCGCAGGACGTGCCGCGTAAGCGCATCGGGTACGAGACTCCACCGGGGCTCGCGCCGCAGGGAGAAAAGCACGAAAGCATCCACCGGTTTGCCGCGCAGGCTCTTGATGGAATCCGGCTCGAAATCTTCCAGCGCTACGATGTCGAGCGGTCTTGAAACATAGCCGAGTTCCGGACGCCGCAGAGCGTCGCTAAGCGGCCATGCCGTCGCCACGCGCGCTCCCGGACGAAGATGCATTTCGAGAAAAGCGGCGGTCTGGCGGTGCACATCGATCAGGCGCGTCATCGCGAGGTTGTTCTCGTGCGGGCCCGGCCATACAGGAGAAGTCCAGAAAGTTGCTGCTATCAGGCAGAGGACCAGCGCAACCTGCCCCGCGATTCTCCATCGCGGGGAGACGGCGGCGCCCGCGGCCGCCATGGCGGCGTAACAAACCGGCAGCGCGGGTAGCAGGTAGCGCTCCAACACCGCGCCCCCCAATACCGTCACGAAGAGCACGTGAACGCACGCCACCGCCGCTGCCACCCGCCAGGCGCGTGTACGGAAGATATTCGTTCGCTTCCAGGCCCAGGCCACGGCAACCCAGCCGATCCACCGGAACTCCCCAAGAAAGAGATAATGAAACCGCCGGAGCAAGGCCAGCGAAACCCGGACCGGATGCAGCGGGTAGACGAGATTGTATCGCTCGAAGTCCTGGTTCCCCAGTACATTACCCGTCGCAAACGCCAGCACGGACAGCCAGGCCGCAAGAACCAGCAGCGGCGCCAGGAACAGCGCGGCGGCGCGCCGGCGGCCCTCTCTCATGAGCCATGCGCCCAACACAAGCGGCGTCACCACGCCCGTCTCTTTCGTCAATACGAGCAGGGTACAGGCAAACGCCGCCAGCCGGAGCCGGTCGTGCAAAAAAAATAGCAACGCCAGCCCGGTGAAGAGCATGGCTGGCATGTCGAGCTGAGCCATCATCGACTGCGTATAGAACAAAGGAGAGGCCAGCAGGAACCATACGGCGGTGAAAGCCGGAGTCCCGTCAAGGCCCCTCGATAGCCGGATGGCCAACAGGAAAGACACCAGCACGGCGGCCGCGGCGATTACCAGCATCGTGATACGCGTAGCGGTAATTGAGTACCCCGCCAGACTCCAGACTGCTGCCAGCACGGCCATCAACCCCGGCGGATGCACGTTCGGCATTGTGCTGAAGGGAATCCACGCCCCTTCCCGGTACAGGTCGAGCGAGGCTGGGATGAACTGGCCGGCTTCGTCCCAGAAGAACGGCATGCTCAGGAAGGGAGCATGCACAAACAGCAAAATCAAAAAGAAGGTTGTAAAGAAGAACAGGTATGTTTCAAAGCGGGGCCGCCCGCAGGGCGCTTGCTCGGTGCTGGGCGCCATCGCCAATTTCTATTGAATCGTGGAATCCGGGTTCTGCGGCTCCAGCTTGATTTCGCCGAAGGTCGATTCGTATTGCGACACATTCTGCTGGAGCACGTTCATCAGCGCCTTCGCCTGCTGCGGGCTCAGATAAATCCCCTGGAAGTTTTCAATGGAAACCTGGTCCGGAGCGGTTTGTTCGACGATGCCGAACATGAGAAAGAAATCCCACAGGTTCACACGCACCTGCACGCTGTTGGAATAACTTTCGCGATAGTCCGTCCTCTTCGCCAGTTGGATATTGGGCTGGGGCGGTTGCGTAAGATTCATAAAAAATTCGTCTCCCGTTCCGCAAGCAGCAGCCACCCGGCGGCGCTGGAACGCATAAACAGCATACACAACCCGGCACACGGCGTCACTGGAAAGAAGCTTGTTTGGCGAGCTTCACGGCAGGGTGTAGTACCAGTGGGGGTCCAGGGGAGGAGGAACGGGCGGCTTCGCCAAAAAGGACGCCACCCGTTCGAAACTAGGACTTCTCTTCGCTGTCTTCCTCTTCGCGGCCTTCCTTCACGGCACGCAACCGCTCTTCACGGCGCTTGGCACGTTCCGCGGCGCGTTTCACCAGTTCGGAACCCACCAGCTCGAGCATTGCCTGTTCGGCGCCATCGCCCTTCCGCCAGCCGAGGCGAACGATGCGGGTATACCCACCGTTCCGCTGGCCGAACCGGGTTCCCAGCTTTTCAAACAGCTTCTTCACGGAAGCTGGGGTCTGGAGAAACGAGGCGGCCTGCCGGCGCGAGTGCAGGCTGTCTCTCTTGGCAAGCGTGATCATCTTTTCCACCAGCGGTTTGGCGGCTTTCGCCTTCGGTACGGTGGTGATGATGCGCTCCTGCTCAATGACGCTGGTGACCAGCCCTCTCAACAGCGACTTGCGAGCACCGACGTCCCGCTTCAGTTTGTATCCGGCGCGCTTATGTCTCATATGCTACCTACTCGTTGAGGTGTTCGACGTCCTCTCCCGGCCCGCTCTCGTCTCCCCGAGCGCCCGTATTTCCAAAACCGGCCCCGGAGGAAATCTGAGCGGGTTGCCCGCTCGGACTCACCAGCCGTCCCTGTGCGTCGAACTTCATCCCGAAGGAGAGCCCCAGGCCGCCGAGAATTTCCTTAATTTCATTCAGCGACTTGCGGCCGAAATTCTTGGTCCGGAGCATCTCGGCCTCGCTCTTCTGCACAAGGTCCCCGATGCTCTGAATGTTGGCGTTCTTCAGGCAGTTGTACGAACGGACGCTGAGTTCGAGCTCTTCCACCGAGCGGTTGAGAATTTCGTTCATCTGGTTCATGGCCCGCTCGGCCGGCTCGTCGGCGACATCCGGCAGTTCTTCGAAATTGATGAAGATCGCCATGTGGTCTTTCAACAGCTTCGCGGCCTGGCCGATGGAATCCTGCGGCGATATCGCGCCGTTGGTCCAAACCTCGAGCGTTAGCTTGTCGTAGTCGGTCATCTGCCCGAGGCGCGCGGCCTCGACGTTGAAGTTCACCTTCCGGACGGGCGAATGGACCGAATCGATGGGAATGTAGCCGAGTGG
>CAADGY010000114.1 GCA_900696665.1 uncultured Acidobacteriota bacterium
CAGTTGCCATCCTTCAGCGGAATGTACACCAGCGGCTTTCGCTGCGGCAACAGTAAGCCGCACTGGAACGCCTCACGCATTTCGAACATCCGTCTGCGTTCCTCCCGCCGCCGGCGATATTGCTCTCTCTTGCTCAATGGTTTTGCAGGCATTTCGCCAGAGAAGAGCGGCACTTGCTGTCCGCCTGTGCCAACGCTTTGATAGACCCTTCCTGAATTCCGCTTCATACTGACACGCACACTCTTGCCGCGCGCACCAGAAACTCCCGCGCATTTTGGCCCCATTCCCCTTGCAATACTCGCAGGAGACCTCAGAACCCGTCTACACTTTTTACATTTCGGTTTTCCTTCCATTGTGATCCTCCTGAATAGAATACACCAGCCCGGGCTTCCCAGCCGGGCTGGTGTCGTTTTAGAACAGCGAGATTTGATTTTGCGCCGCCTGTCTGGACCGTCCGCGACCACCTGACCGTACCGCCACACACCTTTGAGACATCCAGTCTGCCCAGGAAACAACTTGGGGCGTCTCTGGAACCGGTAACGGCGCGCTCGGAGCCGTCGGGCATCCCATCGGCGAGTTAGAGACAACCACTTCATCGGCGAATAGGGATTGGAGATCGGGCAGGTCGGCAGATTCAAGCGCTTCCCGTGCGAGTTTCATCAGGATGTCGCCATCTTCTTCGGGGACGATAGCGCCGCCGACTTCATCCCCATAGAGCAACTGCGCGGCTTTCATCTTCTGTCCCATCAACGCCAGGGCACGCGCCTCCATCGCGTCATTGTAGACCGAGAAGATTGCCTTCACAGGTTTGGTCTGACCCAATCTCCATACCCTGCGCACGGCTTGCCACAGGGTATACAACGAGTATTCGATCTCACCGAACACCACCGAAGAGAAGGCGATCAAATCCAACCCAGTCTCAACCAGACGTGGATTGACCACCAGCGCATCCAGCCCCACGACTCTTTTCGCGATCCACTCCTCGCGCTTGCGCGGGTTGACGCCGCTGTGTAAGACCTCGGCACGCACGCCTCCATCCCGCAGAATCTTCAGGATACGGTCTTGAATGTCACGGGTTCCCGTCTGGCGCAGATAGATCAGCACCTTGCGTCCCTGCTGGCGTTCGGAGCGGCAGAAATCCACCAGCCAGCCTTCCTTGGGCATCGTATTTCCATCCACCACGGCGGGAAGCGTCATCAGTTGCCGCTTGCGAACGATCTCACCCTTGCGATCCACTTCGTCAATCTCCACCACTTCATCGCGGAAGGCGGAGTTCGGACGGGCGAGAGTCCATTGCAGCCAGGTCGAGAGATAGCGGCGGTTGTTGAGCGCCAGGTCGCGCAGTTTTTTCTCCATCGAGCGATACTGTCTGCCCTGCTCGTCCATCATGTTTAGCGTCACGACTTCCTCAGCGTAATGAGGCAGAGCCAGTCCCAAATCCTTCAAGGACAGGAATACGGTCGTATCGAGGAGGCGGTTGACGATGGCTGGCGAGATACCCGGCTGTTCCTTCGCCTGGTTTTGATAGCGGCGATTGCCGGTAAAACCGTCTTCGTCGCCGTCATCGTCAGTGCGTTTACTTTTCCGAGTCGTCTCCAGCACGCCATACAAGCGCGCCCAGCGTTTCTCATCGTTGAAGGCGAAGTCTCTGCGCACGCCGGCGTTCAGACGGTGGAGCAGCCAGAAGATGGAAGTCGAGCGCCCGCCAAAGAACGTGCCCGTCAGCGTAAGCGCATATTTGGTTGCGCCGACAAGCTGGTGAAATGCAATGCCCCGATCCGATGCCTTCGCGGAAAACTGGTGGCACTCATCGGCAATGAGCAATTGAAATTTGCCTCTGGCGTGTTTGGCGATGTAATCTGCAATCGCCCATCTTCGTCCGGTGAACTGGAACAGCGGCGCGCCGCAAATCCTCTTTCCCCAAACCGAGTTGCCGTGCTCATCGCGCGCCAGCCGCCGGTTTTCATCCAGTTCACAACCTGTGATTTCAGCCCGGCAGAAACGACGCTTGTCGCCCAATTCTTCCATTGTGGCTGCTGTGGTTACCAATCCGCCGGGCAGATCAATCTGAATGGGTGATCCGCATTCGGAGCAAGCCAGGGCTTCAAACACGCGGCCATTCTCCTCCTCAACGAACTTCTTTCGCACAACGGCATGTTCCCAACCGGCGCCATATTTTGCGGAGGTATGGGCGATGACCGCCACAGGTTTCTGCCCCAACTTCCCTTCCTCACACAGTTGAAGGAATCTGCGCACGTCATTCACGTCGCCGGGGTCATCTGCATTGCGCCCGATGCGCGTGAGTTCCATTGCTCTTGCGCCGGGAATGGTTTCTTCGATCTCTCGAATCCATTTGGGAACAAGATGGGGCGGGCAAAGGACGATGGCGGGATAAGCATCCAAAAGTTCCATGACTGCCGCGCCCGTAATTGACTTCCCGGCTCCCATTTCCCCTTGCAAGTTTCCAACGCCATGTTTCTTGATCGCTCTTGCAACTCCAGCCGCGATGTGACGTTGTGTTGGAAGCAGACCTGGCTTTTCTTGTCCGGGTAACGGCTTGCGCTTCGCGCCCAACGTGTCCAGAATGGCTGTCTCTTCCGGCGTGGGATCGAAGTTGTACAGTGGGCGATACGTGGACAGGATGTGCGCGCCGATCTGGTCTCCATACTTGTGCATGAACTTCGAGAGCGGCTCGACCTTGTCAATGATCTCGATCCCGCTCTGTCGCAGGATGGCAACCGTTGAGACAAAGCGATCTCGATAGACCTCCGATGTTGTGTTGCCCTTTTTGTCTGTGGTTTCTTCAATCTTCTCCGTGACCTTCACCACGCGCCCCTTAACAAGCATGGGCTTGCCATCGTCGTCGTTCAGGCGCAGAGTCCCCATCATTCCGGAGGCCATCAGCATGGCGATGTGTCCCTTCTTCAACGGCATGACCGGCTGTTTGAACTCCCCCGACCGGTTTGAGGGGTTGAGCAAGTCAAGCCATTCCTTGGAGAAGTGAATGCCGCGTCTTTGCGTGGCGTCCACGATTTCCTCCGGCTGCCAGTCCAGGCGGGAGAAGCGAACCGGTTGCCCGCTGGCGCTTTTGTCGGGAGCCGGTAGGAGTCCATACATCGGTTCTTTGGCTTCTGTCAACAAAGGCGGCTC
>CAADGY010000115.1 GCA_900696665.1 uncultured Acidobacteriota bacterium
CTTCAATCCACTCGCAGGAGCACATCCGACGAATGATAAAATCACCACTCTCCGACCGAAGTCCTCTGGCTTATAAGAATGAAGCGTTTCTCGAGAGCGCGGATGCGCGTCCGATCCGGATTCTATCGGAATACCTCGAACCTCTCAGCCATCTGAAGCGGGAAAAGATCCGCGATACGATCGTGTTCTTCGGCTCCGCGCGCATCAACGAGCGGGGGCCGATGGCGCGCTACTACGAGGATGCGCGAACCCTGGCCCGCATGTTGACGGAATGGTCCGACGGGTTAGAGAACTCCACGTGCCGGTTTGTGATCTGCACCGGCGGCGGTCCGGGAATTATGGAGGCGGGCAACCGCGGAGCCCAGGACGCCGGCGGCAAAACGATCGGTCTCAATATCGGCTTGCCCTTCGAGCAGTTGCCCAATCCGTACATCACCCCGGAACTCTCCTTCGAGTTCCACTACTTTTTCATGCGCAAGTTCTGGTTCGCCTACCTAGCCAAGGCTCTCGTCGTGTTTCCGGGAGGATTCGGCACGCTGGATGAACTGGCGGAGACTCTCACCCTGGTACAGACACAGAAACTCCAGAAAAAGATCGTAATCCTGCTGTATGGCACCAGTTTCTGGAAAGAGGTCCTGAATTTTGATGCTCTGATAAAATACGGCACCATCAGTGCCTCGGATCTCAATTTGTTCACCTACGCCGACGATCCTGAAACCGCGTTCAACGTTCTGCGCGAAGGCCTGACGGATCTCTATTTGAAGCCCAAAGAACCGCTGCCCGAGCAGGAACAGAAAACACCGGCTATTGCGAAATCGAGATTCTGATGCGCTTGTGAGGAGGAACCTAACCAACACGGCGCTTCTGTTTGCGTATCCCGGTAGCCACTCCCCGGTGAGCCACGACTCCCCAGGAGCGGGTGCGCAATCATTTCGGACGCCACGTTTAATTCTGTGGTGGATTGTCCCGCTTCTTCTGCTTGCGGGACCGGCGCAACCCTGGGGAGCGAAAGGGCATCGCGTGGTTGCGATGGTCGCCAGCGAGCGCTTGTCGCCCGAGGCACGGCGAGCGGTCCAGGATTTGTTAGGAAGCGAATCCCTCGTTGAAGTGTCTACCTGGGCGGATGAAATCAGGCGTTACCGGCGGGAAACCGGTCAATGGCATTACATCAATGTTCCCATAGAGGCTCGCAATCCGGACATCCTGAGTTTCTGCCCACCGGGCGGCTGTGTCGTATCGAAAATAGACGATTTCCGATCCGTGCTCACCAACCCCCGTGAGAAGCCGGCAAACCGGCGGGACGCGCTGAAGTTCCTTATACATCTTGTGGCGGATCTTCACCAGCCCTTACACGTGGGTGACCGTAACGACAAAGGTGGCAACAGGACGCAGGTGGTTTACTTTCAAACCCCGGCTAATTTGCACAGCGTGTGGGACACGGAGATCTTGCAGCGTATGGAAGAGGAAGCGGCGCTGGCATCCGGGCTGTGCCGGATCGTTCGCTCCGGCTGGGAGCGCGGAACGACCGCCGATTGGGCCGCGGAGTCACATGCGGTGGCGCGCGAAGCCGCCTACAGGCACCTGTCACGAAAGGTCGGCGCTCATTACCAGCAACAGGCGGAGACGGCCGTCCGTGTGCAACTTGCCAAAGCGGGCGTTCGTCTGGCCGCGATGCTAAACCGGGTTTGGGAGCAATAGCGCGAATGCCGAGCCGGATGGCCCGATAGCATCATCCGGACACACTTCCGCGCACTGTGGCTCATCGGAATAGCCGACACACTCCGTGCAGAACCAGTGATTGATCTTGTAAACCGGAGCCCCTTCCGTGATAGCGTAATTCGGGCACACAGACAGGCAGATGCCGCATCCCGTGCAGTGTTCATGAATTTCATACGCCATACAAAGCCACCTCTCACCTAAGATGTTGCGGCATACGGTGCGCTGAATCTGTGATGGACGTCACAGGTATCAATGCCGGAGAGCGATACTATGAAAGCATGTTTACGGTAGAACGTTTGATCCGTAACCAGGGGGGACTGGATGTCACCAACTCGACGGTAGACCATCCTCTGGAGCACCTGGTTGCCTGTCACGGGCGCATTGAAGAGAGACTGGCGATTCTGGAGCGGGCCGGCGCGGTGCTCGACACCCACACCGCGGATGCCCTGAATGCGATTCAAGGCTGCTTCCGCTACTTCGATACCAGCGGAATCATGCATACGGCCGACGAGGAGGAGAGTACGTTCCCGCGGCTGCGCCCGCGGCTGACTCCGGACGAGATCGGCGAAATCGAACGTTTGGAACGGGATCACCGGGTCGCGGACGAAATGTACGGGAAGCTGAAAGCGGTGTGCGCGCAGCTTCGGGCGGGCGTTACGCCGGAGCTTGCCGAGGAGTACCGCGGCATCGTGCAGCAGTTTGCGTCCCACTATCGCTCACACATAGAATTCGAGAATACACGGCTGATCGCCGTATGCCGGGCGAACCTCGCGCCGGAAGAACTGCAGGCGATTTCAACGGAAATGAAGCGGCGGCGCGGCCTGATTCGTGACTGAGGTCACTGCCCAGGGGCCAGTACCGGCCCTACGCTGGATTTTCAGGAGCGATCCGATGATTTCCGGAACGGAACTCCAGGCCGACGCCGATACCACACCAGTGAAAAGAAAGAAGAAACTGGTGCGGCGGAATGTGCCTGACCGCTCGCAGATGCTGCGCCGCACGGTGCAATTTCTGTTTCTGGCGCTCAACATCTGGATCGGCGTCGAGTTTTATCTCTGGGTGCGTTTTTTTGAGACCGGAGGAACCTCGCTCCGCGTGGAACGGCCGCCTGGGGTGGAGGGCTGGCTGCCCATCGCCTCCCTGATGAATCTCAAGACGTTGCTGGTGACCGGATATGTTCCAGGCGTGCACGTGGCCGGCATGTTCCTGCTCATCGCATTCCTAGCGATTTCGTTTCTGTTTCGAAAATCCTTTTGCAGTTGGTTGTGTCCGGTCGGCACCGTATCGGAGTATCTGTGGAGACTGGGCCGGGACACCTTCAAGAAGAACTTCAACCTTCCCCGCTGGCTCGACATCCCGTTGCGCAGCCTGAAGTACATCCTGCTCGGACTGTTTCTCTACGCAGTTGGCAGCATGTCTGTCGAGGCGAGCCGCGCGTTTCTCGAGGGGCCATACGGGCTCATCTCCGACGTGAAGATGCTGAATTTTTTCCGCTACGTTGGAATGACTTCAGCCATTACGCTGGCGATGCTGGTGATTCTCTCGGTATTCGTACAGAACTTCTGGTGCCGTTATCTCTGCCCGTACGGAGCGTTGATGGGTCTTGCGGCGTTTTTTAGTCCCGCGCGCATCCGCCGCAATCCGGAAACCTGTATCGACTGCGCCAAATGCGCCAAAGCCTGCCCTTCGCTGTTGCCGGTAGACCGGCTCATTACGGTCCAATCGGTGGAATGCACCGGCTGCCTGGAGTGCGTGGCGGTGTGTCCGGCCGACGATGCTCTCCATATGAGCCTGCCCCGCAAACGTGTGCTGCCCGCGTGGGCGATGGCGGCTGCCGTCTGCGCCATTTTCCTTGGCGTTGTGGCGTATGCACAGCTTGCCGGCTACTGGCATACGCCGATAGCGGATGCGATCTATTTCGACTTGATTCCCCGGGCCCACGAATTCGGCCATCCTTGAGACACGGGGGACGTAGACAGGAACTTCGCACAGTCGGCCCGATGCTTAAGTAGCTCAATGAGATAGCAGGAGATTCGCAAGGGAGAAGATTCGTATTTGCATCCACGGGAGTTACCCCAAGTTCGTCACCACAGGGACGAAATCCGGCCTAAGCCATTGAAAACAGGTTTAGGCGGTTACCGAGTCTACACTACATTCGCGATTGAGTTGGAGATGGCTTGGCAGGTTGACGCCAAGTTGCC
>CAADGY010000116.1 GCA_900696665.1 uncultured Acidobacteriota bacterium
CGGCACCACCTCACTCGCGGTTGGCGCCGGTCTGGCGTTACCCAGCATCTTTTTGAACCGCACCCGCGCGCAGAGCGGTCAGAATCCGTCCGAGTTCATCCGGGTCGGATTCATCGCGGTGGGTGGCCAGGGTGGAAGCAACCTCCGTGCGCTGATGAAAAACGCGGTGGCCGTGTGCGACGTGGACAGCGACCGGCTTGCCAAGGCGAAACAGCGCGTGGAAGAAACCGCCAAGCGTTCCTGCGCCGCGTTCAAAGACTATCGCCAGATGCTCGAAAGCAAGGACATTGACGCTGTGGTGGTCAGCACGCCGGACCATTGGCATGCGTTGCCTTCGATTCATGCGTGCGAGGCGGGCAAGGATGTGTATTGCGAGAAGCCGCTTACCCTGACGATTGCCGAAGGCCAGGCGATGGTAAAAGTAGCCCGCCGGACCAACCGCATCGTGCAGTGCGGCAGCCAGCAACGCTCGGACAGCAAGTTTCTTCAGGCCGCTGAGTACGTCCGCAACGGCCGGCTCGGCAAGATCCAGCGGGTGCTTGTTGGCCTGGTGGGCGTGAATTGGACCACCGAACCAGCCGTGCCGGACTCCGAGCCGCCGCCCGAACTCGATTACAATCTATGGCTCGGGCCGGCCCCGTGGCGGCCTTACAACAAGCATCGCGTTCATTACTACTTCCGGTTCTTCTGGGACTACTCGGGCGGCCAGATGACCAACTGGGGCGCGCATCACCTCGACATCGCGCAATGGGCGCTGGGCATGGACGACTCCGGGCCGGTCGAGATTGACGGCAAGGGTGAGATGGATCCGCAGAAGAGATTCGAAACCCCGCCCAAGTTCGGCATCACTTACAAATACGCCAACGGCGTCGTGGTGGAATGTCGCAGCCCGCAGATCAAGGTGGCGGACCTGCTCCCCGAAAAGAAGGAACAGGCCCTGGAGATTTTGAACGGCAAGGACGAATTCAACGGTTGCATTTTCGAGGGCGAGAAGGGGTTGCTTTACATCAATCGCGGCGTCATTCGCGCCTGGCCGGATACGATTCTCCAGGAACCCCTGAAACCCGGCGATGTGCGGCTTTACGAGAGCCGGCAGCACCATCAGAACTGGCTCGACTGCATCAAGAGCCGCAAGCTGCCGATCTGCGACGTGGCCATCGGACATCGTTCGGCCACGGTTTGCCACCTCGGCAACATTTCCATCCGCACCAGCAAGAAACTGAAATGGGATCCGGTGAAGGAAGAAATCGTTGGCGATGCCGAGGCGGCGAAATGGGCCGACAAGCCCTATCGCGCGCCGTGGAGACTGCCGGTGGCTTAAGGACAAAGGCTGACGGCGGAGCGGTCAGCGACGAAACAGACGAGGCAAACGGTATCTTGCCAGGACATGGTCCCGCCGTTAGTTTCATGTCATGACAACGACCCTTGAAGCGATCTACGAAAACGGAAAGCTGCTGCTGCCGCGTCCGTTGTCATTGCCGGACAAATCCCACGTGCGTGTCACGATCGAAACCGATCTGGATCGCGAAGCGTGGTTGAAATTGTCGGAGGAAGCCTTGACCAAGGTGTGGGATAACGACGCGGACGATGTCTTCAATGAATTGCTCACGAAATGACGTCGTTCTCCTCCCGGTTCCTTTTACGAATCTGAAGAGCCGCAAAGTCCGGCCCGCAGTCGTCATTGGCCGCAAGGGTGCGGACCTGTTTCTGGTTCCAATTTCGTCGGTGCTTTCCAACACGGATTTTCCAATGACTCACTGGCAGAACGCCGGACTGAACGTTCCTTCCGGTATTAAGGCTCAAATCGCCACGGTCGAAGAAGGACTGGTTGTCAAAATCGTTGGCACGCTTGCCCCTGCCGACGTCCGGGCGCTCGACGGGCGTTTGCGAAACTGGTTGCAACTCTGATGTAAAGTTGGAAAAGCCGTGAGGTTCTATGACGAGACAGTGCGCATCCCAGCAAACCAGGAGATTCAATCGCGCAGGTCGCGCCGAGGTAGCTGTCATGGTTGCTTTGGCCGTACTGATGCTCAATCTCGCACCGCCTGCGCCCGGGGCTGAACCGGCCACCAAAGCCGGCCTGCCTCGTCTCCGCGTCGCCGCCGATGGCCGCGGCTTCGAGACCGAGCAGGGCAAACCCTTCGTTCCCTTTGGCGTGAATTATTTCCGGCCCGGACAAGGCTGGGCGCCGCAGCTTTGGAAAAAGTTCGACGCCGAGGCGACGCGCAAGGATTTCGCTCTGATGAAGCAGTTCGGTGTCAACTGCGTGCGCGTGTTCCTCACCTACGGTTCGTTCCTCATGGATACGAACCGCGTTTCGCCGGAGGCGCTGGCAAAGTTCGATGAGTTTCTGGCGCTGGCGGAGGAAGCCGGCATTTACGTGCATCCGACCGGGCCGGACCATTGGGAAGGTTTGCCGCCGTGGGCGAAGGGCGATCGCATCGCCGACGAAGTCGTGCTGGGCGCGTTGGAGGAATTCTGGAAACTGTTCGCGGCCCGTTACCGCAATCGCTCAGTGCTCTTCGCCTACGACCTCCTTAACGAGCCGGAAGTGAAGTGGGACACGCCGCCCATGCGCGAGAAGTGGAATCGCTGGCTGGAGAAGAAATACACCGGCGCCGATCAAATCGCTCAATCCTGGGGACTGACGAATCAGAACTTGAACCTCGGCTCCATTCCGATTCCTCCGAAAGAAGACTGCACCGGCTGCGCACGTTTGCTGGACTTCCAACATTTCCGCGAAGACATCGCCGATGAGTGGACACGCCGCCAGGTCGCGGCGATCAAGTCAGCCGACCCGCGGGCCCTGGTGACCGTGGGTTTGATCCAGTGGTCCGTGCCTTCGGCGATCGCCGCTTGCTGGCATTATTCCGCCTTTCGTCCGGAACGGCAGGCGCGTTTCCTGGACTTCATGGAAATCCACTTCTACCCGCTGGCCAACGGCCATTACGAGTATCAGAACGAGGAGGAGGAAGCGAAGAACCTCGCCTACCTCGAGGGGGTCGTGCGCGAGGTGGCGCGCTTCAACAAGCCCGTCATCATCGCCGAGTTCGGCTGGTATGGCGGCGGCAGGTTGAACTACGGCAATCATGCGCCCGCCACAGAGGAGCAACAGTCGCAATGGTGCAGGAAACTGGTCGAGTCCACGGCTGGCCTCGCGTGCGGCTGGCTCAACTGGGGTTTCTACGACCAACCCGAAGCCGGCGACGTCAGCCAGCTCATCGGCTTGGTCAAAG
>CAADGY010000117.1 GCA_900696665.1 uncultured Acidobacteriota bacterium
CCGAAAAGGGGTGTTTTTCAGCACGGCGAGGGCGCGGATTCCGCCGGCCGGCCCGCCAAAACTCGCCGAAAACCACGCGGAAGAGAGCTTCAGCCGTCCATCAGTCCGAATTTCAGCAGCCTGCTAAAGCGTGTTGTTCAGGCGAATAGGCGGTCGAAAAAGTCGCGCGTACGGCTGCGGATCTGCTCTACTTCCGTCCGGAGCGGCTGGTCGTGCAGGTGTTCCGGAGTCCAGCGTTTCACCAGTTCGGTCAGCACCTCGAGATGGGATGCTGCATAAGGCAAATCGCCTTCGGCATGGCCGGTAAAGACACGGAGTCCGTGATCGACAGCCCGGTAAAGAGTGGCGGCGTCGTTCAGGAAGATGGCATCATTCCGCTCGAGATGGCCCATCTTTTCAATAACTTCAATCCTTTGTGGGGTATTCAACACCTTGAAAAAAATACCGGCGCCTTTAAGCCGCAGGAACATCAGCGAGAAATCGATGTCATAGTAACCACCGGGTCCGGCTTTTAGGGGGTTAGCAGCCCCCTGCTCCTTTTCCAGCCGCATTCGCATTTGGCGCAAAAGCTTCTTCGAACGCCCGCTCTGGCCATAGCGGCGCCAGTCCACCTCCTGTAAGCTGTTGAGAAACTGAGTCCCACGTTCCAGATCGCCGGCGACGGCCAGGGATTTCATGTAGGTGATTCCTTCCCAAGCCTCGGCGCGTTCAGCGAAATATTCCTTGTAGGTTCGCTCGAGTTGAACCAAGGCGCCTTCACGCCCATTTGGCCTCAGCCGCGTGTCAACCGCGAACATCACGCCTTCTCCCGTGTAAGCCGTCAGGATATCGATGAGGCGCTCCGCCACGCGCGTCCAGAAGACGAGTTCACCGGCGTCGGCATCCGGCAGGACGAAGACAAGATCGGCATCCGAAGCAAGGTCGAATTCCCGCATCCCCAGACGTCCCAGGGCGATGACCAGCAACTGGTCCTTCGCGGCATAATCCGCCGATTGCGGCCCTTTCGCGCTGAGGACGTGGTTCACCGCCATGCGGTAGGCCGTCGAAATCGTCACATCCGTAAGCTCAGAAGTCTTGACGAGGGTCGAAAAGATGGGAGCACCCGTGCACACACTTTCGGCCTGAATGCGGAACATCTCGCGCCGGAAGAACCGCCGCAAGGCGGTAGCCTCCGTGATGACCGCGGCCAGTTCCGTATACCGTGGATCCCTGCCCGGCCGTTCGCGCATGCTCATCAGGTCCGACAGCAGGTCGGGGGTCCGGACCATCTGCTCTGCGAAGTAAGGGCTGTGGTCGAACAGGTCGAGCAGATAGCCGGTCAGAACGGCATCGCTGTCGAGCCAGCGCATCCACTCGGAATTCGGCAGAACGCGTTCGAGAAAAAGCTCGAAGGTGTTCATACTGCGCTTCAAAGGGCTCTGTGCGAGCACAGCGGCCAGGCCGGGGGCCTTCTGATCGAGAAAGCGAATCAGGTTGCTTGCCATTTCGGGAGCGCCCGTCTTTTCGGGAAGATTCATGGTGACCGAGGCCTCCTCACGAACACCGGCCGCGGGAAAAGTCACGGCCGCCGTATAGTATGTCGGATTCTGCGCGTGAATCACGCGCTCATAAATAATCTGAACCTCCTCGAGGTGACGGTTCAGAGTTCTGAGCAGGTTCTCCGCCGAGGGGGCACGCCCGACTTCCGAGGCTGGCATGCGGCGGCTCAGAATCTCAAGTTCCTGCGTGTGGGTAGGCAAAGCGTGCGTCTGCCGGTCCTCATAGAATTGGAGCCTGTGTTCCAAGGCCCGCAGAAACTGGTAGGCAGAGGCCAGACGTCCGTACTCAGGTCCCGACAGCAGACCCTTATCGTGCAGGCGGAAAAGCGCCTGGAGCGTTCCGCCATGCCGCACCCATGCCTCCCGCCCACCATGCAGCCTTTGGAGGCACTGCACCAGAAACTCGATATCGCGAATGCCGCCGGGGGCCAGCTTGATATCGAACGCCGCCTGGCTACGCCTGCTCTGGAGCTTTTCCGCGATTCGCTCTCTGGTGGCCGAAACGGATTCCACAGCCGAAAAATCGAGCGTGGTGGAATAGATGATTGGCTCGACAAAGCTCAGCAGTTCCCGGCCGGGCGCTCTTTCCCCCGCCGCAACCCTCGCCTTGATGAGCATTTGCAGCTCCCAGTCGCGGGCGCGGTTCTGGTAGTACGACTTTGCTCCATCCACGGACATGCAGACTTCACCGAACCGTCCATCGGGCCGCAGGCGAAGATCGACCCGGTAGCACATTCCCTCCGCTGTGTAGGTTGATAGCAGCGTGGTGAGTTCATTTGCCACCTTCTTGAAGAATTCCTTGTTGGAAATGGAATTCGGGCCACTGGTCTCGCCGGGTCCGGAGTACAGGAACATCAGATCGATATCAGAACTGTAGTTGAGCTCACGGCCACCGAGTTTCCCCAACGCGATTACACTGAACCCGCACTCCCGGACTCTGCCGGATGGGTCTGTATAGCGGGGAGTTCCGTATCTCTCCACCAAACCGGTCCGAATCCGGAGGTAGCAGAGATCGAGAACCGCGTCGGCGAGGTTCGAGAGATCTTCGGTAACTTCCGCGAGGCCGGTGAATGCCATGACATCCCTGAGCAGAATGCGAAGAATGTTTTTGCGGCGGAACCGGGCCAGTTCCAAAAGAGACGAGGTTCCATCGGGCGCCCGCGGCAAACGTCCGGTGCTTTCGCTGGACTGGCCGCGGGATAGAAATTTGTCGAGCCGCTCCTCGAGTTCCTCGGATGACAACACGCGATGCAAATCGCCACTCTGAGGCAACTCTTCCAGCCACTCTGGCTGTTGCACCACCGCCTCGCCGAGGAACCGGCTGTGCGAAGCGACGGTGACGAAATACTGAAGCGCCACGGGCGAGCGGACGATCTTCTCGAAGGACATCCGTTTCTGGCTATACAGGCAGTCCAGCCAGTGGAGAGCCGAATCCGGATCGGCGGAACCGCTGAGCAGATAACGGATGAGTTCCTCAATGGTGGGAGTGAGCGCGCCAGCGAACCGGTCGGCTATGGAAATGGCCCGGGCGCGGTCCTGGAACTCTACCCCTTCCACCAAGCGCCGCATTCAGACAACCTGGCCCACAAGCTGGATTATATCGTTCGGTCTGACCGTACCCGGCCTTAAAACACGCGCGTAAAATCCGCTCATGCCCCAGCGTGGCGAGTGCGTATCGCCCGCTTTCACAGCCGCATCGAACAGTTCGGTTTGCAGCCCCGCGCCGATCGTATCGAGCGACGAGCAAGGGCGGCGGATTCGTGTCAGCTCGATGAAAGCACTGCCTACGCGAAATTGCTGGCCCGTACGAAGCTGCCGCCGGTCCAGGCCGGCAGTCGTAAGGTTCTCGCCAAGTGCACCCGGAAAAAGCGGGTGCCCGCGCTCCTTCAACTCTTCGATCACTTCGGAGCAGACGATCAGCAGGGCCTTTTCCAGTCCGCCGTGAACTTCCGGATGAGCGCACGAGTCTCCTTCAATTCCGAAGGGCGTTACAACCGCTTCCTGGATCGGATACTTGGGAAGACCGCCTGGTGAAATGTTGACTTGGAGGACCGTGCCTTGCATTCTACTCTGCGGGCACACCAGCCCGCTCCTATATTGAACCACGGCGGCATTACAGTCTTGCCATTCACCGCTTGAAAGGCGATTGTAGACTGGAGAAGCATGCAGGATTTCGAAAAACTCGGCGCGTTCTATCTGGGACGGCACTACAATCTGCCCCAAGGCAAAAGCAGCGATGAACCGGTGCTCTACGATTCCAAGGATCTGCTGACGCACGCGGTGTGCGTCGGCATGACCGGTAGCGGAAAGACGGGGCTTGGAATCGGACTGCTCGAAGAGGCGGCCATCGACGGCATTCCCGCGCTCATCATCGATCCGAAGGGCGACCTCACCAACCTGCTGCTGAACTTTCCCGAGTTACAGCCGGAACAGTTTCTGCCCTGGGTGGACGAAGACGGCGCTACGCGAAAAGGCCTGTCTAAAGAGGAATACGCCAGAGAACAGGCCGGGCTGTGGAGAAATGGACTGGCGAAGTGGGGACAGACACCGGAGCGCATTCGCAAGCTCCGCGATTCCGCTGAGTTCTCAATCTACACCCCGGGGAGCGATGCGGGCATTCCCGTTTCGGTGATCGCATCGTTCGCGGCGCCGCCCGAAAATATCCGGAACGATCGCGATCTGTTGCGCGACAGCGTCAGTGCCACCACGACATCTCTACTGGCGCTCATCGGCGTTGAAGCCGACCCGCTCAAAAGCCGCGAACATATCCTGATTGCCACGATTTTGGATCGTGCGTGGAAAAACGGTGAGGATCTGGACCTGGGAACTCTGATCCAGCAGATTCAGAATCCCCCGGTGAACCGTATCGGCGTTTTCGATCTTGAATCGTTTTACCCGGCGAAAGACCGTTTCGGCCTGGCCATGGCACTCAACAACGTGCTGGCTGCACCTGGTTTTGAAGTATGGCTTTCGGGTGAACCTCTCGACGTGAATCGTCTCCTGTATACCGCGCAGGGAAAGCCACGAATGGCGATCTTCTCGATTGCGCACTTGAACGACTCCGAGAGGATGTTCTTCGTGTCGCTGCTGTTGGGCCAGACGATGAGTTGGATGCGAACGCAGCCAGGCACCACGAGCTTGCGGGCCATTCTTTACATGGACGAGATCTTCGGGTATTTTCCGCCCGTCGCCAATCCGCCCTCGAAGCTCCCGCTGCTGACGTTACTGAAGCAGGCTCGCGCCTTCGGTCTGGGCGTAGTTCTTGCCACACAGAATCCGGTGGACCTGGACTACAAAGGGCTGTCGAACGCGGGAACCTGGTTCATCGGCCGGCTACAGACCGAGCGGGACAAGGCGCGTGTGATGGAGGGATTGGAGGGGGCAGCGGCGGCAGCCGGCGCGGGGTTTGACCGCGGGGCGATGGAGCAAATTCTCGCGGGCCTCGGCAGCAGAATTTTTCTGATGAAGAACGTACACGAGGATGCCCCGGTGATATTCGAAACGCGTTGGGCGCTCTCGTATTTGCGCGGCCCGCTCACCCGGCCGGAGATCAAGCGGCTGATGAGCGCACGCAGCGCGCCAGCGGCCGAACCCAGGGAAGCTCCCGGTCTTGCGGCGCTGCTAAGCCGGGAGGCTGGACCGCGGCCCGCCCTTCCTCCGGAGATACCGCAGTATTTTTTCCCATCTCGCGGCAGCGTAGTGTATGAACCGATGCTCCTCGGTATTGCGCAGGTCCGTTTTGTCGATGCGAAGAACAAGGTCGACGAAACGCGCGACTGCGCCTATTTGACACGACTCAACGACGATGTACTGGCGGTGAATTGGGATGATGCGTGGCTGGAGGAAATCGATGCCGCCACGCTCGAGCAGGTACCCAGCGAAGGAAGCCGTTTCGTCACGTTGCCGCCGGCAGGCGCGCGGGCCAAAAGCTATGCCGGGTGGAACAAGGATTTTGTGAACTGGCTGTCTTCAAACGCGGTGCTGAACTTGTGGCGGAGCACATCGTTGGGCGAGATGTCCCGCCCGGGAGAAACAGAGCGGGATTTCCGCCTGCACGTGCAGCAGTTGTCGAGGGAACAACGCGATCGAGCGATCGAGGAATTGCGTCAGAAGTACTCTCCTAAACTCGCGGCCTTGGAGGACCGTATCCGCCGCGCACGGCAGGCTGTGGAGCGCGAGCAGCAGCAGTCGCAGGGGCAGTTCCTGGCGGTGGCGGGTTCCATCGCGTCGACTCTGGCAGGCGCGCTTTTTGGGCGCAAGACACTCAGCACGACGAATCTGCGGCGGGCCGGCGCGGCGGTTCGTCAAGTGAGCCGCAGCCGGAAAGAATCCGGCGATGTCCAGCGGGCACTCGAGACGGTAGAGGCCCTTGAAACACAGCGCGAACAGCTGGACGAACAGCTTCAGGCGGAGTGCAGCCGCATCCGGTCTGAATTTGACACTTCCGCGGGCTCGATAGAGGAACTACCGGTTCGACCGCGAAAATCCAATATCTCGGTGCGACTGTTCGGACTCGCCTGGGTTCCGCAAACCGACCGGGCGAAAACGGCTTTGTCCTAAATAACGGCCATGCCGCCGTTCCGCTTGTGCGGGGTGACGCGAGTGCCATCCGCCCATACCTCCGCACCGGGGGAGGGGAGCCAAACCGTGCCTGCGGCGGCAAAGGGCGGCAAATTTTCGTGCGCCCGCCGCGCACCCATCGCGGACAAGTACTTGGCGTCCGCAATGACGGCCAGCGGCCGGGGCGCGTCGACCAGAGTATGGTCGGCGAACCGCAACGAGGCGCCGTCTCCAAGAATGTAGCCGGCCACTGTTCCATCACTGGCCGTGCGTACGACTGTCATGAGGCCATTCGTCTTGACGTCACCACATGTTAGCGGTTGGCCGGATGTGCCGGGCTGCCACACGATGACGTCGCGGAAGTCCGCTCCTTCCACCACGAAACTGGCTGCGCCCGCGGCGCCCTTCACTTCCGGCCCACGCCGCACTGCCGGCTCCGGCGCCTCTTTCCGCCAGGATGCGGCCAGCGCTATATAGCGAGCCTGAACACCGCGAACTGTCACCCGCAGCAAACCCAGATCAACGCCGTGCCGCCGCTGTTCGCTTTTGACAATTCGAAATTTGTGCTCCGGCGCCTGGGGTTCCAAAAAGACGATCTTGCAGCGGGCGTTGCGGCCTTCGATCAAATATGGCTCATCGAGCGTCCCACGGCCGGAGAGCTCGTGCGCCATGGTGTACCACTGCCAGTGGTAATTGTGTTCCTTGTCATCCCGCTGTATCTCGTCGGCGATGACGATATATGGATTCGCCCCCTGCTTGGCGAACACCATCGTGCGGTCCGCCCGCACAGCGGGAGTATCCGTCTTGATAGAGCGGTCGGCATAGGAGCGGTGCGCATCTCCGCGCATGTAATCGCCAAAGCGGCCCACGCCAACCCCGGTCATGTAACCGTAGAGCGAGCCGTCGTCTCCGGCCGAGTTCGGTCGGTCGGCGGCGGGCATCCCTCCATCGTCCACAATCACGATGTTGTGCTCCAGGTCCGCGCCGTGATGCGGGTGCTGGTACGGAAAAATGTTCGTGTGCGCCGCAAATTCTTCGCCGAATGCCGTAAACACGAAGCTGTTCATGTCGTAGTGGGTGTGGTTGGCGTTCGCATAGCGGGTGGTGAAAGCGAACCAGGAGGCCTGCTCGTTATCCCATTCGTTGCGTGCGAAGAGGTATCCGGCGCGATTCCTGTCGATCTCGAAATAGAAAGAGGTAGGCAGATCAAGTGTACCGGGAGATACCGGATCGAGACCGTCCGGGTAGTACAGGAACTGGAGAAACGGCTCCGTACGTTCACGGTCGGCGTATCTTTCGAAAGTCCATAAACCGGGCTGGTCGGACAGTTCGCGAATACCGTGCAAATAGATGGCCTGGAAAACGCGCCGGCCGTATTCGGTGTTGTCGCCAACGGTGCCGCAGCGGCCTTGCGGCATCCACTGGTGCCGCAGGTAATGCATGGCGTTCACGGCGCCGGATTCGCCGATGATATCGGGGCCACCAGTGCGGCGGACGGCATCGGCGAACTGCGTCGGGTTCTTGTGATAGTGCGCGTAGCCGGGCCCTTCGTTACAGATGCCGCTGGCGCGCCAGGTGAGCGGAAAGTAGTTCTCCTTCACTTTTCGAAAGCACTCGTTGAACCAGCGGCGGAAATCAGGATGTTGCGATTCGGCCTGCATCGCGGCGAGCAGAAGGCCATTCGCACCCACCGGAATGGCGCCGCAGTTGTAGGAAGCATCGCGCCACCACCAGGCTTCCGTGTGCTCGTAAAGCGCGGCGGACCAGGTTTCCAGATTTCTTATTAGCGTGGTGCGGTCACCCGCGGAAATTTCCGGATACAGCCAGTCCCAGGCGAATGCAAACGCCTTGGGCCAATGCTCGGTCGCAAAGAAGTCGCTATCGACGGTACGGAAAAACTCGCGTGGATCGCAGCCCGATGCGACGGATTGAAACAGGCGGATGGCCTTGCGCGCCAGATCGCGGTCGCCCTCGATCTGGTAGACCAGAGCCATGGATTCCAACTGCCCGGCCAGCCGGTTGCCTTCGCGCCCCACCAACTGCTTCACACTCAGGTCCGCCGGATAAGATTCATAAGCCGTGCGGCGGACCTTTGTGTAGGCTTCCGCGGCAAGGCCGGCACCTCTTGCGCGCCGCCGCAACGCCGGCAGTTCCTGTGGGCTGAAGATGATGCCCGGGTGCGTGCCGGGCTTCACGACTACGTAGGTCTGGTGGCCTTGCGCCGCACTATAGGAAGTAATGGCTCCGCTTCCCAAAGCGGCAACAAGAAACGCGCGCCGCCCGAGTTGATTTGGACTCTGAAACATTGATCTATGCGACGAGTGTAGCAATCCGGCAACCAGATGACGCCAACCTGTGTAGTACTGTAGATCTCATGGACAGATCAACCGCAGAGTTGGCAATCAAAGCACTTGAAGCAGAACGTCAGAAAATTGATTCAGCCATTCAAGAGCTGAGATCTTTGGTGAAGGATGATAGAGCGGAAGCTGAACCGGTCCGCAGGAGTCGCATCAGCCCGGCCGGCCTGAAACGGATCTCGGAAGCATCAAAGCGCCGATGGGCGAATGCTCGAAAAGCGCAGGCTCTCGCCGCGCAGCCCGCACGGACGAAGAAAAAATCAGCAGCGTCGCCTAGACCGGTGCGCAAGAAGGGTGGGCTTACGCCTGAAGGCCGGGCGAGGTTAGCGGAAGCGATCCGGCAACGGAACATCGCCAGGGCGGCGGCGAAAAAGACTGCCGCAAAGGTGGGCTGAATAGCGCGAGGGGCCTTTGCACCTTACCTTTGTCGACTACCTCATCCTTGCACTGTACTTCGCCTTCGTCCTCGGCATTGGCTGGCTCCTCAAAAAGCGCGTCTCGACCAGCGACGACTTTCTCACGTCCGGGCGCTCGGTGCCGGTCTGGATCACCAGTCTTGCCTTCGTAGCCGCCAATCTGGGCGCGCAGGAATTGATCGGCATGAGCGCTTCGGGCGCGAAGTACGGCATCATGACGGCTCACTTCTATTGGGTGGGAGCCATTCCAGCCATGATCTTCGTTGGCGTCTTCATGATGCCTTTCTATTACGGAAGCCGCGCCCGCTCCGTACCGGAATACCTCAAACTCCGGTTTGACGAAAAAACCCGCGGCTTGAATGCCATCACGTTTGCCTTGATGACGGTCTTTTCCTCCGGCATCTCCATGTACGCCCTGGGCCTGCTGTTTCAGCTCGTTCTAGGGTGGAGTTTCACCGCCTCGGTGCTTCTGTCGGCGGGGATTGTTCTGGTTTACACCTTCCTGGGAGGCCTCACCAGCGCGATCTACAACGAAGTTCTGCAATTCTTGCTGATCGTCCTCGGCTTCATTCCACTCGCTTATCTTGCTGTTTCAAAAGCAGGCGGCTGGGAAGGAATGGCAGAACGCTTACCCCGCGTAATGACTCATTCCTGGAAGTACGCCGGCGATGCTTCCCAAAATCCGATGGGGGTCGAGATCTTCGGTCTTGTAGCGGGGCTCGGGTTTGTCCTGTCTTTCGGATATTGGTGTACGGACTTCCTGGTGGTGCAACGGGCCATGGCGGCTGAATCGATGTCGGCGGCACGCCGCACTCCTCTGATTGCCGCGTTTCCCAAGATGATCATCCCGTTCATCGTGATTGTCCCCGGAATCGCCGCCGTCGCACTGTCCAGCATGGGCATCGGTTATTCCCTCCCGGTGAAAGGCGACAGCTACGATTACGACCAGGTGCTGACTACGTTGATGGCCCAATTTTATCCGTCTGGTATGCTCGGCGTGGGCCTCACGGCACTGATGGCGTCGTTCATGTCCGGAATGGCGGGAAACGTCACGGCGTTCAATACTGTCTGGACTTACGATATCTACCAGAGCTATATTCGCCGGAACGCCCCTGACAGCCACTACCTGTGGGTGGGACGAATCACCACCATTGCCGGTGTGGCGCTTTCGATCGGGACAGCGTACCTGGCGCAGCTTTACAACAACATCATGGACCTGCTGCAACTGGTGTTCGGGTTTGTGAACGCGCCTTTGTTCGCAACATTTCTGCTCGGCATGTTCTGGAAGCGCAGTACGGGTCACGGAGCGTTTACCGGCCTGGTGGCGGGCACATCCGCGGCGGCGCTGACGCATGGCCTCACGATGGCGGAGGGCAAGGGCGCATGGCTCGGTGCGGTACACACCTTCCCGTCGATCATGGCGCAAAATTTCTGGGTCGCCATATTCGCCTGGACAACCTGTTTCGTGGTGACCATTGCCGTGAGCTTGCCCACAACACCCAAGCCGGTCGCTGAACTCGAAGGACTGGTGTACGGTGTCACGAAGATTCCGCGCGACCACGGTGCGCCCTGGTATGAGCGGCCCGGGTTGCTCGCCATCGTCGTGGGTGTGGTCTGTATCGCTTTGAATTTTCTCTTCTGGTGAGTGCTGCCATGGATCTGCGCAAACCGTCCGGACTCTTTTTCACGCTTCTCGGCGCTATTCTGCTCGCGGTGTCTGCCACAGGCCCTGGGCGGCACGCTCCATTGACTGATGTGAATATTAATTTGTATGCCGGCATCGGAATGCTGATCTTCGGAGGTTTGCTTTTGTGGATGGCACACCGGCATTCCTGAGGAGCCGCTTTAAGGAAACCTTCCCGCATTCCGGCAAGCCGAAGTTCTTCCGGGCGCCCGGCCGGGTTAACCTGATTGGGGAGCACACCGACTACAATCTCGGTTTCGTTCTTCCAATTGCGCTGGACCTCGCTTCTTACACCGCCGCCGCTCCCGATACCCAGGGGAAGTTGTGCGTACGCTCGGAGAGTGAGGGCGAGACGCGCGAGTGGCCCATTTCAAGCATCATCGACCTCGAACCCGCACGTGATTGGAGCGACTACGTAGCCGGTGTGGCGAGGGAACTCATCCTGGCCGGCTACGATGTCCAGCCCGCGAATCTGTTCGTTCACAGTACGGTGCCTCTGGGGTCCGGCCTGAGCTCGTCGGCCGCCTTTGAAGTCTCCGTCGCCCTCGCTCTCTTGAACGGCCGGGACATTCCGCCGCTCGAACTGGTACACCTCTGCCAGCGAGCCGAGAATCGTTTTGTAGGCATGCCCTGCGGAGTCATGGATCAGTACGCCTCCGTGTTCGGCCGCTCCGGCGCCGCGCTCCAGATCGATTGCCGCACGCGGCAGCACCAACCTGTTCCCCTACCTGAGGGTATTGCCATTATCGCCGTGAACAGCATGGTGAAGCATGAGCTGGGCAAGACTGCCTACCGGGAGCGGGTAGACGAATGTGCGGCGGCTGTCCGGATCATCCAGGAGCGCCACCCGCTGGTGAAGAGCCTGCGCGATGCAACGATGCGCCACCTGGAAACCTTCGGTCCAGCCATGCCGGAGCTCGTCTACCGCAGAGCGCGGCATGTCATTACGGAGAACGGCCGCGTCATAGAGTTCGTCAAAGCTTGTGAAGCAAAAGACCTGGAGCGTATGGGCCGGACATTCCGGGAATCTCACGAAAGCCTTCGGCACGACTACGAGGTTAGCTGCGAAGAACTGGACTTCCTTGTGGAAACGGCTCTGGCTATGCCAGCCGTTTTTGGCGCGCGCATGACAGGCGGAGGCTTCGGGGGCTGCACGGTCAACCTCGTAGCGCCGCAAGCCGCGGCGGACTTCAAGTCCGCTATTGCCCGGAAGTACGAGGAGAGATTCGGGACCGCTCCAGCTGTATACGATTGCCACCCGTCGGCGGGCGCCGGCGAGATGCAATTCTGACAATACGGATCTTTCAGTAGAGAGATTTTTCAGCCGGAATCACTACATTAGCAAAGCACGATAGTGTTCCTCCCGGCGTGAAACATCGCCGCTTTGCTGCCCGCCCATGAGATTTGCTGTGCAAAAAATGCTCATGTGCGGGCAGGCAAAGCCCACTAAATTAACTACTTACCAATTTGGCTTTTCGCGTGCTAAAAAATCTAAAGGAGGGGCGTGTATCATGAGAGTCCTTTTGTTGTTGACCGTTACCATTGCAGCCGGCGCGCATGCTAACCCGGCTCAACAGGCGAATCCGGCCCAGGATGTGACCCCAGGCAGTAACCAGGTTCAATCCGGGCAGCCGATGCCCGTTTATCGCGTGACCGTGGTTTCCAAATCCACCAAGGCGGTCAACTACCGGCATCGTGGTGGCGCGACGAAAATAGATTTCAAGGGTACAGCCCTAATGCCTCGAGCCAACGGCGAAGCGAAAGTCGAGAGCAAGCAGGGTTACCTGGAAATTGAAGTTGAATTGGACGACTTGCATCCCGCTACACAGTACGGCTCCGAATACCTCACTTATGTCTTATGGGCCATCACTCCCGAAGGCCGGGCGCAGAACCTCGGCGAATTCATTCTGAATGGCAACCGCAGCAAGCTGAATGTGACAACCGAGCTGCAGGCCTTCGGGTTGATCGTAACCGCGGAGCCTTACTTCGGAGTGACCCAGCCGAGCGACGTCGTGGTAATGGAGAACGAACTGCGGCCGGATACCAGGGGTGCCTTTGATATTGTCGACGCCAAATACGAGTTGCTGAAGCGTGGCCAGTACACCATGAACGTCGACCCGTCGTCAGTTCAGCCCATCGCCATGACGAGCGCTAGCAAAAATACGCCGCTGGAACTATACGAGGCCAGAAACGCCATCCGGATTGCCAAGTGGGCCGGCGCCGATAAATATGCGGCGGACACGTTTAACAAAGCACAGCAATCCCTCGCGCGAGCTGAGCAATATCTGGAGCGCAAAGCCGGTAAACGGCCGATTGCGATGATGTCACGCGAAGCGGTTCAGACGGCTGAGGACGCACGTCTGATCGCGATCAAGCGGCAAGAGGAGGAGCGGCTGGCCAACGAACGAAAGGCCGCGGCAGAACGGGAAGCGGCCGCCAAAGCCAAGGCCGCGGAGGAAGCGCGCCAACGCGCGGAGGCAGACCGGCGCAGGGCTCAGGCCGAGGAGGACCGGTTGGCAGCCGAACGCGCACAACAAGCCGCCCTACTGGCTAAGCAGGAGGCCGAAGCAGCCGCAGCCCGCGCCGCGCAGGAGCGTGCGGCCGCCGATGCGGCACGGCTGAGAATGGAGGCGGAGGCTGAGCGCGCCCGCCTGGCCGCCGAAGAAGCGAACCGCTTGCGCCGGCGCGCGGAAGACGAAAAGACACAATTGCGTGAGCAGATCCGGAAGCAGTTGAGTATGATTCTTGAGACACGCGATTCGGCTCGGGGCTTGATCGTGAACATGTCGGACGTGCTTTTCGACTTCAATAAGTACACGCTGAAACAGGACGCTCGCGAAAAACTGGCCAAGATGTCCGGCATTGTTCTGGCGCATCCGGGACTGAAGCTCGCCATTGAGGGGCACACGGATAGCATAGGAAGCGATGAGTATAATCAGAAGCTCTCGGAGCAACGCGCCGGCGCGGTCCGCGATTACCTGGTGGAACAGGGCGTTCCGGAGCCCATCGCGACGGGCTTTGGAGAAACCCGGCCGATTGCCAGTAACGACAACGCGGCCGGGCGCCAGCAGAATCGCCGAGTGGAAATCGTCGTCTCCGGAGACCCGATCGGCACCGACCCGGCAGCCAGCATGAACTCCACACCACAGCAGTAAACAGTATTGGCAAAGCTCGCCGCCGGGCTATGCGCCCGCCGGTGGCTTGCTGTCATTTGGCATTGGTCTGCTCTTTCACGTAGTAAGCACGATTTCGCTCGGCGTATTCCTGCCATTGCGCAGGCAGGTCCGATTCAGCGAAAATCGCCGAGACCGGACACACCGGCACGCAGGCACCGCAATCGATACATTGCTCCGGATCGATGTAGAGCATTTCTTCGGAAGCGAAGTTCTGCTCATCGCGCCGCGGGTGGATGCAGTCGACCGGACAGGCGTCGACGCAGGCTGTGTCCTTCGTTCCGATGCAGGGCTCCGCAATGATGTATGCCATCTGCTTTCCTCAGCCGGTCAGTGCGGCGTGCTGGATGTGTGACATGCCTGCCGCACAACCTGGAAGACTTCAAATACGTCGAACGGTTTGACCAGCACGTCGTAGCCCCCCACGTTCAGCACTTCGGCCCAAAGCCGCTCATCGGCATTCGTCTCCATCACCAGAAACACAGGTGGATCGGGCAGGAATTGCAGATGGTCCCAGAGATCCCGCCAGGAACCGTCCGGCAGATTCGCATCGCAGATCACCACCCGCGGCGGTGTGCGTTCGACCTGATCCAAAGATTCCTGAAGCGACGTGGCCCAGTGCTGCGGACATGGATGCCCCTCCAGCGCGGACGCGAGCGCCATCCGGTCTTCGGGGGAAGAAGAGACGATCAAGACACTATTGCTCGCTTTCCGACTGGTTGCACAGACTGGACACGAGCGTGATGTGGATGCGGTCTCACTTGCCGCTGTTCGAGTTATCGTTCCCATGTCTCAGTGTGCGGAGAGCCAGGCGAAGACACAATAGAACAGGTGTCACTGGCAAGGACGACAGGTATAACAATCCGGCGCTGAACGGATGCGACTAAATCAAGCCCCGGTGCATTGCATTCAGTACCGCGCTCAGGCGGTCCTTCGTGCCCAGTTTTTCGTTGATGCGATGCAGATGATTCCGCAGCGTGGATGGCGTGATCCCCAGAGCCCCAGCGACATCAACGGGCGCGGCCGGAGATGCCAGCAACTGGAGGATCTGAATTTCCCGTTCTGAAAGAGCGGGTCCGGGCTCGGCGCCTTGTACAGAGCTGTTCAGGGCAGCTACCCTTCTGGACAGACGGACCCACTCGGAAATCAGTTCCTCCTGCTTTTTCCGGCTCGTGATATCGCGCGCAAGGTGCACGATGATCAACCGGCCACTGCGTACGTTCCTGTAGAAGAGCGTCGAGACGTTCACCCAAACCGTCCCTCCGGAGAGGGTTCGCGCCTCCATATCAAAATCCGGTACCGGACCGGCATGCAGGGCACACCGCTGAACGACGCAATCCCGCATGCATATGGCGCCGCCAAGACTCCCGCGCGCATCGAGGATTTCATGACAATGCCTGTTCAGGGCCTGTTCGCTCGAAAATCCGAAAAGCTTCTCGGCCGCCTTATTCCAGGAAAGAATCTCGCCGCTCTCGGTAAGGCTGAACGCGGCATCGGCCGTCGATGCCAGCAGGGCGAACAGTTCAGCTTCCAGCATGGCGGTCGAGCCGGTCCGCAAAACCGGCCAGCTTCCGGATGCGATCCGCACCGATGCGCTCATCGACTTCCAGAAACTGCTTCTTTACGCGCTCGGCGTCATCGCCTGCCAGGAGCCTTTCCGCGAGCGGAAACAGCAGATTATCTTCTTTCCAGATATGGCTGTTGTACAACTCCCGTAAAGACCGCAGGCTGGTGATCAGGTCCGCGCGCGCGGATGCGGCGTTTTCCTCGTAGGCGCTGCTTGTCTTGATCAATTCATCGACGAGCGTTCGCCCTTTGTGATGTTCCGCCACCAGGCCGCCAAGAGGACAGCCCGTCTGAGGCACGCCCTTCGCTTCAAGAGCAGGGAAGAGAATGGCTTCCTCTTTTCCGTGATGCAATTCATCGGCATAAACCCGCAGGAATTGCACCAGATCCTGTAAATCGCTTCCGTCAACGCCGGACCCGGCCGCCAGTTCGTCCGCCATCTTTTCCATCAGGGCGGCGGCTTTCTCTATCACGCGATGTTCCGCGGTGAGTTCATGGATGGGGGTGGTCTGTTGCATGATCTAGTACCTACTATGCAATAGAAAAGAAGAAGGTGCCCGGCGCTACTCACCTTTAAGAGACCTCTCCATCAACTCCCGAATGGCCTCTTTCGGCGGGCGACCATTGCGAAGGATGGCGTTCATCTGTTGGGCGATGGGCATCTCGACGCCGTGAAGCCGCGCCAACTCCACGGCGGCGAACGTTGTCTGCACTCCCTCGGCGACCATTCGCATCGAAGAGACGATATCGCTCAGCGTCTGGCCGCGGGCAAGTTCGATGCCGACTCGCCGGTTGCGGCTCAAATCGCCCGTACAGGTCAGCACGAGATCTCCGAGTCCGGCCAGACCCGCAAGCGTTCGCGGATTCCCGCCGAGTGCCGTCGCGAGCCTGGTGATTTCGGCCAGACCCCGGCTGATCAGAGCCGCGCGGGTGTTGCTACCCAACCCAAGGCCCTGGCCTATTCCGGCGCCGAGCGCGTTGACATCCTC
>CAADGY010000118.1 GCA_900696665.1 uncultured Acidobacteriota bacterium
CGATGCCGGATCAATTCGCAAGATGGCGCCGGACGTGAACTGATGGTCTCCGGCGGTGGCCCCTATGTGATCGATTGATGCACCCGCCGTCAAACTCAGCCAGTGGGCAATATGCAAGTCCACCCAGCCGGTTTTACATTTCTTTTACAAGTTAACGACGACCTTCCACGGACCGCACCCTAGCATCACAGTAGGGAGCAAAGTGATGGTTCAACACAACTCGCTTTACCGGGATGAGCACCTTGAAGTGGACTTCCAGAGAAACCTTGTCACACTGGATTCCGCGGCGCTGGTCCTCACCAGAAAAGAGTTCGAACTGCTCGCGCTTTTGGTCGCCAACGCGTGCGAAATCGTTCCCAGAGATGTACTTCTGATGAGGGTCTGGGGCTATAGCCGTGAGATTCGTACGCGCACCCTGGACGTGCACATCCGCAGGTTGCGAAAGAAACTCAGCCGATATGGAGACCAATACATCGAGACGATCTTCGGTGTAGGTTACAGGTTTCAACGGTACCGGGAGCCGAGCCGGATCCCGTCCTATCTGCCCACCTTTATGGCGACTGTGGCCTGACATCGCACATCTTTGCGCACGGCCCGGCCGCGGAAAATCGTGGCTGGGCCGCTGTGAGAAGAAAGCGGCCCGGCTGGATTTTTTCAGTACTTCACTTTATGATCGCGCTCGCGAATCGTGGTTCCATAAGACCGGCCCATAAACGTAACACCGCTCTGCACCCGCCCGTCGACCTTCACCCTGACTCCTTTACGCGGAACGGAGCCGCTGGCCAGCACGAGAATCTGTCCGGTGTCGTCCTGCACCTGGTAACCTCCGGCGACAAACGCACCAAAAGAATTCGTGACGGTGCCCTCGATACTGACCGATCTATCCTGGTATCGAGTGGGATTATCCAATATCCTGCCGATCTTGATGGACCCGCATGAAGCAAGCATCAGAACGGAAGCCACTGTAAGACTCGCGAGCAACGACTGTTTCATTCTTCCTCCCCGCCTCATAGACGCACAACCCAATCCGTGGGGTTGCGCATATTCAATGAGACTAACCCAGACCGGCGTCAAAGTGTATCTGATCACAACCACCACACCAGCAGATGACGCTCCCTGCTCCCGCCACATCCGCATCCGGAACGAAATTTTCCTTCATCGCGCGATCGCAATTTCAGCGATACGGAGATTCCCATCTCTTTAACCGCCTCAGCAAGACGCGTTCGTTTTGTCGATGATCGGTGAACTCGCGCGGGAAGAGAGCAACCGGCTTGCCTTGGAACTTCAATTGCTCCCTTCGGTTATTCCGACGCGGAATGGGCAGATCTAAAGGAATATCATGCCGACAATCGACATCTGCCAACGTCAATTGCCGAAGCCGGCGGCCCTTGGTAGCATCCTGGATATGGGAATCCCGGATTCGAAGATCTATAAAGCGCTCTTCGATCTTTCGCAATCGATCGCAGGGCACACCGATCTGGAGACTCTCTGCAACTCACTGGCAGGCTCGCTACGACACGTCGTTTCGTTCGATTTTCTAGCGCTGGTTCTCCACGATCCTGTGCGCGATCAGCTTCGTTTGCATGCGATCAGCACCAGCCGGCCCTACAAGAACAATAGGGAGATCGTCCTTCCCGCGGATGGCGATCATTTCGGCGCACTGGTCTGGCGCGATCAGAGGCCGTTGGTGTTATCGCCGCTCTACAAAGAGACACAACATCGTGATGTAGTGGACGAAGCGCTGCAAGCGGGCATTCAGGCGATTATTCTGGTCCCTCTGTCAAACGGCGACCGCCGGCTCGGGATACTGGGATTCGGATTTACCGACCCCTTTCAGCCCGACGAAGGCGCGGTGGCATTTCTACAGCGGGTTGCCTCAGAAGTCGCGGTTTCCGTCGAGGGCTATCTGACGCGGCACGCACTCTTGCACGAGCGCGACCGGATACGGGTATTGTTCGAGATCACCAATGCCCTGGTTTCCAAGCTCCCGCTGGAAGAACTCTTCTCGGCTGTTTCCGAACAGATCAGCCGCGTCGTTGCGCACGATTTGGCAGTCGTGGGGTTACGAGACAAGGACACGGGAAGAATCCACCTCAGCGGGCTGCATTCACCCGGCGGTATTCAAGTCGAGATTGAGGAAACATCGGGCGATCCGGAAGGACTCCCTGAGGGCGAGGCATTGGCCACCGGGAAACCAGTGGTGATAACCGAACCCGATTTTGAGCGTTTTCAGTCTCCGCGCTACCGCAAGTATTTCAAAATGGGCTTCCGTTCGGGCTGTGCGATCCCGTTTACCGGCATAAACGGGATCTCCGGCGTGCTCAGCCTGGCTCGCAAAAGTGGAGAGCCGTTTACGAACGACGAAGTCGACCTACTGGTTCAGGTGGCACGCCAGATTGCCATTGCCACAGAAAATTCGCTCGCCTACCGTGAGCTTTTGCAGATTAAGGACAAACTGGCCACCGAAAAGTTGTACCTAGAAGATGAGATCCGCAGCGATCAGAACCTGGGCCACATGATCGGAGAAAGCCCGGCGTTCCAGGCCGTATTGAGCGCTATTCAGGTCGTAGCCCCGACGGACGCCACGGTGCTCATCGAGGGCGAAACAGGGACCGGCAAGGAACTCGTGGCTCGCGCTTTGCACGACTTGAGCGGCCGGAGCCAGCGCTCCTTCATTAAGGTGAATTGTGCGGCCATTCCCGCAACGTTACTGGAAAGCGAATTATTCGGCCACGAGAAGGGATCATTCACGGGGGCGTTCGCACAAAAGATCGGCCGGTTTGAGCTAGCACATCAAGGGACGCTATTCCTGGATGAAGTCGGAGAGATCCCGCTGGAACTACAATCCAAGCTGTTACGCGCCATCCAGGAACAGGAGCTGGAGCGTCTGGGCGGCAACCGGACCATCCGGGTGGATGTCCGTTTCATCGCTGCTACGAACCGCAGTCTTAAACAAATGGTGGACGAAGGCAAGTTCCGCAGCGATCTCTACTACCGGCTGCATGTCTTTCCTTTGATGGTTCCTCCTCTGCGGGAGCGAAAGGAAGACATTCCTCTGCTGATTCGCTACTTCACACAGAAGTACGCGAAGCGCATGAGCCGTCCGATTGAATCGGTTCCCTCCGCCGCCATCGAAGCCTTGACCAACTATGAATGGCCGGGCAACATCCGCGAATTGCAGAATGTGATCGAGAGGTCCGTCATCCTTAGTCCTGGCCGCGTGCTTCAGATCGCGATTCCGGCGATTGCGAAACCATCCTCTCTTGCCGCCAGAACGCCCCGGCTCGAAGAATCTGTCGAGCGGGAACGGATCCTCCGGGCTTTGCACGAATCACATGGCAAAGTATCAGGACCGAACGGGGCCGCAGCACGTCTTGGATTCCGGCGAACCACTCTGCAATCACGAATGAAGAAACTCGGCATTGAGCGCCAGTACCGCTGACTTCGGCAATTGACTGGCAAATGCCGAAGCTGACGAAGCGATCTTCGGCAGTATACTCGTAAGTCTTTTTATCTGCGTTTGCTCTCTTGGCGGTTGGCATGCGTTTCCGAAGGTCTTCGAGACAAAAATGCGAAATGAGCATCCTGTTGTAACCAGCCTCCTTCTCTCGGTCCTGGTCTTCTCGAGTTGTAAGCCCAAGGCAAGCGCCGTACCCGCCCAGACCGGCCCTGCCGAAGTGGCAATCGTTACGATCCGGCCCGAACGAACGGTGTTGACCACTGAATTACCCGGGAGGACCTCCGCCTATCTTGTTGCTGAAGTGCGTCCCCAGGTAAATGGCCTTATCCAAAGCCGCCTTTTTCGGGAAGGCTCCAATGTCAAGGCCGGTGATCTGCTTTATCAGATCGATCCCGCGCCCTATCAAGCTGCGTACGATCAAGCCAAGGCCGCACTCATCACGGCCGAAGCGGATCTTGTTACGGCCGAGGCAAACCTGCCGGCCATACGTTCCCGCGCGCAGCGTTTAAGAGAACTGGTGGCCATTCACGCGGTCTCGCAGCAGGATTACGACGACGCCAGCGCGGCCTTGAGAACGGCCGAGGCCAGTCTGGCGGCGCGCAAGGCCTCTGTCGAGATCAATCGGGCAGCCGTGGAGAGCGCACGCATCAATCTCTCCTTTACTCCCATCAAGGCGCCCATCTCAGGACGCATCGGCATATCGAATGTCACGGCCGGCGCGCTGGCTACAGCTTATCAGGCAACCCCGCTGGCAGTCATACAGCAGTTGGACCCCATCTACGTAGATGTCGTGCAAGCCAATGCGGAGCTGCTGCGCTTGCGGCGGCGATTGGAAAGCGGACGGCTCAAACGCAATGGAACGGTTCAAAACAAAGTGAAGCTGTTCCTGGAAGACAAGACGCCCTATCCTCTGGAGGGCACCCTGCAATTCCGGGATGTCACCGTAGATCCAGCCACCGGCTCGGTCACGCTGCGGCTGGTTTTTCCCAATCCACAACAGGTCCTTCTACCGGGCATGTTTGTGCGCGCGGTTGTACAGGAGGGGGTAAACGAACAGGCTCTTTTCGTCCCTCAGCAGGGCGTCACTCGCAACACCAGGGGTATTCCCGTTGCCTGGGTTGTGGGGCAGGACGAAAAGGTCGAGGAACGGATTCTCGAACTTGACCGTGCCATCGGTGACAAATGGCTGGTCACCAGCGGGCTGGTCGCCGGTGACCGGCTGATTGTCGAGGGGTTTCAGAAGGTGCGCCCGGGCGCCCGGGTTCGGGCGGTTCCTTTCGGCGCAAGCGGCAATCCCGCGGCATCTGGAGGCCAGGACAAGGCGAACGGAGGAAGCGGTGTCTAAATTCTTCCTTCACCGCCCCGTCTTCGCGTGGGTTATCGCCATCGGCATGATGCTCGGCGGCGCCCTCGCCATCTACAATCTGCCCATCTCGCAATATCCGCCCATCGCACCGCCGTCGATCTCGATTCGTGCCGTCTATCCCGGCGCGACGGCAAAGACCGTCGAAGACAGCGTAGTCCAGATCATCGAGCAGAAAATGACGGGCCTCGACAGGATGCTCTACATCTCCGCCACCAGCGATGCGTCGGGCAGCGGCGTGCTGGAGTTGACCTTCGCTCCCGGCACGGACCCCGATCTGGCATGGTCCAAGGTACAGAACAAGCTGCAACTCGCTATGCCGATGTTGCCCGAGGTGGTGCAGCGGCAGGGCGTCACGGTGGCGAAGTCAACCCGCAACTACCTGATTATGGTCGGCATCACGTCGACGACCGACAACTTGGATCTGTACGATCTGAACGACTACGCAGTGTCGCAGATCCAGCCGTCTCTGGCGCGCGTGCCCGGCGTCGGCGAAGTGGAGGCGTTCGGCTCGCAATACTCCATGCGCGTTTGGATGGATCCAAACAAGCTCACGCAGTACAACATGACGGTCAGCGACATTGTCGGGGCGATTCGTACGTACAACGTGCAGGTGTCGGCCGGACAATTCGGCGGGATACCGGCCGTCCAGGGACAGCGGCTGAACGCCTCGATTCTGATCCAGTCCTTGCTGAAGACACCCGAGGAATTCGGCGCGATTCCTCTGCGCAACAACCCCGACGGATCAATCGTTCGCGTTCGCGACGTCGCCCGTACGGAGTTGGGGACGGAGTTCTACGACGTGCAGGCCTCTTATAACGGAAGGCCGGCGGCCGTGCTGCCCGTCCGCCAGGAGCCGGGCGCCAACGCGCTCGACACCGCGGCGGCGGTAAAGGCCAAAATGGAAGAGTTGTCGCAGTACTTCCCTCCCGGAGTTAAGGTCATTTACCCGTACGATACAACGCCTTTCGTGCGTGTCGCTATCGGGGAAGTGGTGAGAACGCTATTCGAGGCTATCTTCCTCGTGTTCCTCATCATGTACCTGTTTCTGGGTAACATGCGCGCGACACTGGTGCCCACCATCGCCGTGCCGGTGGTTATCCTCGGCACGTTTGGCGTACTGGCGCTGTTCGGTTTTTCCATCAACATGCTGACGATGTTCGCCATGGTGCTTGCCATAGGCTTGCTCGTGGACGACGCCATTGTTGTGGTGGAGAACGTGGAGCGCGTGATGAGCGAAGAGGGACTCTCACCATGGGAGGCCACGATGAAGTCCATGGACGAGATCACCGGCGCGCTGGTCGGCATTGGATGTGTCCTGTCGGCGGTGTTCGCACCGATGATCTTCTTCCCCGGTTCCACCGGCGTTATTTACCGCCAGTTCTCGGTGACCGTAATTGCGTCCATGCTTTTATCCGTGGTTGTCGCTCTTGTCCTGACTCCGGTTCTGTGCGCATCTCTGCTAAAGCCTGTACCGAAGGGGCACGAAGCAGCGGAGACCGGCTTTCGCCTGTTGCGGCCGTTCTTTCTCGCCTTCGATCGCGCGTTCAACCGCCTGCGCGACGGCTACCATGCCACGGTCGGGCGAATCCTCCGGTTCAAGATCCCATCACTCGCGGCCTTCACCTTGATTGTCGTGGCCATGATTTATTTCTTCCAGAAGATGCCGACCGCGTATCTGCCCGATGAAGACCAGGGGATGCTGATGACGATGGCCCAACTGCCCGCCGGCTCCACTCGCGAGCAGACCGACGAGGTACTGTCCGAAATCCGCCGCTACTTTCTCGAAGACGAAAAGGAGGCCGTGGAGTCCATCCTTACCGTGTCCGGCTTCAGCTTCGCCGGGCGCGGCCAGAACCAGGCCATGGCCTTCGTTAAGCTGAGGGATTGGGACCTGCGCGAACGTGAAGACCTGCGCGCGCCCGCCGTCGCCGGAAGGGCGCTGGGCACTCTCTCCAAACTGCGCAACGCCGTAGCATTTACGTTTCCGCCCCCGGCCGTCGTGGAATTAGGCACCGCCACCGGATTCGACTTTATGCTGCAGGATCGCGGCGGCCTCGGTCACGAGAAGTTGATGGAGGCCCGCAGGCAGGTCATGACGCTCGCCATGCAGGATCCGCGCCTGGTGCGCGTCCGTCCGAACGGCCTGGACGACGTGCCCGAGTATCACAGCGACATCGATTGGGAAAAGGCCGGCACGTGGGGTGTCCCCATCAGCAACATTCACCAGACGATATCGGCTGCTTTTGGCAGCGCCTATGTCAACGACTTCATTCAGGGCGGGCGAGTGAAACGCGTGTATGTACAGGCCGACGCGCCATACCGTATGCTTCCTGGCGACTTGGAGCGGCTCTATGTCCGCAACAACAAGGGCGCGATGGTCCCTGTTAGTGCTCTTGCAACGGGCAAGTGGGTGTACGACTCACCGCGCCTGGAGAGGTTCAACAGCTTCCCCGCGCTCAATTTCCAGGGTGAGCCCGCGCCGGGCAGAAGCTCCGGCGAGGCGATGCAGGCGATGGAGGAGATCGTCGCCAAGTTGCCGCAGGGCATCGGTTACGACTGGACCGGCGTCTCTTACCAGGAACGTGCCGGCCAGGCGCAGACCGGGCTCTTATACTCCTTCTCGGTTCTGGTCATCTTCCTCGTACTGGCGGCGCTTTATGAGAGTTGGACGGTTCCGATTTCGATCATGCTGGCCCTGCCCCTCGGCGTGATCGGAGGCGTACTGGCTTCTTCCCTCCGGGGATTGCCCAATGACGTCTACTTTCAGATCGGATTGCTGACGGTACTCGGGCTGACTACTAAAAATGCCATTCTGATCGTTCAGTTCGCCAAGATTCGCGTAGAGCAGGGAGCAGGCTTGGTTGAGGCCACGCTCGAGGCGGCTAAGCTCCGTCTTCGCCCGATCGTGATGACGTCGCTGGCGTTCGGTTTCGGCGTTCTGCCTTTGGCGCTTGCCCGTGGAGCGGGAGCGGGAGCTCAAAAGGCCATCGGCACCAGCGTCTTGGGTGGGATGATTACAGCCACCTTTCTGGCAATCTTTTTTATCCCCCTGTTTTTTGTAATGGTGGTGCGACTGTTTGAAAGAAGCAAGCGCCGGCGCGTCGAGGCAGAGGAGCTATAGCATGTATCGAAAACTTCTTCTCCTGGGGATGGCTTTCTACCTGTGCGGGTGCCGCCATCAGGCGGCCTATCAACGCCCGGCGCCGCCGTTGCCGGAGTCCTGGCCGAAAGGAGCTGCCGTTCAGGCAAGCGCGGCAGATGTGCCCGAAGCCGCCAGTGTCAGCTGGCGGGAGTTTTTCGCCGATCGCCGCCTTCAATCTGTGATTGAGCTGGCTCTGGCTAATAATCGCGACCTGCGAATAGCCACCCTCAATATCGAGAGAATTCAGGCTTTGTACCGGATTCAACGCGCCGAACAATTCCCTACGGTTGGCGTATCCGCCTCTGGAGATCTCTACCGGCTTCCCAAAAGCGTGGGGTTCGCCGGGTTGACGGCTCCGGAGGCCGTGACCGTTCAACAATACAACATCAATCTGGGCTCTGCTTCCTGGGAACTCGACTTCTTCGGACGTGTTCGCAGCTTGAAGAGTGCGGCGCTCGAACGATTTCTAGCGACAGAACAGGCCCGTTCCGCGACGCAGATCGCGCTGGTGGCCGCGGTAGCGAACAGCTATCTTGCCCTGGCCGCCGATCGCGAAAACCTGCGTCTGGCCCAGGACACTCTCGCTACGCAGCAGGCTTCCTATGAATTGATCCTGCGCACACGAGAGGCAGGCATGGCCTCTGACCTGGACGTCCGCCAGGCAAGGAGCCAAGTAGAGGCGGCACGAGTGGACATCGCCCGCTACACCGGCCAGGTGGAATTGGATGAGAATGCGCTCAACCTTTTAGCAGGCACAACAGTTCCGGCCAATCTGCTGCCCGGCGACCTGGATTCTGCTGGCTCGCTAAGGGATGTCAGAGCGGGATTGCCGTCCGAAGTGCTGCTCCGCCGCCCGGACATTCTTCTGGCGGAGCACCAGTTGAAAGCGGCGTACGCCAACATCGGGGCAGCCCGTGCTGCATTCTTCCCGCGCATCGCGCTGACGGCCGGCGCCGGGCTCATGAGCGCCGATCTGTCCGACTTGTTCAAATTCGGAGCCACAACGTGGAATTTCGCGCCGCAAGTCGCGTTGCCCATCTTCGATGCAGGTGCTCGCAAGGCGAATCTCAAGGTGACCGAGGTAGACCGGGAAGCAGCTACCGCGGAATATGAGAAGGCGATTCAATCGGCCTTCCGCGAAGTGAGCGACTCTCTGAGCCTGAAGACCAGGCTAATGGAACAGCAGAACGCACAGCAGGAGCTGGTAAAGTCGGTGGTGGCAGCCCACCGGCTTTCAGAGGCGCGTTACAAGGCGGGAATCGACAGCTACCTGAGTGTCCTCGTCGCTCAACGATTGATGTATAGCGCGCAACAGGGATTGATCAGTCTCCGCATGGCCCGTCTGGGGAATCTCATTACCCTTTACAAAGTGTTGGGCGGAGGAGCGTAGGAAGGTCGAATCCAAGGAGGCAAATGAGATTCCTGCTGGCTATACTTCCACTTTCTGTGATGGCCGCGGATCACGCGGGCAACCTGCAGCCCTTGCAAACTGTCGAACTGCATGCTGAAACGCACCATGTGCAAGGCATCGACGTAGAGGGCGGCACCCTGTGGGTGTCTGCCGTGGATACGCGTAGCCGGCGTGGACTGCTCTTCCGGTTTGATCGAAAGACTGGCAAGCTGCTTCACTCCGCCGAAGTGCACAGCGGCGAGCGCTATCATCCGGGAGGCATCAGCATAGAGGGCGGCAGCGTATGGGTGCCCGTCGCGGAGTATCGGCCTTCCAGCACAACCAGCATGCAGAAACGCCACCGCGGCACGTTCGCTTTGCAAGCCGAGTTTGACATCAATGACCATATAGGAGCCGTCGCCATCGTGCCGGAAGGCTTGGTGGGCGCCAACTGGGATGCACGCGAGTTTTACGTCTGGAGGAAGACCGGCGAACGGTTGCGGCGTGTTGCGAATCCGTCGGGTATCGCGATCCAGGATATGAAGTTCGTCAATGGGCGCCTGATTGCAAGCGGCCTGGGAGGTGATGGCCGAGGAGCCGTGATCTGGCTCGAGTGGCCTCGACTGAAAGAATTGCGGAGAATGTATGTGGGACGTACGGATCGCGGCGTAGCATTTACTCATGAAGGTCTCGCTATCCACGGGCGCACGCTGTACCTGCTACCGGAAGACGGACCAAGCCGGCTCTTCCGTTTCGAAATTCCGGGCACTGCCGATTAGTCGATTAGTAGATCACAGCGCACATCAGATCAGAACACCTTGCGGAATGTGAGATTGATGCGGGAAGCTCCGGTGAGCGGATGTTGTCCATCCTTCAACGGGGCGATGCCGTGATAGACGAAACGGCCGGGTCCGCCCCACACCGCAACATCACCGTTCTCAAGGCGCAACCGGCGCACCGGGCCGGAGCGGCGCTTGCCGCCCCACAGGAACACGGCAGGCAGTCCTAACGACACGGAGACGATGGGGGCCCAGGCGTCCTTCTCGTCACGATCCTGATGTAGCCCAAGCTTGGCGCCGGCGAGATAGCGATTGATCAGACACGCGTCAGGATTGTAGCCCTCGAAGCCGCCCTGGGCGGCTGCGCGCGCGGCGAGGTCCAGAAACGCCGTCGGTATCGCCGGCCATGGCGCCCCGGTAGCAGGATCAACCGGGTCGTAGCGGTAGCCGGTGCGGTCGGATACCCAACCAACACGGCCGCAGTTGGTCATTGCCACGGACATGGTATATCCGCCGGGCGTGACCAGATGGCGGAACGGTGCTGCCTGTGCGATCCGCTCAACTTCCCCGATTAGCATCTCCGCTTCGGATGTGGCGAAGCCGCGCAGAAGCACAGCGCCTCCTTCCAGCCACTCCAGGGAAGACGGCAGTGAACTGCTGTCAAACAGAGCAGTCATACAGCGTTCCGCTCCGGCCTCACACTCTACCCCGCAATCGATCGATCTGGCGGCGGTCACGTTTCGATGGACGGCCTTCCCCGGGCGCTTCGAAGTACGGCATCGCTTTACGTTCTTCCGCCAACTGCCGCCGCGACTCCCGGCTCGCATCTGTCTCTCTGTAAAGAGCCTGCGCAACCGCAGCCGGGCCGCGCATCTGGCTGAGGGCCAGAATCTCCAACTGAAAATCGCCGGCGTCGTTTTTCACTCTTAGCAGGTCGCCGGGCCGGACTTCCCGTGAAGGCTTGCATTGCTGTCCATTCATCTCCACCCTGCCGAGATCGCACGCCCGCGCGGCGAGTGAGCGCGTCTTGAAGAACCGTGCGGCCCAGAGCCACTTGTCGATCCGGACGCGATCACTTGGTCCATTTCTTGCGGTCATACTTGAACGTCTTCCAGCTTTCAGCGGCGCGGCCGTTGAGGTCCCACACCACGCGGCCTTTACGCAAAGTCAACTCGGCGATGAGCCGCTGTCTGCCGGAATTCACGGCGCCGGCGGAGTCAATGAAGCCGAAATCCCCGGTTAACGTCCGGAGAACGGTAATGTCCGCCTCCGATCCTACATCGAGGTTGCCTAGTTCCTGACGCTTGATCTGGCGTGCCGGATTCCAGGTGGACATGCGGATCACATCCTCGAGCGTCGAGCCCTGGTTGAGGATCGCCGACATGACATTGGTCATGTCCTTCATCCCCGAATTCATACTACCAGTATGCAGGTCGGTCGAAATGGAATCCGGCGGGAATCCCTGCTCAAAACCGGGCACAGCGACATACCAGTAGAAACTGCCGGCCCCGAAGCCGACATCGAAGACGATGCCGCGTTTGCGGGCGGTGAACATAGCCGGATTGATCTTTCCGTTGGGCAGCAGTTCCTCGCGATGGCCCGAGTAGCAGTGAGTATAGATATCGCCGGGCCTGAGCTTGTCGAGCAGCAGTGTCGGCAAATTGCGGATCTGGTTCAAGTATCCGAAGTCCACCATAACCGGCATGTCCGCCTCGGTACCCGCTTTCACTGCGGCTTCGATGGATTCCCACCCCGGACCGGCGAAGTGAGCGGACTTGAATCCGACAACGACGTCGCGGTTGGCCTTGGCAACACGAACCGCGGCCTGTGGGTCAAGACCGGACAACTCATCTTCTTTTCCCGTCCCCATGCCGGCAGCGGCGATATTAAGCAGCGCGAGGACGCGCGTTTGTGCCCTATCAACGACGCGTGCACGGAAATCAGCGAAGTTGTCAGCGCCCGACGTGCCGGCATCGACCACGGTAGTGACACCGCTACGGAAAGTGTGGGCGTCGGCCTGGACGTTGCTATCCCGCGCGACATCTTTGTTCTCCGGGCGCGGATAGACGTGGACGTGGATGTCGATGAGGCCCGGCGTGACGGTGAGGCCCGACACGTCCACGGTCCTTCTGGCCTGCGATGCCGGAATGCCAGCCCCGATACGCGTAATCTTGCCTCCGGCGACCGCGACGTCCATCGGCGCGTTGATCTTGTTTTTGGGATCGATGACGTGGCCGCCTTTGAGCAGCAGATCGTACGTCTGTGCATGGAGTGCGGAAGCTAAAACAAACAGTGGAAATAAGGTCTTCTTCATAATGCGGTCCATTCTCCAAAGTTTTCAGAATAGGTACTTCAACGCAAATTGTAACTGGCGATTGTCAAGCCAGCTTCCCAACGGAACTGGAACCCGATGTCCCAAACTTTCATGCTGGGCTGACGCAGCGTGTTGCGACCGGAATCTCCGTACTTCAGCTCGGCGAACTGAAATGCGCCGGTGTTGGGGGAAAGCCCCCGGGGCTGGAAAGCACCGGTTCCTGGAAGCGCGTCATTCGGGCTCCGGCTGTTATCCAGTTGCGAAGCCTGGCTGACATGGGCCAACTCGAACGCGGTTGATTCCGAGAGTTGCTGCTGCACGGAGGCGCACCACTGAATGTTATGGGCGTTCACGCGATCCGGTGGAATGTAAACGACGTTGAAAGGCGGGGCAACAGCCGCTTCGAGAGCGATAGGGAAGGGGTTGTCCAAGGTCAGCGCGGTGGGGTTCTGCGGGTCGGCGGCAAACGGAATGGAAGCTCGCTGCTCGGGGTCCGAAGACATGGTGAGATCGTTCATCTGGTTCGCACTATTCAATACGCCACCGCTCACGCGTACGGCCCACCCATCGGCGGGGCGGTAGGCAACCCCCACCCGCGGCCGGAAGCAGCACCACTCTGATCTTCAACGATGCGCAAAGTCTGAGTGGATTCTCCGTTCTAGTTCGAAGCCGGCGTACGGCAACGCAAGACTGAGCAGCAAAAGGAAACCCAGATGTGTCTGGTGCATTTCAGCCTCTCTGTGCGGAGCATTATATACCCGATACGCGCGGATTCTTAAGAGGGAGATAGTAAAGAGCGGACAAAAAGCGGGTACCGCCAAGGCTGCGTGTGCTACGGTAAAGCGGCTGATCTGGGCGCTGAAGAAGCACCCGGCAAGGCCGCGGTTCATAAGCTGCACGGACGGCCATCCAACCGAAAGATTGAAGACACGACCGGGCGGGAGCAGTTGGGATTCCGCCGGCGCCGGCTGTAACAAGGGGTTCGGCCTGCGTGCTTCCGCTCGCCTCCCTGGCGAGCCTCTACGACAATTCGCTGTGCAGACAGGCGTCCATGCCAGACCACTTTTCGGGCTTCCACAGCGCCAACAAAAAGTCACCGGCGCGGTCCTTCGCGCATACTTCACTATCTGCGCCGTCTCGCCCGCCGTGTCCATTTTCATCCTTCCTGGTCCGAAGAACTACTTGGCATTGAAAAAGCGGGGTACTATCTTGACTTTAGCTTGTTGCTGTGATAGGTTCCCTCCATCCGATCACGATGTTTGTGATCGCAGTACAAGGTACGGGAAAGAGCTAGGGGGATTTTTAAATGACTCGATTAATTCGAAGAAGGTGGATTTCGTTCTCCTTTGTGGCGGTACTGCTCTGCTGCGCGTCGGCGTTTGCACAGGAGTACCGCGCAAGAGTACAGGGGGTGGTAACCGACCCGAGCCAGGCATCTGTGGCCGGGGCTAGCGTGACGTTGAAAAACGTCAATACAGGGGTGGAAACTTCGCGCCAGACCGAAGCAAACGGCGCTTATCTGTTCGATTTCGTGCAGCCGGGCACTTACTCCATTACAGTGCAAGCCGCCGGCTTCCAGCGTTTCGTTCAGGAGAACATAAACGTGTTAACACGTGGCGACGTGACGGTGAACGCCGCCTTAAGCGTTGGAGGCGTCACCGAGACGGTGACGGTCACAGAGGAAGTGGCCCAGGTGCAGTTCAACACTTCCACTATGACGACGACGGTGCAAGGCAGCATGCTCAAGGACATTCCGATTCTGGCGCGGAATCCCTTCACACTGGCCATGCTGAATCCGGCGGTGATCAATAAATACTGGGACGTGTCGCACCGGAACCCGTTCTATATGTGGTCTTCTAACGGCCTGGATATCGGCGGGCGCACGGGCGGCAAGAACGACATGCTGCTGGATGGCGTCTCTCTGGGTCTGTCGGCGCGCGGTTCCTACATGCCATCGATGGATGCGGTGCAGGAAGTGGCTGTGCAACAAAACGCCCTCGATGCCGAGTTCGGATTCAGCGCGGGCGGCACACTCAACGTTTCCATGAAGTCGGGCACGAATGACTTTCACGGAACGGCTTATTACTTCGGACGCAACCCGAAGCTGAACGCTGTCACGAACCGGCTGCTGACCGGCGCCGGCCGCAAGGCAAGTGTTATCAAGAATCATATCTGGGGCGGCACCGTGGGCGGTCCCATCGTGAAGAACAAGCTGTTCTTCTATCAGACCTACGAGCAGTGGAAGAACACACAGCCATCAGGCAAGGACCAGACGGTGCCCACCGATCTGGAACGTGCCGGGGACTTCTCGCGTTCCCTCGCCAGGGACGGCAGTGTGCGCACTATTTACGATCCTTGGACAACACTGCTTGATCCGGCTAACAACACCTCCACTCGCACACCCTTCCCCGGAAACGTCATTCCGCAGAGCCGCATCAACCCGACCGGGGCAAAGATCATCAACAATCTCTGGAAGCCGAACAATCCCGGCGACGATTTGACCGGCATTAACAACTTCCGTGTCACTTATGCGTGGTGGCTGAAGTACTGGAACATCTCCAATCGCGTGGATTACAACATCAGCGACAAATGGCGAATGTACGCCCGCTTTTCCAAGTACGAAACCCGCCTGGATAACCCGAATTGGGGGGGCACCACCGCGGTTCCCTCCGACAATGGCGGTCTGATGGACGCGCTACAACCTGCCATCGACTTCCTCTACATGGTCAGCCCGAGCACAACGATCAACATGCGCTATGGCGCCGTTTACCTGGAAGACGACTATGACTCCGCCTGGGCACAGGTTCCCGAAAGCACCTGGGCAGAGCTGTTTCCAAACAACTGGTATCAACCCATCCTGCGCGGGCTGCCGGGAATCTATTATCCGCGCTTCAATTTCTCCGGCAACGGAAGCTCCTACACCGGCATCGGAAGCTGGTGGCTGGTGCGCGGGCGGTCCCACAACTCGAATCTGAACGTAACCCACGATCGCGGCAAGCACCATATGAAAGCCGGCTGGCAGCTTCGCTACCAATATGACCAGAACGGCAATCCCGGGCCGGGCTCGTTCAATTTCAATGCTATCGACACGGGCGCCAATTACCTGCAATTCGACGCCTCGCGCAGCGGTAACATGTATGCTTCGGTGCTGCTGGGCGCCTTGAATGGAGGGCAGGCCCAGTACACTCCGATGGTGGACTCCCATCAGCAGATGTGGGGCTTTTTCTTCCAGGACGACATCAGGCTGAACCGCCGTCTTACCCTGAACCTCGGACTGCGGTATGAGCTGGAGACAGCGCCTTCCGAGTATAACCGCATGTACTCGCGAACGCTGGATCTGACCAACCCTATTCCAGAGTTGCAGGGCGGCGTAGTGAAGATGCCAGCCGAAGTCACGGCCATCTACAAGGGAGCGCCGTTTACCTACAATGGCGCCTGGATCTACACCGACGACAATCACCCCGGCGTGTTCAATTCGCAGAAGAACGTCTTCCTTCCGCGCATCGGCGCGGCGATCCGCATCGACGATATCACCTCGTTGCGTGTCGGCTTCGCACGATATTCGGTGCCGTGGGTGACTATCTATCCCGAAGCCAACTATTGGCCGAAAGACGGATTCGCGCGCACGACCGCCATATTGGGTCCGTTAAACGGCGTGCCGCGGGCGACGATCGACAACCCGTTTCCGGCGGACAACCCGCTGCAAGTGCCCGTGGGAAAGAGCCTGGGCCGCTACTTGAACCTGGGCGGCAGTGCCACCTTCTTCCCACAGGACATGATCCATCCAATCAACGACCGTTTCAACGTCTCGCTGCAACGTCAGATGCCGTGGGGCATCCTGACGGACACCACGTTCTTCACCAATATTGGCCGCAATATCCAGGATGCCAGCATGTGGGGCGGCGACTACAACTACAACTTGAACCAGGTCGACCCCAACTACGGCTACACGTATAAGGGCCAGGTGGACGTACAGGTGCCTAATCCCTTTTACAATCTTTTGCCGGCGGATAAGATGCCCGGTGCGCTGCGCACGCAGCGGAACGTGACGGTCGCAAGCCTGCTGCGGCAGTATCCGCAGTATGGCACGTTGACCGAACGGTTCCTGACGGATAAGGACAGCAGGTATTATTCCCTGCAGTTCAAGGCTGAAAAGTCTATGCGGGGCGGCTTGTCTTTCAGCTTCGGCTACAACTACAGCAAAGAATCGAGGGGTGAGTTCTTCGATTCCATCGCCACGTTCAACAAAGACTTCACCATGATCGACACGCGCGATCCGCGGCACTACATCCGGACCGCCGGGACGTGGGAGTTGCCGTTCGGCAAAGGCCGGAAGTTCGCCGGAGGCGCCAACCGCATACTGGATGCGATTATCGGAGGATGGGCCACCAGCCACATCTTCATGTGGAACAGCGGTCCACTGCTGACGTTCGGCGCCATGAATGTGAATGGCGACCCCAAAATCGACAATCCCAGCCGGAGCAAGTACTTTGAACAATCCGTGTTTTCGCAGTTGCAGCCGTATACGCCGCGCAAGAATCCGTGGTATTTCGACGGGCTGCGTGGTTTCGGGTTCTGGCAGTGGGACGCGACGGCCGTGAAGTACTTCCAGATCACGGAGAGGGTCAAGTTCGAGCTTCGCATGGAGTTCTACAACTTCCCGAACTCGTTCATGCCCAGCCAGCCAAACCTGAGCGTAACCAGTTCGACATTCGGTAGGAGTACTGGTGTCGCAGGCGGCAACTACGGCCGTGAGGTCCAGTACACCGGCCGCATCCACTTCTAAAATTCAGACACGGGCGCGGGACCGGAACTCGCCCGGCTCTCCGCCCAAACCCCCACATAGACCGGGCTTCCGGAAACGGAAGACCGGTCTATTGTGTTTTAACCGGAGCGGCCGGTGAAATGTCTGACTGCCCCTCAGGTGAGCAGGGAAGAGGCCACCCGCATTCGGGCGCCCGCAGGTACCTGTTTTCGTAGCACCACTGGATGCAACAACCAGCATCCGGTCAATGGAAGGGCAGTTCGAGTTGCTGCTGGTGAACCCCACCCAGATCCGGTTTCCAGCATACGACACGCCTACCGCTTCCACGGCGAACGCGGGGAAGCGACTCCCCTGGCGCCTTCGGATGCGCTCCGGATGCCGCCTCTCAGGTTAGTCTCCCTCTCCTGCATGCTTCCTCTCGCCTCAACGGCAAGCGTCTACGATAATTCCTGGTGCAGACGGGCGTCCCACCTTGTCCGCCTCAGGGGGTGTTGAACTTTTCGGCACTATTAGGGCACTCTCACTTTTCGCTGACAAACAACCCAACTCGCTATTGACACGCGGCTGGATCTGGAATATAGTTCGCACAAGTTGTATACACTCCGGAGGGGCGTGTATGAAGAGGGGAATTCTGCTGTCGTGCCTGGCAGCGCTAAGCGCTCCGCTCTTTGCCCAGAGTATCACTGGCACGATCCTGGGTACCGTTTTCGACCCAACCAAGTCCGTTGTTCCCCGGGCCAAAGTGGTGGTGACGAATACCGCCCAGGGCTGGACCCGTGAGACGACAACGGACGAGACCGGGAGCTATACCGTGGCCCAACTGCCTCCCGGACGATATCAGGTGGACGTCAGCGCTCCAGGGTTCCGAACCGTTTCGATTTCAAATATCGAATTGTTGGTAGACCAGCGCGCGCGTGTGGATGCGGACCTGCAACCCGGCACCGTTACCGAACAGATTACCGTTACGGCGGGAGCGCCGCTGCTCGAGACCGACAGTAACGCCCTCGGCCAGGTGGTGAACACGCGCAACATTCGTAACCTTCCACTGAATGGCCGGCGGTTTTTCGATCTTGCGCTGTTGACCGCCGGCGCCGCACCGCAAGGAACGACGTTTTCTTCCGTAGTGTGGGGCCGTGTTACGGGCGTATCGCTGGCGGGCACGCGTGACATCAACGTCAGCTTTCTGGTGGACGGCGCGGAGACGCGGGATGAGCGCTATGGCGGAACGTTCCAGTTTTCTTCAGTTGAAAGCATTCAGGAGTTCAAGGTCCAGCAGAATTTCGTAGATGCTCAGTACGGCCATGCCTCGGCGATGGTTTCGGCCGTCACCGCATCGGGGACCAACGAATTTCACGGCGCGCTTTATCATTTCCTGCGCAATAACAAACTGGACGCCCGCAACTTCTTTGACCGCGGCGACGTTCCCCCTTTCCGCTTCAACCAGTTTGGAGGCAGCCTCGGCGGGCCGGTCTACCTGCCGGGTTACAGTGGCAAGGACCGTTCGTTTTTCTTTTTCAATTACGAGGGGCAGAGGCGCCGCAGGCAGACCACCAGCATCGCTACCGTAGCCACTCCGGCGCAGAGGGCCGGCGATTTGAGCACACTGCCGCTGCAAATCTATGATCCGCTCTCCGGAAACTCCGGCACCGGCCGCCGCCAGCCGTTCGCGAGGAATCTTATCCCCACGGACCGCATCGATCCCATTTCCCGAGCTCTCATGGACTACTGGCCGCAACCGAATCTGCCCGGCAACGCCGCCAATTACATCACTACCGTGGGCGAGAAGGTCGACTACGATCAGGTTACGACGCGCATCGACCATCACCTTTCGAGTAAAGACCGGCTGATGGGCCGGTACAACTTCATCGACCAGCCTTTCTTCCGGTCTGACTATGCACCACTTGCGGGCCGCGTCGCCCCGTTGCGCAACAACGGCGTAGTGGCGCAATACACGAGACTGGTGTCCCCACGAGCAGTGAACGAATTCCGTTTCTCTTACTCGCGCTCTGCAGCCCAGTTTGCGCAGGAACCAGTCAGCGAAAACCTGGCCGCTCAAATCGGCTTGAAGAACACATCTACGGATCCCAAGGAATTCGGCCTGCCCAGCGTCTCGATATCGGGCTACAACGGGTTCGGATCGTTCTCGCCGACCATCATGAACATCACGGATCGCTTTCAATGGGCTGACGATTTCACATATACACGCGGGCGGCACAACCTGAAAGCGGGCGTCGACTTCCGGCGTCTCCGCTACCGCCAGCGCTCAGCCCAGGATCCACGTGGATTCATGCAGTACCAAAGCAATTTCACCAACCCCGGACCGGGCATCGGCGGTGGAAATGCACTGGCCGATTTTCTACTGGGCACCCCTGGTTTCTGGCAGGTGCAGCTCGAGGAGCTTGGCTTCGACGGGCGAATGATTCAGCCCGGTATTTACTTCCAGGATGACTTCAAGGTGACGTCCCGGCTGAGCCTGACGCTCGGGGTCCGGTGGGAGTACAACAGCCCGTGGGTACAGCCGCGCAACAATATGGCCGTATTCAATTTCAAAACACAGCAACTCGAATATGCTTTGCGTGATCCGTTCGCCTTCCGCACCAGTACCAAGCCGGGTAATGCGGTGCGGCGCTCGATTATCAACCCGCAGTACAACAACTGGGCCGATCGCATCGGTCTGGTCTACCGGCTGTTTGAGAAGACTGTGATTCGCGCGGGTCATGGCTGGTATTGGAACAATGTCAACAACAATCAGCTCACGCAGAGCATGAGCCTGTTCTATCCGTTCGTATACAACCCGCAGAACACGGAATCGAACTCGCAGTTAACACCCGGCTTCTTCAATAGCAACTTGTATCCCGCACGGCCCTCCGGCACCGGATTACCCTACGGACCCACATTTGCGTTCTTCACCGTGCAAAAAAATTTCCCACGTCCCTACACCAGCCAGTGGAACGTCAATATCCAGCAGAGCTTCGGCGAGAACTACATGCTCGAAATCGGATACATGGGAAACCAGAGCCATCACATGCCGTCGTACACGAACTACAACCAGGCGCGGCTGCCAGACCCGGCTATTCCATTCGCGCAACAACCGCTGCAGAGGCGCCGTCCCTACTTGAATTACGGCAGCATCAACATGTTCGATCGTATGGGTAATGCAAGCTACCACGGGTTGACGGCAAAGCTCGAAAAACGCTTCTCTTCGGGATTGAGTTTTCTCGCCTCCTACACCTGGAGCAAGGCCCTGGATACAGGTACCGACATATCGAGTGACCCGATCAAGCAGCCTGGCGACGCGAAATCCTACCGAAGCCTGGCTTCGCTGGACGTCGGGCACCGGTTTGCGGGCAGCTATTCGTACGAGCTTCCGTTCGGCAGAGGGAAGAAGTTCCTCTCGGGCGCGGAGGGCTTTGCCAATGCGGTTGTAGGCGGCTGGCAGGTGAACGGCATCACGGTATTCTCGCTCGGCGTGCCGTTCGGCGTCAGCGCCCCGTCGAGCATTCCTGATGTGGACGCACGCTTCGTTACTGCGAATCGCACCTGCGACGGCCAACTGCCGCGGGGCGAACGCACCCGTCTGCGGTACTTCGCTACCGAATGCTTCTCCCTGCCTGCGCCCGGAACGTTCGGCAATTCCGCCCGGAACCTGTGGCATGGGCCGGGCATCAACAACTGGGATGTCTCATTCTTCAAGAATTTCCGCTTGTGGAACGAGCGCAGTAATCTCCAGTTCCGGTTTGAGTCCTTCAACTTCTTCAATCACACACAATTCGGCAACCCGTCGAGCGGCTTGCCAAGCGGCACTTTCGGTGTGATTAACAGCGCGAAGGCGGCGCGTGAAAATCAACTGGCACTTCGATTAAGCTTCTGATCATGTCGAAATTTTGCCTGATTGCAGGCTTGCTTCTACAGGCCACGCTACTGGTGCATGGACAGAACACAGTGGCCGCGTTTGCGGAGAAGGCGTATGCCGTCCTGCCCGTCGAAGAACCGTATACATTCCATAAAGAGCTGAGTGAATGGCGTGAGCCCTTGCGGCGCGATGCCGGTGCGCGCCCCGGTGTGTCCGAGATGCCGGTCGGTCCGAGAGGGTGGCGTCTCCTCGTTCGCAACGATTCCGGCCTCGTACTGCGCACCGCAGCGGAAGAATTCAGCGAATATCTCGAGCGCTCTATGCAGGTGAAGGTCGCTCTGGAGCACCCGGCGTCCATGGCGGAATGGAACAACGAGCGGAACGCCATCATCGCCGGGACCCGCGAGCAACTTCCGGGTTGTGGTGAGAGTTTGAAGGGGCCGAAAGATTACCGTATCGCCGTTTCGCCCGGCCGCATCATCGTCTGCGGCTACGACGAGCGCGGGGCCATGTACGGGCTCTTTGACATCGAGCGGCGCATGAATCTTCGCGAAGCGCCGTTCCTCGAGCGCACGCTCGACATCACGCGCCACAGTCTGTTCAAAGCTCGCATGGTGCTTTCGGGCCTGGGATGGGAGGAATGGCCGGACCGCTACCTGGCGCTGTTGGCGCGCTATGGCTTCGATTCCATTTTCGCTTCGGTGTACGTGAATCCGAACGGCGTGCCCGGTCCGCCACCCTATTGGGACCGGATGAAAAAACAGGACCCGAAGCGTGTACACGACCTGATTCGCCGCGCCGCGCGATACGGTATCGAACTCTACTGCCCCATCATCTACCTCTATACTGGCGAGCCCGAAAACGAGGCAGGGTTGCGCAAACTCGTGCGCGATATCGTGACGGAATTTCCGCAAATCCGCGGATACATCCTCCTCACCGAAGGCTTTTTCTATAAGAGCTTCTTCGGGGCGGGGGGACAAGGCAATATCGATCTGCGGGATTGGGTGCGCCATTGGGCGCGTGGCGTGGCCATCGTCTCGGAGGAGTGCCGCAAGCTGAATCCTGACATTGAGGTCTTGCCATGGGAATACAACATCGATTTTCGTCCGAACCAGGTGGACTTGAAGCGTTACGGAACCGCACAGTTGCCGGTGGAGACCATTCCGCTGCTGACGTTCGAAAACGGAAAGGCCTTCGAACGGGACGGTGAGCGCGGCTCTCTGAAAGATTACGCCATCAACGAAGTGGGCCCCGCGGAGGTCACGATCGCACAGATCGATGAAGCCCGCAAGCGGGGAATGCGGGGCGTCTATTCGAAAGCCGACACGTTCGCGAGCTGGCAGTACGGCACCTTTCCCTACTTGCCGTTCCCCTATCAGTGGTACGCGCGCTACATGGCGCTCGAGAAATACAAAATCGACGGCACCATGGAGACGTGGAGCTACGGATTCAAGCCGAGTTGGATGGCCGAAGTGCGTGCCTGGTACAGTTGGAGCGGCTACCCGGAACTGAATCAACTGCTCACCGGCATGGCGCGCCGCGAGTTCGGCGCGGGAAGCGAAGACCTGGTGCTCACGGCCTGGAAGCGATTTAGCGAAGCGATCAAATTGGTGCCGGACACGGGACCCAACATGGGCACCAACAACTCCGTAGCGACACCACTATTCTTCAGAAAGCCAAAGGCTCGCGCCATGACGCTCGATCATTCCTGGGAGGACCCAGCGATCTGGCAGCGGCATTCCCAGCTATGGCCGTACTGGCCCTACACTCCGAGAAGACTGATCCTGGTGCCCGATTTTGCGAATGAATCCAATGCGGCCGAACGTTATGCACGTCCGTTTTCGCTACAGGTGTTCAATAAATATCTGGCACTCGCCGCGGATCAAATGGAACGGGGCCTTCTCAGTTATCGCCAGGCAGCCCTGAAAGCGCCCGCATCCAAGCGTGCCGGCGCCATGCGGGAGGTCTTGCTCGCCGAACAGCTTCAGCGCATGATGCGTAGCGACCGCGCCGTGCTGGAATTTGAGGACATGCGCTTCCGGCTGGCGAAGACCGCGGATCGCGTGATGCGTTTGGACTTGCTGAAGCGTATGACCGCGCTGCTCCAGGAAGAAAGAACGCGCACACAACACTCACTCGAAACAGCGCGCCGCGATTCGCGTTTGGGTTATGAATGGGAGCAGGATTATATCTACACACCGGATCACATCGAAGAGAAACTGAAAGTGATTGACCTCACCTTGAAGGAACAGATACCGGAGTACGCGGCCCGGCAATGAGGCGCCGGGCCGCATGCGAACAAACCCCGGCCGCTATCAGAACGTCAGACGAAGTCCCAACTGGATTCGCCGTGCCGCCAGGGAGTTGGTGATACGGCCGAATTGAGCGTTCGTATTGACGCCGGCGGCATTCGGCGAGAAAGTGACGTTCGGGTTCGTATGGTTGACGTGATTGAAGGCGTTAAACGCCTCTGCGCGGAATTCCAGATTCGTCCTCTCATAAATCGGGAAGTTCTTGAAGGCCGAAAGCGCAACATCCACCATGCCCGGTCCGCGAGTGGTAGGAAGAGTCCGTGGCGCGTTTCCGAGCACAAAATCCGGTGGGTTCCGGAACGCGTCCGTGTCAAACCATCTCTGAACCGATCGTTCGGAGGACGGCAGCGTCGGATCGTGGACAACATCCGGCCAATTGATGCCGGTGAAATTGTTCGCGCCACGAACACTGAGTGGCGTTCCACTCTCGATGGTGACGATTGTATTCACCTGCCATCCACCAGCCGCATGTCCGAGCACTCCCCTGGTTCCGCTCAGCAATGGCTTCCCAGGACCGAATGGCAACTCGTAGACGGCACTCCCTACCAGGCGGTGAGTAACGTCGTTCTGGTCAATGGCCCGATCGAGATTACGGTCAAAGCGGCCCAGGCGATACTCGCCGATGGCGCCTGAACTCCCGGCGGACGAGTAGGAATCGTTGATGAGCTTGCTGTTGGTGTAAGACACCAGTGCACTCAGTCCGCTTGCATACCGTTTTTCGATCGTAACCTGGAGCGAGTGATAGATACTCGAGGAGTTGTGGGCGGCGTACGTCGTGATGGAGCCGTAGTCCGGGAAGGGTTGGAGCAACAGCGAGCGTTGAACCTTTCTGGCGGAAAGGGCCCCGGTTGTGATTTGTCCGAAGAACGGGTTCTCGATCTGGTCCTGGAGCCCCAGTCCGTATTGTTGCCAATAGATTGGGTCGAGTTGGTTCAGGTTGTAGTTGCCGCCGAACAGCTTGGTGCCCTTGTTTCCCGCGTAGGCGACCGTGCCCACCCACCTTCCGGGCAACTCGCGCTGAATAGCGAGATTCCACTGTTGAAGGTAGGGCGTCGGCGCATGGCGATCCTGATAACGGACGTTTTGCCCTCGAAACGCGCTGGGGCCGCCGGCTGGGCCGAGAGGGATAATCAGCTCATTGGGGCCTTCGCTGAACCTAAACGCGCGGAACGGTCCGCCGCCGGGAGGCACAAACGGTGTGGCAGAGGCAAAGCCAAAGGAGTTCGAGTTGTCGCCTTGCGTGTCGCCGGATTCCACCAGCATGTAGATGAGGCCGTAGCCGCCCCGAATAGCGGTCTTGCCGTCGCCGGTAACATCGTATGCAAAACCGAACCGCGGGCCGAGGTTGTTGTAATCGCGATCCACGAAGTGACGGGGTGACGTGACATCGGCATACGTCAGCACACCCGGCATATTAGTCTCAGGATTGATGATGAATGGATCGAAGTTCGAGAAGCGGTTGTGCCGCTCCACAGGTTCCGACGCCAGATCGTAGCGCAACCCCAGGTTGAGCGTCAGCCGTGGTGTGACCTTATAATCGTCCTGGAAGTACATGGCCGTCGACCAGGAATGAAACGAGAACGCGGGCACGAACTCCTGCGTTCCACCGGATACCTCACCTAGCAGAAATGTAGCCATGCCCACGCCGGTACCCGCCGGTCTCAGCGGGTCTCCGGTAAGCCCGGCTGAGAAGCTGAAATTGCCGGACCGGTTCCGCAATTGGGTGTAATTCAGCCGGAACCAGCGCTGATCGACGCCCGCTTTGATCTGGTGCTTGCCTTTCACGATAGTAATGCTGTCGCCAACTTGAATCGTGTGCTGCGCGCGAATTCCGGCGGCGAAAGGGTCGGATCCCAGCGGCAGCATACCGCTGATGGCGACACGTGGGAAAAGGTCGCGCGGGAAGATTGCCGGCATGCCGAGCTGGTCTGGCCAGTTCCCTCCAAAACTGGGGTGCAGGAAGGGCAGATTCTGCCGTGTGAGATTCGCCTTAAACTCATTAATCACGGCCGGCGAGAACACATGCGTCTCGGTGACAATGACGTTGTGGTTGTCGCGCTGGTCGCGCCGTGCAAAGATGTCCGGGTCGGCGGGGCCTAGGCCCCAGCCACGGCCCTGACGCGTGTTGCGTGTCACGGTGTAGCGGCCCAGAAGACTGTCTTTGTCGCTGAAGCGCCGGTCGATACGAATATTGGTGACGCCTTGATTCACGGGAGTGGATGCAAGCGAGAGAAAATTCAACTGGTTCGTCAGCAGATCGTCCGGTTTGGCGTTCGGAAGGGGCATGAATTCGAGCACCCTCAATGAGACCGGATCGAATCTTGACGACGGTATGACGTTGCCCGCGAAAAGCTGGCGGACAAATCCGCTGCCGTTCGGGTTCTGAGTGGTCGTGGCCGGATCGTAAATGGGAATCAGGTTGCCACGGCTGTCGAACGTCCGCGAGAAATCGCCCGTGCGTTCGAGCGCTGTCGGCACGGTCGACCTCCGCAGGCTGGAACTGCTCTGGCGCCATTGCTCGTAGCCGACAAAGAAGAAGGTGCGGTTTCTTCCGTCGTATATTCGCGGAAGGTATACCGGGCCGCCGACGGTTCCACCAAATTGGTTGTACCGCAAAATGGGCTTAATCCGGCCGGTCAGGGGGTCGGTTTGCGTGGCGAAGGCGTGGCGCGCATCGAGCGAGTCATTACGGAAGAACTCGTAGAGGGAGCCGTGAAGCTCGTTCGTTCCACCTTTCGTCACGACGTTAACAACGCCGCCGCTGGTTTGGCCGAATTCGGCTTTGAGCGAGTTCGTTTCGACCTTGAACTCCTCGACGGCGTCAGTCATCGGAACTACCGAGATCTCGTTGTGCACCGGAACCGTGTTCATTCCGCCGTCGACATAGAACTGGTTTCCGTAGACCGGGCCTCCATTGAACGTCATTTGGGAAAAGCCCTGGTTTGATATCTCCGCGAATCCGTCGGCGCCGCGGTCTACAGGCCGCACGCCGGCAACCAGCTTCACCAGGTTGAACACGTGACGGCCGTTAAGAGGTAGTTCCTCGATCCTTTGCCGCTCCACGACACTTCCCAGCGTTGCTTCCTCCATTTGCACACGAGAGACGGCGCCTGTAATGGTGATGGTTTCCGTGAGTGCGCCGAGTTCGAGTGCAATATCGAGCCGCAAACGTTGTGAAACCTCCAGCACGATATCGGTGCGGCGAAACGACTTAAACCCGGCTGCACTCGCTTCGACTTCGTACCGGCCTACCGGCAGGTTCGGGATGACGTATGTTCCATCTCCCGAACTTGTCGCTTTGAACGACAAACCGGTTCCGACCTGGGTAGCTGTTACTTCGACTCCCGGCACGCGGGCGTTCTGCGTATCGGAGATAGTTCCAGTGATCGTACCCAGAGGGGACTGCGCAAACATAAGCCCTGTCCAGATCAGGACGATCAATAGAACCAAAGCAGGATTGAATCTGAGTCGCATGTTATCCTCCCCCCATACAAAATCAATTTGCAAGTGAGATGACGGCACGCTGCGCCCGGAGTTTCGCACGCAACGCTGGGACGTCGATCTCCTGAACACTTGTGTTTTTGGTGGCAGCCATATGCGCGGCGATACCGGCCGCATGACCGAGTGCCATGAATACAGGCTCCATCCGAACAGTGCCATAAGCGATGTGGGAACTTGAAACACAGACCGGCACCAGCAGGTTCGATGCTTCGCTTTTTTTCGGTAGCATGACGCGGTAGGCGATCTGATAAGGTTTGGCGGGCACTTCGGTGTCGCCCTCATTTTGCACAAACCCTTCGGGCGTTACGTGCCGCTGAATGTTATGGGAATCGATCTGATAGGAACCCATTGCGACCGAGTCCTCTTTCACCAGGTCGGTGCGCGCATCCTTCTCGGTCATCACGAAGCCGCCAATCATTCTGCGCGCCTCTCGAATGTAGAGTTGGTGCGGCCAGTGATTCGTATCTGCGAACTCGTCTTTCGCAAGTCCCCACTCATTGAGGTCGTCGCGAACGGCCTGCGGTACCCGGGGATC
>CAADGY010000119.1 GCA_900696665.1 uncultured Acidobacteriota bacterium
AGCTCCCCCACGCCGGACAGGATCTCCATCTGGAGATCCGCCGCGCCGGGAACAGTGGCCATCAATGTTTGCGCCTGCTCCGCCAGTTGCTCGAGCACCTGCGGATCCTCCCCGAAAATCTTCAACGCAACGTCAGCCTTTATTCCCGAAACCACCTCATCCAGCCGCATCGCCATGGGCTGTGTGAAGCTATAGGCGACTCCGGGAACTTTCTCGAGCGAGTGCAACATCTTTTCGAATAACTCTTCCTTTGTTTCCGCCGTCGTCCATTCTCTGACCGGCTTCAGGCGGACGTAGACATCGGCCTCGTATATTCCCATTGCCTCGGTGGCCATGTCCGGCCGGCCCAGCTTTGAAACCACACCCGCCACCTCGGGAAACTTCATAACCACCTTCTCGATTTCGTCGCTGAGTTTGATCGATTCGGTCAGCGAAATACCGGGGAGTTTGCGAGTCTGAATGAGCAGTGAGCCTTCATCCAGCCTGGGCATAAACTCTGTGCCGATGTACGCCAGGGAGGCAAGCGAGACCGTCACTAACGCCAAACCCGTGAGAACGGCGGACAGGCGGTGGCGCATTGTGAAGCGCAGCGTGGCTTCATAGGAGTGGCGGACTTTGGAGAACCAACCGCCGGTGTGGGGGTTCACGCCCTTACGCAGAACGATGGCCGCCGCGGTCGGGACGACCGTCAGCGAAAAGACCAGCGCTCCCACCAGCGCGGAACAGACCGTAATCGCCATCGGATGGAACATGCGGCCTTCCAGGCCCTCCAGGAACATGATGGGCATGTAGACGGCAATGATGATCGCCACCGCGAATACGATAGGCCGCGCAACCTCGTGAGCCGCGTGCCGGACCCGTCCAAGCACGTTGGTGATCTTCTCCCCCGGCTTTCTTTCCAGCTTCCGAACGGAGTTCTCCATCATCACCACCGCGCCATCCACGATCATGCCGAAGTCGAGAGCGCCCAGGCTCATCAGGTTGGCCGAAATGCCGAAAATCGTCATGCCGATGAAACCTACCAACAGCGACAAGGGAATCACCGAGGCTACGATGAGCGCCGCTGGAATGTTGCCCAGGAACAAAAGCAGCACTGCCACGACCAGAACGCCGGCTTCCATCAGATTTTTCCGGACTGTTCCAATGGTCCCTTCGATAACCTCGGCCTGATCGTAGAAGGGAACGATCTTTACTCCCTCGGGGAGACGGATGGATGACAGCTTCTCTTTCACGCGGTCGATTACCCGGCGGCCGTTCTCGCCCTTCAGCATGATCGCCATGCCGGACACCGTCTCCCCCTGCCCATTGCGCAGAACCGCTCCCTGCCGCTGCATCCCAGCGATGGTGACGCGCGCGATATCTCGAAGCAGCACCGGCGTACCCGCGCGCGCCAGGACGACGATGTTGGACAAGTCCCCAATACTCTGTGTGCGGCCAAGCCCCCTGACGGTGTACTGCTCCGCGTAATGCTCGATGACGCCGCCGCCAAAGTTGGCATTGTTCTCCTGGACCCGGAGGAATACGTCATGAAGAGTCAGCCCGTAGCTTTGCAGCCGTACGGGATCGACTTCAATTTGATATTGCTTGCTCTCGCCGCCCCACGTGTTCACTTCATTAATGCCGACAACGGTCCGCAGTTGATTCTTGATCTGCCATTCATGGAGGGTCTTCAATTCCATCGCGGACATGCCGTTTCCTTCGAGCGTGTACTGGTAAACCTCACCAAAGGCTGTTGCGACAGGTCCCAGACTGGGTTCCAGTCCTTCAGGCAGGCGGGCGCGTACTTCCTGAATCCGTTCACTCACCAGTTGCCTTGCGAAATAAGTATCTACCGAGTCGTCGAAGACAACTGTCACCATGGACAAACCCAGCTTTGAGATGGAACGTATGCCCTCCGTCCTGGGCAAGCCCATGAGAGCTGTCTCGATCGGAAACGTGACCAGTTGCTCTACTTCCAAAGGCGCCATCGCCGGAGCTTCGGTGGTCACGACAACCTGGTTGTTTGTCAGATCGGGGAAAGCATCGATCGGAATTTGAAGCATCGTGTAGATGCCGTAACCAACCAAGCCGAGCAAGCCGGCGAGCACAAAGAAACGGTGCCGCAGATGAAAATCGATGACCGCGTTGAGCAATCCTATTCCTCCAGACTCGACTTCAGCAATTGCGATTTCAGGAGGAAACTGCCGCGGCTGACCACTTCATCCCCGGGTTCGAGGCCACGGACAATTTGGAGACGAGTCTCCAATGTGCGTCCTGCGACGACCGGCCGAACCTCGAATTTTTCGGGCGCGGTACGCACGAAAACCACCACCTCGCCGCTCACTTCCTGCAAGGCGGATTGCGGCACGAACAGCATAGGATCCGAACCGCCGGCATCGATTTCAACGTTCGCATACATCTCGGGCTTCAGCCTGCCGGACGAATTGGACAATTCAATGCGCACACTGATGGTGCGCGTCGCCGGGTCCAGCTCTTCATCGATCTTAGTCACCACGCCCGGGAAAGGACGGTCGGGGTAAGCCTGTACGGAAACATGAGCAAGCGCGCCAGTACGCAGGCGCGACAGGTTCTCTTCGTTTACGGAGGCAATCGTCCACAATTTTGTAAGATCGCTGATGATAAACGCTTCTCCACCGGTGCCGACAACCGTACCCGAAGTCACGCTTGCTGCCAGAACGGTGCCTCCCGCCGGGGAACGGATCGGAATCAAATCTTCGTCATGCTCATCGCCGGCCTGGTGATCGTGGCTGGTATCCAACGACACGCCGAGGAACTCCACCAGATGCAACCTGGTCCGGTTGACCTCGATTTCGGCGTTGGCGACGGCCGTCTGAGCGCTTCTCAGTTCCCCTTCGGATTTCTCCAGTTGTTCGAGCGAGGCAGCCTTGAGTTCATACAAGCGCTTGTAGCGGTCCCGGGTGCGCGCGGCGAGGGATTCTGCGGCTCTAAGCATTACCGCATCGGCGAGTGCTTTTCTGTAGAGTGCGCGAGACTCTTGAATGCCATGGCTGTGCATACGGGCAAGCACCTGCCCCCGTTCGACGCGGTCGCCCGGGTTGGCATACACACGGATGATGCGGCCTTCAGTGATAGCACCAACGCGCCAAGTGCGATTCCCGTTCGTCGTGATGCGGCCGGTTGCGCGCACTACCTGGGGTATGGACTGCACCCGCGCGACTTCTATCGTTATTCCCGCGCGCTCTTGGGTAGCAGCGTCCATCCCCACGTGCCTCGGCGCCCCCGCCCGTTGCTCCGGCACGCGCGCCTGTACCGTGTCCGCCTCTTTTTGCGAACAGCCCACAGTGAGAGCCAGCAGCAAAACAAACGCGTACTTCACGGCCATACTCCGATCGCATCCTCCAGCGAAACAGCACTCCGATGGAACTCCGCCAGCGTCTGGAAATAGAGCAGTTCCGCGTCGATCCGCGCTCTTTCGGCGTCCAGCAGTCTCAGCAGGTCCGTGCCTCCCTCACGATACGCCGCCAAGGCGATCCGGGACGATTCGCGGGCTCGTTCCCTCAGTGGCTTCAGATATTGCGAGATCTGCCGCCGCCGGATATCGTAGTCCGCCTGGGCGGCTACGATTTCCGCTTGCACCTGCGCCCTGGTCGAAGCCAGAGTGGACTCCGCCGCGCGCACCTCCGCGCGTGCGGCGGCGATACTGCCCTGATTGCGGCTCCAAAAGGGCAAGTCCACCTGCATGCCGGTGACGATGGTATTGAAACCGGCGCTGCGTTTGTAGCCGAACAGCGCCTGCACATCCGGCGCGGACATGGCCCCCTGTAGGCGCTCGTTTGCGCGCGCCTGCTCGACCGCACGTTGCGCGATGCGGACTTCGACTCGCCGGTCCACGGCTTCCGGCAAATCGTACGGTGCCACCCTGTAGTCTGAATCCAGGGGCTCGGAAAGTTGAGCCGGAGGAAACGAGGATTGCCCCATTGATTCGAAGAGCCTGATGCGCGCGCGGTCGGCTTCGAGCGCGGCGGAGTTCGCTGAAAGCTCCAGGCGCCCCGCCTCTATCTGGATTCGAATGAGGTCCACTTCGGCCATGGCGCCTTCCTGGACGCGATGGCGGTGGTACTCGACGATCTTCTCGAAATTATTGCTGTCCTGTATCAAAAGGTCTCGAATGCGCTGCGCTCCCGAAGCCGCCCAGTAGGCCAGCCGGACGCGGTTGACGATCCGCCTGGTCGCCAGTTCCTTGGCGAGTTCTGCCAACCGCCGTCTCTGTTCCGCCAGATCCACGCGCCTGCCGCGCTTATCGGCCGTTTCGATCGGCTGCTGAAGATAGGCGAAGGTATCGGCATCTTGGCCAAAGCGAAATCCGGGGTTGCCATGCGCCCGCAGGCCCTCCACTTGAAACACAAAAACCGGATTGGGACGCAGTCCCGCCTGTAGGCGGTGCCCCTCGGCTTCGAGGACGCGCTGTGATTCCACTTCCAGCAGAGGGTGCGAGGAGATCGCTTTATCGACGGCTTGTTGAATACTTAGTGGCTCTGCGAGGCCCGTAACCGCGGCGGCGCAAACAGCCGCAAGAATAGAGAACCATCGCGTCATAAATTCCGAAATCCCAACTGTTAATCTATCACTTGCCACTTGACTCACTTCTTTCTGCCGGTGGCACGGCCGCGTCGTTTTTCCCGGGTCTTGGCGTCTTGCCCGGTAGGCTGGCGGGATTCTCGTGCACGCGCTCGCGGAAGGTGCTTTTCAGGCCTCCAGCGAGCGAAATGCTCGATTCTCCGAAACGGTCGCGGATCCGGTCGGCTGCCGAGAGGGCTTTGCTCCAGCGCGCGTTCTTTTCACCGTCAAGCAGGCTGAGTTGCCCTTCCGAATCCTCAAACGAAGAAACATGCACTCCGATCAGCCGGACCGCCGCCCCGGTCCAGGCCTTCCGGAATAGCCGCCGCACGTGGTCGAGAATTTCGTTGTCGAGTTTGGTGGCGTGATCCAGTGTATGCGCGCGTGTGAAGGTGCTGAAATCCGAATAGCGCAATTTCAACTGCACCGTCCGGGCGTGCAGCGCGTGCTCGCGCAGGCGCCGCCCCACCATCTCCGACAGCCTTGCCAGCATCGCCTCCAGCACGATTGCCTCAGCCGTATCCTCGCTGAAGGTGTGCTCGTGGCTGATGGACTTCGGGTCGGACGCATCGCCGATTTCCCCGTCGAACCAGCCGCCCGCGTCGAGACCGCGCGCCTTGCCCGCCAGCGCAAGTCCCAATTTGCCGAAGCGCCGCTCGAGGAAGGTCTCCTCCAAGCCGGCAAGGTCGCCGACCCTTGTCACGCCGATGGCGTGCAAGTTTTTTTCCGTGACCTTCCCAACGCCGGGAATTTTGCGGATCTCGAGCGGCGCGAGAAACTTCGCCTCCTGCCCTGGTAAGATCCAAAGCACTCCATTCGGCTTCGCCTGGTCGGAGGCGACCTTCGCAACTAGGCGCGATGTGGCCGCGCCAATGGAACAATTGAGATTCGTGGCACGGTGGATGCGGTTGTGCAACTCGTGCGCCGCACGAAGCGGCGGACCATGCAGACGCCCGGCGCCGGTTAGGTCGAGATAAGCCTCGTCGATAGAGGCCATTTCCACGAGTGGCGTGAACGATTGCAGTACTTCATAGACTTTGTGCGAATACTCGCGGTAACGGTGCGGGTGTCCGTCCACGAAAATCGCCTGCGGGCAGAGTCTTCCGGCGGTGCGCAGCGGCATCGCCGAATGCACACCAAAGCGGCGCGCGGCATAGGAGGCAGCCGATACGACGCCGCGCTGCCCCCGCTGCCCGCCGACCACGACCGGTTTGCCCTTCAAGGATGGGTTGAACAGTTCCTCCACTGAAACGAAGAAGGCATCCATGTCCAGGTGAAAGATCAACTTCATGGAACCTCCTGCAGCCGCCGCAATACTTCGAGAACGACTTTTCCTACAACCTCAAAGCTGTTGGCGCTCAGCTTGTCCATCGTGTCACGTTCGGTGTGCCAGTAGCTTTCCCCGCCCGAGCCGTAATCGAAATCAATGATATCGATCGCATTCACCCCGGCGCGCAGAAACGGCACATGGTCATCTTCCGTCGCAATCTGATCGCTGGTGAAGTAGCGCCCGAAGCCCATCCCGGCGGCGGTCCGCCATACGAGTTGCCGCAGGGATGCCACCGAAAGCATTTCCTGCTGGATGGTCAAATTACGGTCGCCGATCATGTCGACGTTGATCAGGGCTTTCACCCGCCGAAGAGTGCCATCGGCAGCCCACTTCCGCGCGAGATGGCGGCTGCCGTAAATACCGTCTTTTTCCGACCAGCGTTCTATGGCTTCTTCGCCGTCGAACCAGACGAGATAAATGTCGTCCTTTTGCTTGCGCGTGGAAAGGACACGAGCCATCTCCAGCAGAAAACCAGTGGAAGAGCCGCCGTCGTTAGCGCCGACAAAACGGATATCCGGCATCCACTTCGTATCGTAATGTCCGCTTACCACCAGCGCCTTTCCCGATGTACCGGGGAACAAAGCGATGATGTTCTTCATTCCGGTCCGCCCGCGCGGCGTCCGCGCCATGAAGCCGTCCTCAATGACACGGCACGGAAACGGACGCAGTGTCTGAAGGATAAATTGCTGCAACTTCTGGATGGCGGCCGAGCCGGGCGGCCGCGGACCGAACTCCACCGCTTTCTGTGTGAACTCGAGCGCCGATTCGCCGCTGAAACCGGACCCCAGCGCAACCGGCGCCCATAGCATCAGAAGCGCTTTCTGGCAGTGCATATGTAACCCAGTGTAAAGTTGCGCTCCCGGTCAAGCGAATCGAAGAACGGCAGCAGCAGCGCGGGAGGAGCCAGCACCAGCGCTGCCGGTAAAATCCAGACTCCCCGGAAGAATTGCAGACCATTGAGCAGGCGCCGGGAAAGCAGCCGGAAAAAACCACCCACGGGCGTCACTTCAATGCCGGAGAAACCGGATTTCGCCAGCAGGTACTCCATGCCAAAGCGCGTGTACCGGAAATAGTCGTGCGGCTGCTGGTGCACCTCCCATTCGTGTGGAACGATCACCAGCAGCGGCGCACCAGGTTTCATTGTACGCGCGATCTCGTTCAATACGCGGCCCGGTTCGGGCACATGCTCCAGTGTCACCACGTTGAGGCAGGCGTCGAAGCTGGCGGGGCGGAAAGGCAATGCCGCCAGGTCCGCCATCGCATGGAGTGCTGCATAGTTCCATGCGGCGTCGCCGATGCCGAGGTCCACCGCCGTATAGCGGCAATGCGTGAAGTATTTCGCGTGTACGCTTTCCCCCGCCCCAGCATCCAGAACGCGCGCGCCGGCGGGCGCCCGCGAAGCGAATGCTTCCACGGCATCGCCGATCGCCGCTTCGAACGCAAGCAGGTGACGCCAAAGGAACCGTGGAAGACGCTGCTGGAGCGCCGCATACCTCATTGTTTTTTCCGGGCTTCGATCATGATGCTCGACCCGGCGTTAAACAAGGCTTCGAGTGCCGCAAACGGCAACCCCGCCACCACCAGGCAGAAGTAAACCAGGTCTTTCACCAGCCGTACCGCACCGCCTTCCTTTACACCACGCACGCGCCGGGCCATGGGATCGAGAGCAGTTGAAACGCTGGTCGCAAAACCGGCCGGATTGTCGCGCAGCGAGAAATGCTTCTCCCGTATGATCTCAAAGCCGGCCAATTCGATCAGCCGCAGAATATCACGGCGGCGGAAGTTGATAAGATGACGCGGCACATCGAGGCCGTTCCAGCGGCTGCTGAACACGCGGAATTGCCAGCACTCCGCATTTGGCACCTGCACGATCAGCCGCCCATCGGGCTTTAGCATGCGGTGCGCACACTCGAGATAGGCGGCGGGGTCGTAGACATGCTCGAGCACATGAAACATCGTGACGCCGGAGCAGGTCTCCGCCGACACCGGAGCATGGCCGAGGTTTGCGCAGACCGCGGGCACACCGTTGCGTTTCCAGGCCACCGAAGCCGCCTCGAATGAAAAATCGAGACCCGCAACCGGGAAGCCTTCCTCGTGCAGCAGGTGAAGAAACAGTCCTCCCCCGCATCCGACATCCAGCACCAGGCCGTGTGCGCTCGAATGCCGGAGCGCGGTCCGGACAAACCGCACATGATCCCGCAGCACGAGGCGGCGGTATGCCTCTTCCAAGCGATGGGCGGTATCCGGCTGCGGCGAGAACCAGTAGCCCGGCGGGTAATAACGGTCCAGCACAGCGGCGTCCGGCCAGGGATAGAGGCGGAGCAGGCCGCACACCTTGCACTCCAGGATGGAAAACTGCTCGCGTGTCGTATGGTACAGCCGGTCTGTGAGTTGAAACCGTTCTTTGAACTCGCGGGCATCGCAGGCCGGACATGCGGGCGCCGTATTCGTCGTTTCAGGATGGGACACTATATCGCCTGTTCGGAAAGTTCTTTCAAAGAGACACGGTGGCGAAGCAGCAGCCTGCGGACCTCGCGTGGACTAAGCCTTCGGAACTTCTCGATCTCCCGCCTTTTTTTGAATGTGCCCGGCAGTAACTTCGCGGCCTGCCAGTCCCCCTTTAGCATGGCTAGCGCAATGGTGAGCTTGCCGGTGGCGCCCGGAAAGCGTGCCGCTTCACCGCGGTTTCTTGCGGCCGCCCAGATGCCCGCGCACAAGCGCGCGAAGTAGAAGGCCCAATTCAGCCACAGCAGGCTCCAGGGAAACAACTTCACGGCAAACAGAACGCGGTTTCTCTCGATCAGCTCCAGACGCCTGCTCGAAAGGAGTCCGAGCGAGGACCCGCGATGGTGCCGGACGACCGCTGCCGGCATATACAGACACTTCCAACCCGCGATGCGTCCGCGCAGACCGAGATCCGCGTCGTCGGCGTACGCGAAGAAATCTTCATCGAAACCGCCAATTTGATCGAGCATCGTTCTGCGGTACATAGCTGCGCACCCATCGGGCCAGAGAACCTCTTCCACGCGGTCGTACTGCCCGGAATCCTTCTCCCCCGAACCACGGCCGCGGTTTTGCCCGTCCAGATAAATGACGTGCCCGGCCTTGTCGATTCGGCCGGGATCTTCATAGACCAGTATTTTTGACGCGGCCATGCCCACAACGGGCCTGCCTTCAAACGCGCTCCGCAACGAAGCGAGCCAGTCTTCGCCCGCTTCGGCATCGTTGTTCAACAAGGCGATGAATTCGGCATCCGTGGCCGCAAAACCCTGGTTGTTCGCGGCGCAGAACCCGCGATTTTCCCGATTCTCAATGAAGCGGATGCGCAAACGGCCATTCTCACAGAAATCCCGGCGCGCCATCTCCACCGAACCGTCCGAGGATCCGTTGTCCACCAGTACTACCTCGAACATTACATCCCGCTGCTTCGCGAGCGAATCGAGACAGCCCCGCAACAACTCGCGCCGGTTCCAGTTGACAACAATGACGGCGACAGATGCAGATGGATCAGGTTCTCGAAGGACGTTCACGCCAAGCCTGACACGTAATTAGGTATTATCGCAGAGGGTTGCGGGAAGGCACGCAAGGAGCCGGAGAACTCATTCCGCCATCAGAATCAAAAGTGCGAGCACAGCCAGTGCAGTGGGTATAAAAACCTCCAGGACACGAATCCACGCCGCCCGTCCCGAACCCAGAGTGTCAAAGTTCGGCACGCGTTGCCGGTCCTGCGCACGAGCACCCGCGCCTTCGCGCAAGGTGCGCAAAATCTCCTCACGACCCCTCTCGTCGGCAATTAAGATCGTGCCGGCATTCGAACCGGCGGTACACTCTTTCAACTTTCGGAGGAGCGCGGGAGGGACCTGGTCGAGAGAACGGTATAGTTCCGTCCGCTTACCCGCCGCAATTAGAATCGTCGAATGTTTGAACGTCGAACCGCTCATAAAGTGGAAGCCAGTTTCAAATTTGGGACCGCGAGTTCCCCTGACGCCGAGTATTCCAGGGTTGCCTGGATGAAACCCAGCGCCGCCTTCGAGAGCGCTTTGTCCTTTCTGTAGATTAGCCCAAGCCGGCGCATCATGGGTTCCGGCGCGAGCGCCACGGTGGCGAGCCGGCCCGAAGCTGTCTCCTCGCGGCAGTTCGACGCGGCCACAAACGAGATTCCCAGCCCCGCCATGACGAAGCGCTTGATCATCTCGGTCGAATCCAGTTCCATGGAGATCTGAATATGGTCCTCCACCAGTTCCAGCCAGACGTTCAGGCGCGCGCGTGTGTCGCCGGATTTTGGCAGCAGCAACGGGTAGCCAATAACGTCCTGCGCCACAACGGAGGTACGCCTCGCCAGCGGATGTGCCGGAGGTACCAACACTCTTATCTCATCGGAATGGATCTTCACCGCCTGAAGCTTTTTCTCCTGCACCGGCAATTGCGTGATGCCGAAATCGGCCTGGTTTTCGAGAACCGCATTCACCACCCGCGACCCGTACGAGCGGTCCACGTGGAGTTGAACGTTCGGGAATTGCTTTTTGTACTCGGAAAATACGACGGGCAGCACGTAAATGCAGGTGGCTTCGTTGGCCGCGATGACCAGTTCTCCCCGGGGCACCCGTTCGAGTTCGTTGATGGCGTCCTGGGCCTGCCGCCGGAGATCGAGAATCTGCGCGGCGTATTCGGCGAAGATTTTTCCGGCGGCCGTTAGGGCAATTCGGGTACCCAGACGTTCGAAAAGACTGGTGGCCAGTTCCTGTTCGAGCTGGCGAACTTGCGCACTGATGGCGGGTTGAGTCCGGTAGCAGGTTTGCGCAGCTTTGGAAAAGCTTTTAAGCCTGACGATTTCTAGAAAGGTATGGAGCTGATCCAGATCCATCGTGGTGGCAAGATATACGACTCCCTTGCCGGAACAAAGCGAATCGCACTCGATTATAACACCGGCGGCGAGAACCGCAGAGGAAGAATACCCGCCGCCCCGTTCTTCTCGAATTCTGCGATTCGGACGGCATTCCGGCGAACGTGCTTGCCGGGTTCCATCATGATCCTTGAGGTCACGGTGGACATGATCGCCCGTCTCCAGTATGGTATCCTGGCGAAGCCTTCACGTTGCCAGCCGCCGGTAACCGGAACAGCCGAGGAGTAATGAGGGATTGGAGCGGGGCCATTCCCCGGAGCCCCGCCCCGGTGTGCTCCTTTTACTGGCGGAATCGTCCCGCACCGAAGCCGCGCCGCATAGCACCGGGACCAGCGCCGAACATCCCGCCCATGAAGCCCGGTAACTTTTGAGCTCTCTGTTTTTGCGCCGGATCAAGGATGGCGTAAAATTTGGCGGCGGCTTTTGCGTGGATGCCCGAAAGCTGGCCCATCAGTGCGCCCTGCGCATCTGCAATGGCCTGCAATTCCTGATCCGATTTGCCGGCTTTAATTGCGTCGTTCATTCGCGTACGACCTATTCTCATCTGTTCCCGCAACGGCGCCGCGGCATCTTTCGCGGCCTGAAAAATCTGATCTGCCTGCTGCTTCTGGGACTCCGTCAGGTTGAGATACTCCGCCATGAAACCTTTCATTCGCTCCTTCCGCGCGGCTGGGTCGCCGCCGGGACCGCCACGGCTGGCGCCCGGACCCTGGGCCAACAGAAGACCCGTTGAGAGAACTCCCACCGTCGCGAAAGTCATCCATTTCTTACCGATCGACATTTGCATGTCCTCCTGTGTCTCAAGTTACCGTGGCAACGTAAAGGAAATATTGGCGAGGTGTAAATGTATGTAAATTCAAGCCGCTCGTGCCTCATCCTCTTTCCTGCCCGGTATCTTTCAAACTGGACGTATGCGGCGCGTACTCTGGTACAATCAGGGGTTCGGATGCCCAAGACGGAACGGGAATATCGACAGGATATCGTCGAGGTAGGTCGCCTTGTCTACCAAAAAGGATGGGTTGCAGCGAATGACGGAAACATCAGCATCCGCCTCGACCAGGACCGGATTCTCTGCACGCCCACGGGTGTGAGCAAAGGCATGATGCATCCCGACGACCTGGTGATTTGCGACACGTCGGGCAACAAGCTGGAGGGACGTAAAGAACGTACTTCCGAGATGGCCATGCATCTGACCATCTACAATATGCGTCCCGACATCAAGGCCGTCGTGCACGCTCACCCGCCGGTTGCCACCGGATTTGCGACCGCGGGGAAGCCTTTGAACCTGGCGCTACTGCCGGAGGTGATTATCGGGCTGGGCTGCGTACCACTGGCGGATTATGGTTTACCCGGAACACCCGCGCTCACGGACCCGATGCTGCCCTACATTCCCAAATACGATGCGATTCTGATGGCGAATCACGGCGCGGTATGCTACGGCGAGGACGTCTATAAAGCCTTCTTCAAAATGGAGACCACGGAGCACTACGCCCGCATTTCGCTGGTAGCGGAACTGCTGGGCGGTGCGACCATTTTGCCGAAACAGGAGGTCGAGAAGCTGTTCGACTCCCGTACCCGGTATGGAGTGAAGGCCCGCGCCGGCGTGGAGCCCGGTTGTCCGGTGGCGGCTGAGGATGCGGATGCCGGCAGATTTGTTGTGACCCGCGAGGAACTGGTAGCGCTGGTGGACGAGGCGCTCAGAATGCGGGGCGTGGCTTGAATTCAGGCGGGCTTACGGCGCGCCGCGGAGGTTAAATGGGTGAAGCTTTAGGAATGATCGAAACGCGGGGTCTGGTCGCAATGATCGAGGCTGCCGATGCGATGGTGAAGGCCGCAAAGGTAACGTTGGTGGGGTGGGAAAAGATCGGGTCCGGATACGTCACCGCCCTGGTGCGAGGCGATGTCGCGGCCGTACGTGCTGCCACCGATGCGGGTGCGGCAGCGGCGCGCCGCGTCGGTGAATTGATTTCTGTTCACGTCATCCCGCGTCCTCATCCCAGCCTGGAAGACGTCCTGCCGATCGGAAAATCGAACTCGAAGTAACTTTCCGGCGAACCGCACGGTTCGGCTTCTGCCGGAACGGTTCGCCGCCGGCTCACATTTATGATACTGGCGCGCGTTGTAGGCACTGTGGTGGCCACCCGAAAAGATTCCCGGCTCGAAGGGAAAAAATTGCTGGTTCTGAAACCGATCTCGCCGGAAGGCCGTGATGAGGCGGGCTATGTGGTGGCTGTTGACACGGTGAGCGCCGGTTTCCGCGAAACGGTGATCGTCGTTTCCGGCAGTTCCGCGCGAATGGCCGAAGGCTGCAAGGATAAGCCCGTGGATACCGCTATCGTCGGTATCGTGGACACTATCAGCCTGGATTGAGAGTCTGATTTGTATCTCGGCAAAGTGGTAGGGAGAGTCTGGGCCACGGTAAAGAACGCGAACCTTGACGGGCACAGGCTGCTCATCGTCCAGCCTTTAACTCCCGAACTCAAACCCACCGGCAGGAGAATCGTGGTAGCGGACTGCACGGGCGCCGGCGCCGGCGAACTGGTCTACTGGTGCCGCGGGCGCGAGTCGACTTTTCCTTTCCTGCCGGACGAAGTTCCGGCGGATTCAACGATTGTCGGCATTGTGGATGAGCTTACGGTCAAGCGCACGAAGGAGGCGGGCTGAAGCATTGCTGATCGCGAGGGTCATCGGTGAGGTGGTTGCGACGCGCAAACATGCGAGCCATGAAGGACGGAAGATTCTGATGGTTCAGCCTCTGAACCTGGACGGCACCGATCGCGGCGATGCTGTTGTGGCGCTCGATTCCGTCGATGCGGGCGTGGGCGATCGCGTCCTGCTGGTCACCGAAGGCTTCAGCGCAATGACCAGCGTAGGCCGGCCCCAGTCGCCGATTGACATGGCGGTTATCGGAGTAATCGACCGCGTCGATCTGTTGCCGGAAGCCACGCAGACCCATACACCATAAATCGCCCCACGCGCGGTGCGGTGTGGGAGAATCGCACCATGAACAGTCGAACAGCCCTCGGACCGGTCAGCAGGCGGACTGTCCTCTCCGCGGCTGCTACGCTTATCGCGTCTGCCCAGCAAACCCGAAGCGAAGTGCGTTTGCCGCGCAAGGTCCGAATCGCCATTATCGGTTTCGACGGGCACCCCGGTGAAATCACCGGCGTCCTTTCCCGTCTGCCCGATGTCGAGGTGGTCGCCATATCGGATAAGCCCGCGGCGATGGCCAGGGCAGCGCGAAATCCGCGCCTCGCCGGCGCCAAACAATTCACCGATTACGAACACATGCTGGACCGGGTAAAAGCCGACGTTATTGCTGTCTGCAATAACAACGGGGAGCGCGCCGGAGCCGTTATTGCAAGTGCGAAACGCGGGATCAATGTCATTGCCGAAAAGCCGCTGGCAATCGTGACCTCCGATCTCGAGCGCGTAAAGCAGGCGGTCTCCGCCTCCGGTATCCAACTAGGAATGTTGCTGCCGATGCGCTACTCCCCTGCTTATCTGGCGCTGAAACAGATTGTGGATTCCGGCGAACTCGGTGAAATCGCTTTGATTTCCGCTCAGAAATCCTACAAAGCCGGAAACCGGCCCGAGTGGATGTTGCGCCGCGAGACCTATGGCGGCACCATCCCATGGATCGGCATCCATATGGTGGACCTCATGCGCTGGACAAGCGGGCGGGAGTTCACGGCTACGGCGTCGTTTCAGGGCATCGTCGGTTCGCCCGGCAATAACGCAATGGAAAACACCACCGCCAGCATCTTCCAACTGGATAACGGGGGCACCGCAACGCTTCGCATGGACTACTTCCGCCCGGAATCGGCGCCGACACACGGAGACGACCGGCTGCGCCTTGCAGGAACGAAGGGTGTGGCGGAATACATGGCCGCCACAGGCGTAACGGTCGTGTCGGACAAAGCAAAGCCCAGAGTGATCTCCGATCTTCCGCCAGCAGGTTCCGTATTCATTGACTATCTGCTCTCGGTATACGCCGGAAAAGAAGCTACCTTGACGCTCAAAGACATCTACCGCACCAACGAAATCGTGCTGGCTGCGCGCGACGCGGCGGATCAGCGCACAATTGTAAAATTGTAACTCCCGGCGGCAGCGATCACCAATCGAATTCCGGAGGAAAATCTCCATTTATCAAGCATTTCCAAGTCGAAGCGCCTCTTTTTATTTTCTTGGCCGGATATTCTGGAGTCGTAGCAAGCGATCAACGCATCGTGAGCTTTCGAGAACAGAAACATGGGATCCGATCCGATCATCATCGTTATTCCCGGTCTGTGGCTCTAATCTGTAAGGCTGTAATTCGATGCGCACCCACAGGCGCATGACCTTAACTTAACTGTCACTCACTGAAATCCTCTCTTCGGACTATTAGCTCTGGTATACTTCTGAGGAGTACATCTGATAAGAGTACTCCTCAGGAGCCAGCCTCGTTCCTTCTCTCTTTTTGTTTGTCTCGTGCGATTTGCCACTGTAGCGACGGGTTTCCTGCTGCTGCTCCTACCCAACGTGAGCAGCCGGCCGGGATCGATTCATTCACTTCCCCCTAATTCCTCCAACGCATTCCTCTGGAATGACACCGCGTTTCGCGAACTCCGCCAGAAGGCGTTTGACAGCCTCGGAAAAGGCCGTTTTCTCCAGGCGGCAGCGCTCTACGAGCACGGCTTTAAAGTGGCTCTCGAAAAGGGCGATACTGCATCAGCCATTCGAGTTCTCAACAATTTAGGCGCCGCGCATCTGTATTTGCTGCAATATCGGCGTGCAATGCAGGTGTATATCCGGGCAAAGGACCTTGCATCGAGAACAGGCGATGCGGAAAGTGGTCCGGCTATTTCGGGAAACATCGCGTCAATATATCTGCAAATGGGAGATGAGAAAAGTGCCTGGGAGGAGATCCAGCAAGCGCTCGACGACCTGGCGCCGGAGACTTCGAATGCGGTCAGAACTCGCCTGTTCATTTTGGCTGGTGTGATCCAGAGCTACGTGGGTGATCTCGACACCACCACCCGGTATTTTGGAGCGGCGATCGCGGCAGCCGATGCCGAAGCCGATCCGGCAATGGAGGCGCAGGCCTGGGACCATCTCGGCGGAGTCTGGCAACGGGCGGGAGACCTGGACCGCGCTGAAATCGCTCTGACGAACGCCTTCCGGTTACGGAAGTTGAATGGCGGCAAGGACCTGTTTCTTTCGTATCCCAAATTGGGATTGCTGCGTCTCGCACAGGGTGATCTGCGCTCAGCCGAAGTTCTCATGAATCGCGCCATCGAAACGTCGCGGCAGGCGAGCGCTCAAATGCCGCTCTGGACGCCGTACCACAGGCGTGGATTGGTGAAAAAAGCCGCGGGGAAGCTTCGTGAAGCGCTCGGCGATTTTCAAACGGCTATCGATATGGTCCGTGTGGCGCGCCTGGAAGTGATTCCGGTTGCGTCTTTAAAGAACAGCAGCAACGTTGAACTGCACGATGTCTACTCGTCCTTTATCGAGACCGCCTGTGCGCTGTATCTGGAAACCCGCGCCAGGCGATACGCGGAAATGGGTCTTCAGGCGGCCCAGGAGATTCGCGCGCTGGCGCTTCGGGATCGTGTTGGGGATCTCGAATCCCGCCTGCCGGCCGAATATTGGGAACGGCTCGCCCAGCTTCGCGCCGCACAGGCCGCCGCGTTCCGCAACAGGACCGCCGCGGTGGATGACAGAATCGGCCGGCTAAACGTCGAGCTTAATGAAATGGAAGCGCGCGCGGGTTTGGAAGCGCAGGTAGTGTATTCGTCCGCTCCAGGGGCGGTGCGCGATTTTGGGCTGGACCGGGACGAATTATTGTTGAGCTTCCACATCACACCAAACGTGTCCGTCGTGTGGGCTCTGACGGATCGTGATTTGGAGCTGCGGCCGTTGCCTCCGGAAAAGGTTATTGCCCGCCAGGTCGCCGGCTTCCAACATGCCGTCCAGACGGGTTCCGCCAACGCCGCTGCTCAGGGAGCCGAACTCTACCGGACGCTCTTCGACGGCCTGCCGGAACAGGCACTCGCGCGAAAACGTTGGAAGATTTTGCTGGATGGGCCACTTTACAAGTTGCCATTTGCGGCGCTCGTGGATTCTTTCGAGAACGAAAAGCCCAGATACCTGGTCGAAAATCATGTACTGCTTGCCCTACCGGCGATTCTGAAAACACCCGGCACGAACGGGTGTGACAGCGGACTCTTTGTCGCCGCCGGCGATCCAATCTACAACCAGGCCGACTCGCGCTGGCGGGGGAGGCGGACGCCGCGCGCCGCGCGCAAGACAGGATCCTTGTTCTCCCTTTTCGGCTGGGGGGGCGATGCAGAAGAGAGCCAGTCTTTTGAACTGGCTCGTCTACCAGGAACCGGCCGAGAGATCCGGGCCTGCGCCAATGTCTGGGCGGCGAAAAGCGGCGTGAAGCCGGAACTGCTGTCGGGTGCCGAGGCGAATTGGGATTCTATTCGTGCCACCTTCGCCCGGAAACCGGCAGTAGTCCATATTGCCTCCCACGTTGTAAGCTCTCCGATGAACCCCGAAGAGGCGATGATTGCATTGTCGCTCGGACCCGATGGCTCGGGTGATTTCGTAGGACCGCTCCAGATTTCGGCCCTTCGTTTCCAAACCGGTATCGTGGTGATGAGCGGCTGCAATTCCGGAACTGGTGAGGCCTTGCCTGGCGCGGGCCTGATGGGCTTGACCAGAGCATGGCTGCATGGTGGAGCCGGAGCGGTTGCGGCTACCCACTGGCCAGTTACGGACGACGAAGGTAAGCTATTGGTGCGGTTTTATGAGCACCTACACCAGTTGAAGGGAGGGTCGGCGGGCGCCCGTGCCGCCGAAGCCCTGCATCTGGCACAAAGAGATTTTTTGAAAGTAGAGACTGGCCAGATCGACGCACGAGATTGGCCGGCGTATTTTGTAGTTGGAAAGGAATAGAATTTATGGCACCCATCGCATGCCGGCCGGATCTTCTCGTTGATCCTAAGGAGAGTGACGTGCAAGAAAATGATTTGCCGCCATCCCCCGCAGGTCCAACCCCGGAAGCGGCGCGGGATTGGACGTGTCTTGTCGAGCGCATCCAGGCGGGGGAAGAAGATGCAATGGAGGAGCTTTATCAGTTGTTCTCCAAAGGCATCCGCTTTTTCCTTTGCCGTTCGTTAGGTTCGCAGGAACTAGACGATAAAGTCCACGACGCGTTTTTGATCGTAGTGAAAGCTATCCGCCGCGGAGAGTTGAGGGATCCCCGACGATTGATGGGTTTCGTGCGCACCATCGTGCGACGCCAGGTGGCCGGCCACATCGACCGGGCGGTGCATGCCCGGCGGGAGCAAGTGGACATCGAAAGTGGCGTCCGGCTTGTGGACCCGTCCTCGAATCCAGAGCAGCGCATTGTGGCAAAGGAAAAGGTCGATCTCATGAAAACCGTCCTGAGCGAACTGGCTGCGCGAGATCGGGAAATTCTTACCCGCTTTTATCTTCTGGAACAAAGCCAGGAACAAATTTGCGCGGATATGGAGCTCACGGAAACCCAGTTCAGGTTGTTGAAATCACGGGCGAAAGGGCGGTTTGGCGATCTCGGCAAGAAGAAACTGGTTCGGCGGCAGCTTTCGGTTTTTCTGAGAGCTAGTTCACGTTAACTACACTCCATTTCACAGATGGAGGTCATCATTTCATTTATGATGATGGTGGATGATATGACAGGTTCTCATGCGAGCGACGAATTGCTCGAGCAGTATGCAATGTGCAAACTGCCAGAGCCCGATACAGCAGATCTGGAAGAGCATCTGCTGATCTGTTCGGAATGCAGGGACAGGCTCGAAGAAACCGAGACCTTCCTTCTCGCATTCCGGCAAGCCGCACAGGACCCCGTACCTGTCCGGCACAGCTTTGTGAACCGCATCTTCGCTAACCTCTCTTTGCCCCACGTACCGAAACTGGCCTGGGTGCCGGTGGCCGCGGTCGTTGCGCTGCTTGCTATATGGATTCCCACGCAGAAGCAAAGCGGCACGGGCATGAAGAGTGTCGAGTTGATGGCCTACCGTAGCGGGGAAGGCAGCGGACCTGTCTCGATACGCTCGGGTGAGCCCGTAGAACTCCGGGCAGACCTGACGGGTGTACCGGCTGCCGAAACTTACCGCGTGGAAATCGCCGGCCGGGATGGAGACGTGGTTTACCAATCCGAAGCGAAACCGGACGCCAACAAGCTTGTGGTCGCTATCAAAGATGGCTTGGAAGCAGGCCGGTATTGGGTACGAATCTATCAACCGGATCAGACCGAATCGCCTCTTCGGGAGTTCGGCATCCGGGCCGAGTAGTTTTCAGGGGCTAGAAGGGGCTAGAAGACTCTTCTTTTGAGCCGCTCGATGTTGAACTTGGCGGTGTCGGCCGTAGCCATCACCGCCATCACTCCCGCCTGAACCGGATCCGTTACTACCAGGTTTGCCGCTTCCGGTACGCTTCCTGCCATGTTGAGGCTGATCACCAGCAGCCCCCGGTCGCGCACTTCCCTGACAGCTTTCTCGATCTCGCCGCCCATCAACGCTCCCGCCAGAACCAACACCCGTGCACGAGGCAGGCGCGCCACAGCGCGCACCGCATCCGCCAGGGGTTGTTCCCCTACCAGTGGAATCGTGTCCACGGATATGCGCTCGCCCCGGATGTTATGACGGTCGGCCTCCGAAATGGCGCCGATCGCCACCTGGCCCACCTGGGCGCCTCCGCCCATGATGATAATGCGCTTTCCGTAAATCTTTTGCAGGCTGTTGACGATTTGCACATCCCGCACAATTGCCAGCGACGCAAGCTCATCCCGCAAACGCGCGGATTCACCGGGCAGGTCGACCTCGAAATAGACCTGCGATTCCGCCAGGCGCGATTCGATAATCTCGACAGTAGTGATATCGCCGGTGTGGCGCGCGATCACACCGGTCAACTGGTGCAGTATGCCGGTGCCGGAGTCGGCCCGGATCATCAGTCCGATTCGCTCTGAGGGCATCAGTCGATTTCGTATCTCTTCAACAGCCCGGGCCAGTGCCCCTGGGCTTTAAGGAGCAACTCGATAACCTCGCGAACCGCCCCCCGGCCGCCGGGCTCCGTAGTTACGTAATGGGCGGAACGCTTTACTTCCGGTCTGGCATTGGCGGTTGCTATAGCCAGGCTCACACGCCGCATTACGACGACATCTGTGAAGTCGTCGCCGATATATGCCATTTGATCCCGGCTCAAATTGCAGTCCGCCGCGATCTCGTCGAGAATAGGGATCTTCTCAATATGACCCTGATAAACGTAAGCGAACTTGCACTGCCGTGCCCGCTCGACGGTCGCCGGCGAAGTCCGCCCGCTGATGAGGCCCGCCTTGATACCATGCCAACTCAACCATTGGAGTGCAATCCCGTCCTGCGAGTCGAACGCCTTGGTCTCCACCATTTTCCCGCTGGCGTCCGGAACGTTGTACAGCTTGCCATCCGTCAGCACGCCGTCCACGTCCATTAGAAGCAGGCGTATCTTGGAGGCCTTTTCGATGAGAGAAGCGGGGAGGCCGTCGGCCCCGACAGCCTCCTCGTTCCGGTTACCTGCCGTTATTTTTTCCATGGAGGAAGCTCCGGAAGAAGCTTGTCGAACTCGGCAATGAGTTTACCTTCATATTCCGGCGTGTAGGCGCCATCGCGGAACTTTTCAGCAGCTTCTTTGAAAAAGAGCTCCCAGGAATCGTCTTCGTGGCCGGGATTGATGGGGAAAAACCGTGCCATATTCCCCTGTGCCGCTTTGAAATCGCCCGGCGCGTCCCCGATCATGAGGATCTTGCCGGCATCGTACCGGCCGCCGTTCGCGAGTGCGATGTGCTCCTTCTTGCTGCCCATCTCCTGGCCGGCAATACAGCCCACGAACACGTGGATACCGTGCTCCTGCCACTCACGCACAAGGGCCTCGCCCGGAGTCGCCGAACACACCAGCACGTCGGCCCATTCCGAGATCTTCTCCAGGCTTTCCCGCACGAACGGAAACGGTGGCACGTCGTGGACGATATCGGCAATCGTACGATTCACCGCTTCGCTCCATTCCAGCGCCTGCTTCATCACCGGATCGCCGTCTCTCCCGACTTCGGCCTTCAACGCCGGATTGCCGAGTTTCGTTTCCCGTTTGATCCAGTCCCGCACTGGCTGAGCTTCGGGAATCGAGGCGTGGCGTTTCTGTACATCCGGCCATTCCTTCAACAGGTCGAACACCATAGTCAGCGCGGGAAAGCGGTTGATGCCTCTCCATTTCGAATAAAGATTCACGAACTCGGCCGCGGCGCGCGCATACTTGGAAACGGGCTGCAAATTCCAGTATTTGACGATATTGGGGATGAAGCACTCTTTGTGCTTGATCTCCATCGTGTCGAACGCACAGCCATCCGAATCAATGGCAATAAGGAAATCGTGTTTTTTTTGAAAATTCTTCAATTGTGCTTGAGGGTCTGACATCAACTGTCTCCTGATGCTTATTGAGCCGCTGCCTTGGGCCGGTGCCCCTGTGGGATGTACTCAGGCAATTTCTTCCCGGCGAAAATTTTCTGAATTCTCGCGTACCGTTGAACGCCGTTCACAACCGGAACGCTCACCCAGTCTTCTCCCACCAGCGGGCGTGCGTAACGCACGAAATCGTCCGTCACGTCGATGCGGTTCGGCGCAATCCACTGTTTCGGAAACTGGCGCTCGGAGTTAGCCACCTGCTCGAGAGGAACCTTGTCGTAATCGACGCCGTAGATAATGCCCGGCCGGCGCAGCAGCGTGGACATATATCCGGAACCATGTTCCATGGCAATCACGACCGCGTTCTGGCCGATTTTATAAGCCTCGTCCAAATCGACTGTGGAGGCGTAGATCATCGTGTCGCGCTGGTCGGTCCCGGCCGTTTGGCCGCGCGCCGCACCTCTGGCCTTCAAACCGGATTTATTCAGATGGTTCACAACAATCTGCTGCGCGGTGAATATGCTGGAGCTGAAGCTCGTATGCCCGAAGGCATCCTTCAACTCCCCGAGGTCACCGGCATCGAAACCTTCACTGATCACGATGATGCAGCGGCCGCTTCGCTTCAGCTCGTCGTTCACGTTATCGGTCAATTCCGCAAGGCTGACGCCCGATTCCGGCATGTAAATCTGAAGGGGCATCTCGCGTTGCGGATCGGCCAGCCGGGCCGCGGCCGGGATGAAGCCGATCTTACGTCCCATCACCTGTATCACCAGGACCGGATCCGCAGGCGATGATCCCATGTTTTCTTCGTTGGCGTTTTGCACGTTGTAAGCCCAGTAGCGTGCGACGCTGCCATAGCCGGGCGTGTGATCGATCAGCTTGAATTCGGAATCGCCGACGTCGTTGTCGATGGTCTTCGACACACCGACGCCCACAAGCTCCAGGCCGCGTTCGTGCGCAAGATTCGCCACCTTGTGAGCGGTGTCCATGGAGTCGTTGCCACCGATATAGAAGAAGTAGCCAACGTTGTGCGCCTTGAAGACTTCGACGGTGCGCTCGAAATCCTCTTGCTGGTTCTTCTTCAGCTTGTACCGGCAGGTTCCGATAGAGCCTGCCGCCG
>CAADGY010000120.1 GCA_900696665.1 uncultured Acidobacteriota bacterium
CCGTTCATCCGTCCCTTAAGCCCCCCTTAAGCCCATGTACTCACACCTTTGGCCATCTCGCTCGCAGAATCGGCACTCAACCCTGAGTTCTCACACGCGCCTACCGTCCCGATGCGAAGTTCCTGCCTGATAAGCGGCACATCTCACCTGGACCCGCGATAGCTGCTAGACTGAGAGAGTTGATTGCCCGCCAAACCTAGCCGACTCCGTTGTGCTCCGGTAAAGCCGCACTCAAACGAGAGGAGATTCGTTGAAGAACATTTTTGTTGGCAATTTGGATTACGGGGCAACTGAAGAATCCATTCGAGGGTTGTTCGAGCAATTCGGAACCGTGGACCGTGTTTCCCTGGTGCGTGATCGGGACACCGGGCAGCCGCGCGGCTTCGCCTTTGTCGAAATGGCCGACTCCGGCCAAGCCGAGCGCGCTATTGCAGGCTTGAACGGCGGTATGGTGAACGGACGCGCACTCAACGTAAATGAGGCTCGACCCAAACCCGAACGTGGCGGCTTCGGTGGAGGTGGTGGCGGCCGTGGCGGCAGCGGCGGTGGTTTTGGCCGCAAGCGCCGGGAACCGAGATGGTAGTGAACGGTGGATGGAACCGGTGAATCGACGTGACAGGAACCGTGCTTCGGTTACCGTCCGCGACTGACTCCGGAATCATTCGTTCCGAGGATGGCTCCGAGACCTCGTTTACGTCATCGGTAATCGTGGCCGGTTCCGATGCTTTGACGGTAGGCTGTCGCGTCCGTTTCGACTTCGACCGTTCCTGGTTGAATATCACATCCGTTCGTCTCCTGCCCGTTGTGCATCATGCCGACGATGCCTTTGAATTGCGCTACGTGGGTTTCGAACAGGTTCGCAATGTGCGCCGCTACCAGTTCGACGTCGTGGCGGGCGGACAAATCACCCGCCGCCTCGAGGTTACCGCGGATCTGGCGCTCTTTCTGAAACACCAGGTGAATATGCAGGAGGGACCTGGTCTCTGCTCCCGCAAATTGAACGTGCTGCTCGAAGCGTGCCCGGAAACAGGATCCTGCGAACTCGAAAACGAGGATGTTGCCGCCTATGCTTCAGCCAAAGCGGCTGTCGCCAAGAAACTCACCCGATCTCGAGCGTTTTCCAGCCGGCGCAGACACGGTCCAGCGCCGCCGACTCCTTGGCATCGGCCATCCGGCTCCCTTTGATGCCCTTCCAACCGATTCCCATTGACGCGATTTACACTCGCATACGTCAATGTAAACGCGAGCGCGGGAACTCAAATGGTCTTCGCTCCGCCTCACGAGCACGCCAGTAACAGAAGCGGATGGCCACCGTCTCACTGGGAGGGACGTCATGAGAACACGCGATATCTTTCCGGCTTGGGGGCGCATCTTAACAGGCTACACGCCCTTCCTTTCCATCGAAATCACGAAAGAGTGCCCCTTGCGCTGTCCCGGATGCTACGCCTATAACCCCGGGCATCTGGGAAACGGCGCGACTCTCCGCGAACTCAGCGATTATCGCGGTGATGAACTGGTGAGCAAGGTTTTCAATCTCGTGCATGAAACCCGGCCGCTCCACATCTCGATCATCGGTGGCGAGCCTTTGGTGCGTTACCGTGAGCTGGATCAAATCCTCCATGGTCTCGACAAAATGGGCATCGAAGTCCAACTCGTCACCAGCGCCGTCCGGCACATACCGGGGCATTGGGCGAAGCTCGAATGCTTGCACGTAGTCGTATCGATTGACGGTCTTCAGCCGGAGCACGACAAACGGCGGGCGCCGGCCACCTATGCGCGCATTTTGCAGCACATCGCTGGTCACCGCATTACCGTGCACTGCACCCTGACGCGTCAGGTGTTGGGACGCACCGGGTATCTGGAGGAGTTCTGTGATTTCTGGTCCGCGCGGCCGGAGGTACACAAGATCTGGTTCAGTCTCTACACTCCGCAGGAGGGTGAAGTCTCAGAAGAGCGTCTGACCGCCGAGGACCGGCGCAATGTGCTGACGGAACTCGTCAGAATTCGCGGTGGGTACCCCAAGCTGCAACTGTCCGATCCCATCGTGGACGGTTATGCGAGACCGCCCCAATCGCCTGAGGAATGCATTTTCGCCAGAGTCACTACCTGCTTAACCGCCGATATGAACACGGCGGTGAGTCCCTGCCAGTTTGGCGGCCGGCCGGTGTGTTCGGAGTGCGGCTGCCTGGCATCGGCGGGCATGGCATCCATTGGACGATACCGTCTGGCGGGCCTGATTCCGCTTGCCAGTATTTTCGCGGCATCGAACAGGATCGGGCGGGTCGTTCGCAGCCGTGCTCACAATGGCAATAGCAACGGCAACGGACGTGGCGGTTTCGGGCAAGGCAAGGACGTGCTGACTCAGTTGCAGCCGCTCGACCCGGCGCGCTAAACGCGCCCGGCCTCGGGATGCACCCAGGGCTGGCGGTACGGCCGCCGCAGCAAGCGGTTAGCCTGATCGTCATTTGCGATGCGGCCCGCGGCCTGATCCCAGGCCAGAGTCCGTCCCAGCTTCATCGACAGGTTTGCCAGAATGCAGCTCGCAGTTGAGATGTGTCCCTGCTCGATATCGGCGACCGGTTTCGAGCGGGCATCGATAGCAGCTAGAAAATCGCGCATGTGCCCCCTGATGGCTGGGGCGACGTGTTTCTCCAACCGCTCTTCGGTATTGTCTTCCGGATATTCCTCAAGCTCGTACTTCACATCGCGGTGAATGGCAGCGGCGCCTTTTTCCACCGGCGTGTAATCATAGCTCATTACGCTTGCTTTCAGTGTTCCTTTATCGCCATAAAGGGTCGCGCCCCAGGGATATTGTGGATCAGGCGCTGTACCCCAGGTGCGATGTTGCCAGACGACTTTCAGATCGCCAAAATCGAAAGTCGCGGTCTGCGTGTCGGAGATATTGGCTTTGCTGGCCTTGTCGATGAGGATGCCACCGGAAGAAGAGACGCTTGCCGGCCAGCCGAGATCGAGCATCCAGCGCACCATGTCGAGCATGTGGATGCACATGTCACCGACGATTCCGTTGCCATACTCCATGAATGCCCGCCACCGTCCCGGATGAACCAGTTCGTTGTAAGGGCGCATGGGCGCCGGGCCGGTCCACATCTCGTAGTCGAGGTAGTCTGGCGGAGCGGTATCCGGCGGATTTCCACGCGCTCTCATGTGGTAATAGCAATAGATTTCGACCAGGGCGACTTTTCCCAGCTTGCCGGGCTTGATGATGTTCTCCCGGGCTTCAATGAGATGTGGTGTGCTTCGCCGCTGCGTACCCACCTGCACCACTCGTTTGTATTTACGGGCGGCTGCGAGCATTGCCTGGCCTTCCGCGATGTCCACGCTGATCGGCTTCTGAACGTAAACGTCGGCGCCTGCCTGGACGGCGGCAATCATCGGCAGGGCATGCCAGTGATCCGGCGTCGCGATAAGGACGATGTCGATATCTTTCTGCTTTAGCAACTCCCGGTAATCGGAGTAGGTTCGAGGTTTTTTCCCGGACTTCTGCCGGCCGGCTACAAGATCCGCCGCACGTTCGAGCATCCGTTTGTCGACATCACAAAGAGAGACAACCTCGACCGGTGCTACCTGAATCAGGCGGAACAGGTCACACTTGCCATACCAGCCGCAGCCGATCAGCCCGACCCGTCTTGGTTTATCGGTGGCAAAGGGAAGTGCGTGCGCGGCGGCTGATATCCCAACGGCTCCCGTTGATAAGAATCGGCGGCGGTTCATGAGCCGGATTCCTCCTTGAAGAGATATTCGTTATGGAACCAGTATAGACGTCGCAGGTGGCGCGCCCGCGATTAGCGCTTAATGGATAACCGGACCTTGAGCGGGTAGTGGTCTGAAGCTTTCACATCGGAAAGCACGCTGCCTTCACGAAACGTGAGGGGACCGCGAACAAAGATCCAGTCCAGGGCCGCGCCACGGGCGCTTGTGCTCTTCTCGCTTCCGGCGGCTTGGCGGAATCCGGCTTCCTGCAGGCGGCTGATCACGGGCGAGGGCCGCCGCCGCGTATTGAAATCTCCCGCGATGACAACCGGCGCGGTGGAAGCGTGTTTTGCGGCATCAGCGATAATCTCTTCGACCTGCCGCAGCCGCCGTTTCTCCGAACCCTGGCTTTCGAGGTGGGTGTCGTAGACGATCAGCGGTCCTTCCTTCGAGGCCAACTCGGCGATCAGCGCCATCCGGCCGCCGCGGCGCCGCTGGAAGATGCCCCAGTCCGGGATGAACCAGCGTGGCTGCCAGAAACTTGATTGTTCTTTGAAGCGCAGAATGCGGGCGGAGCGGATTGGAAGATAGCTCAACACCGCCTGTCCCACATACGCCGGTGAGGAGCTGTCACCTTGGCCAAGCTCCTCAAACTCCACGGCAAAGGCCCAGTGCATATGAAACCGCCGCGCCAGATCCGCGGCGATGTTCTTGCGGCCGGTGCGTCGTGCATTCAAATCAACTTCCTGCAAAAGCGCCACGTGTGGCGCATGCTGCTCCAGAACTGCTTCGATGCCCGGCAAATTCAGCCCGCGTTCGATATTCCAACTCAATATTGTCAGCGGCCCCGCGGCATTCCGCGTGCTGCCCGTTCCACGCCATACGCTCTCGAGAATCTCCCCGGCCTTTACCGCGGGCCCGTAACAGCCCATCAGGATAACCATCCACACCAAGGGTTTGTTCACAGCAGAATGCATGGATCTCACAATGCCCAGTTTCCCGGATTCAGCAGACGTTCGTCCCGAACCACAACTTCCCGCAGCCGTCCTAATGCCTGGGAAGGCAGTTCTGATTGCCCGGCATAGCTCACAACCGCTTCCAGTTCCTCCATGCGGCCCGTTCCCACCAAAGCCGTATTCACTCCCTGATGAGCCAGCACATACCGGTAAGCCAATTCCGGCACACCCCCCGCCAGGCCGTCCGCTGCGGCTTCCATGCGTATCGCCGCCTCTTTCAGTTCGGCGAGTGTGTCCGGCAACTGCGACGCACGGTGTGTAAGCGCGCCCTTCAGGAGCACGGACCGGGCGACAATGCCCACATCGTGCGTCATCGCCGCCGGCAGCACACGACGCTCCGGGCGGCGGTCCAGCACGCTGTAGGCGATCTGAACCGCATCGCAACGGCCGGAAAGGATCGCCTTCAACGCGGCATCCTCACCGTACACGCTCGCACCGATGAAGCGGGTCCGGCCGGCTGTCCTTTCAGCATCGAGTGCATCGAGCAGGACTTCGTAATCGAAGTCACGATCCGGGGCGCAATGAATCATCACGATGTCGATGACATTTGTCTTGAGCGCTCGAAGGCTATCTTCGACCGCGATGCCGGCGCGCCTCCGCAGTTCTTTCGAGGTAAGGTCTTCACGATGAAACGAGGGAACTTTCGTCGCCAGAACAAATTCCTCGCGACGGGAGGCAATGCTGCGCCCGATGATAGCCTCACTGTCGCCGTAAGCCCGCGCCGTGTCGATGTAGTTGACACCGAGATCGAGCGCCCTGTTGAGCAAACGTGCGGCTTGCTCCTGGCCGGGCTTCTCATCCAGACCAGCCGGCGCAATGCCGTAGCGCATTCCTAGCTCGACAGTTCCGAGAGAGATCGCCGAGACCATAAGGTTGGTCCGCCCCAAACGCCGCTTTGCGATCGCCATGTGATCCCCGTATTATAATTTTGTTCCTACCATGCGAAGCCGGGCAGCGGACCAGGCCGGCCATACGTTCTCGCCGGGCTTCAGGGCGCCTATTCTTACATATTTCGGATCGGCGGCGCCGCGCCTCCCTGTTCGCCGGGTGGCGGGTTTGGTGCGAAAGTGGGTGGAGAGATGCGATTGGAGCAGATCAGTGTGAGAGTGCGAGAATGAGTCCGGCGCTCGATCTTTTCAGGTTGGATGGCAAGGTTGCGCTGGTCACGGGCGGCGCTGGTATCTATGGCTCGCATATTGTACGGGCCCTTGCGGAGGCAGGCGCAACGGTGGTCGTGGCGTCGCGCGACGTCACCAAATGCCAGGCTTTTGCGGATGAGCTTCGACGCGAAGACCTGGCAGTGGATGCGCAACGCTGCGACCTTGCCGCGGAGAACGATATTCGTGAACTTCGGGATTGGCTGACCGGCCGCTACGGAAAGCTGGATGTGTTGATCAACAACGCCGTTGCCCGAGGTGGCGGGGACCTGCATCACGTCACGGCGGAGCAGTGGGAATCGGTGATGAAGGTGAACTCAACCGGACTGATGCTGGCGTGCCGCATTTTGTCGGAGCCTATGCAAGCGCAGCGGTCCGGGTCCATCGTCAACATCTCTTCGATTTACGGAATGGTGGGGCCGGATTTCTCGATCTATGAAGGAACCAGCATGATGAACCCCGCCGATTATGCATTCGCCAAGGGCGGCATGATCAATTTCACCCGTTATCTGGCTAGTTTCCTCGCACCATTCAACATTAGGGTGAACTGCCTGTCGCCAGGCGGATTCGAAACCGAAGGGATGCCGGAAAGCTTCCTGCGGAACTACAAGCGCAAGACATTGTTGCGGCGCATGGCGGAAGCGGACGACATCAAAGGCCCCGTCATTTTCCTCGCTTCGGAAGCATCCCGCTACATTACGGGACAGAACATCGCGGTGGACGGCGGCTGGACGGCCACGTAGGCAAAAAGCCGGGACGTACTATTTCGATTGGCGGGTGTCCGCAGTGTGGGACGGCACGGCCTTGGCGAGATCTATACCGCTCGTCTCCGCACCTGAAACGGGCGGCTGTACCAGAATTGAAACTCTTCGATTCGACGCGTTGTGCGGTTCTTCAGGATGGCGCAACCGCTGGTCGGCGTAGCCGCGCACCTCAGCCACCTGTCCTTGGCGAATACCCTTTTCTACCATCAAACGCCGTGCGGAATTGGCTCGATCTGTAGAAAGCTCCCAGTTGGAATAGACCCGGTCCCCCACAAAGGGCTGGGAATCCGTATGGCCTTCGATCAATACGCGGTTCGGCAGCTTCCCAAGTTCCACGGCCAGCATTGCGAGCATCTGGGTGCCGGCGCCGCTTGGATGAGCATTTCCGCTCTCGAAAAATGTGCCTTGTTCGCCTTCGAGCAACTCGATGCGTAAGCCATCGGCGGTCACCGTCATCGCCACCTGATCCTTCAAAGCGGATAGCGTCGGGATTTCGCGCATAGCGGCTTCGAGCTTCTCTTTCAGCTTGTTGAGATCCTGGCGGTCAAGTTCGAGCCCGCTACCTTGCCCTCCCAAACCCGTGCCTTTGGAGGAGCCGGTGCCGGCGGGGTCGCGAAAGTATCCGGAAATCGCGTCCTGCACTTCCTTGCTCGTGTTCATCAGCCAGAGCACGATGAACAAAGCCATCATCGCGGTTACGAAATCGGCGTAAGCGACCTTCCAGGCGCCGCCGTGATGGCCATGAACCACTTTCTTCTTCTTTATGATGATCGGCGGATCTGCCCGTTGAACAGACATGGAACGCTATTTCGCCGCCGTTCCGCGGCAGGCGCTTTCGATTTCGTGGAACGATGGACGAACATGGCCGGGGATTGTCCGCCGGGCAAACTCGACCGCCAGGATCGGCGACGAGCCCTTCAGGAAAGAAGTGATCGCGACGCGCAATACGTGATAGAAATGCCCCTCGTCCTCTGCCGCGCGCAACATGCGGGAGGCCATCGGACCCACCAATCCATAGCACAATAGAATGCCAAGGAAAGTGCCGACAAGCGCTGCCGCCACCTTGTGGCCGATCTCCTCCGGTGGGCCGCCCAAAGCACCCATGGTGATGACAACTCCCAGGACCGCCGCTACGATGCCCAGTCCCGGCAATGCGTCGGCGACAGCGGTAAGCGCTGCCGGGGGTTGATGGGAGTAGTGATGATGCACCTCCATGTCGAGTTCCATCATGAGATCCATTTCGAATGGTGATGGCCCGCCGGTAATTGCCATTCGCCATGTGTCACAAACGAAGTCCCGGATGTGGTGGTCGGGAGCGCCAGGCGGAAATTTCGCGAACAATTCGCTTTGGTCCGGTTGATCCACGTCTTTCTCCAGCGCTGTGAGCCCGCCTTTCCGCGCCTTCTGCATAGTGTCATACATGTGTTTCAACGTATCGGTATAGAGCTTCTTGGTGAACTTGCTGGAGCCAAATACCGTTTTGAATCCCGCCAGAACGGCTTTTAAAGTATGCGGCGAATTGGCGACAAGAATTGTTCCGGCGGCGGCGCCTCCAATAATGACCAGCTCAGCCGGCTGGAACAATACGGCTAGTTTGCCGTGTTCCATCAGGTACCCGCCGATCACAGCCCCAAACACTATGAGAATGCCAATAATCGAGAACATGTGTGTTGATTTAGAGAAGAACGGCGCAACCACTGCCGTGTGCGCGGCTGGTGAAGCAAGCCTCCGCTGTCCGTTGTTCCAGTGAGGAGACTGAATCGCCTGGCGCGGCAATCGTGCAACCGGCAGAGACATGCGCGTGGATCAGATCACCCCACCAGCTCAAATCCGAAGAACTGATCAAAGCGGCCAGCATCGAAGAGACTTCACGAACCTGGCACGGAGAGCAGTTGTACATCGCCAGGCGGAATTGATCTGTGTCCCACCGCGCCAGCAGATCGAACTGGCCATTGTTGGCCATCAGGGTCCGGGCCGCCAGTGCTACCAGGGCATCCACCGCCGGCGGCCCGCAACGGTGCTCCAAAGCGTGCAGGTCTTCCAGTTCAATGCGTATCCATCCAATTGGAATCCCGAACAGCTCCATCTCGACGAGCCGCTGTTTCAGTCGCGTTTCCGTATAAGGCCGGTTTAGTAGCCCGGTGGCATCGTCCAGGCAACCGAAACTACCGAGCGCCTCGGCATACCTCATAGGCGTAGAGTGTTCTTGTTCGAAGATCTCTATTGCGCCGCTGATCGCTCCTGCCTCATCTCTGATCGGGATTGCCTGAACGTGAACCGGCACGCGATGGCCGTTCTTGTGGCGAAGGAAAACCGTGGTTGCGGATGAATGGCCCCCCTGAATCGCAGCGGTCAGGGGGCAGCGGTCACCACACAGTATGCGGCCCTTGGCATCGCAGTGTATCAACAGATCGCTACGGCACAGTTGCCCAACCACGTCTTGCCGGAAATACCCGGTGATCTGCTCGGCCGCAGGATTCCAATCGGTAATTCGGCGCTCGCGGTCCACGATATAAACCCCCTGGCGGGTGTGCTCCGCAAGCAGTTTGTACAGGTCATCGAGCATCTTCCCCTTTAGAATCGGCTGTGCGATCGAGATCTTTAGGCCTTCGAGCGACGGGCTCACGAAATTTCGTTACCATCGATTTATGTTGCGAGACGCGAGCCTGATTCCTCTATCTCATCAACACCACAACGGACTCGCGCTGTGTGTTCTCCTCCGGCGCTCCCTTGAAAAGGACCGGACCCCGGAAAACATCGCCCGTCTGGCAGCCCG
>CAADGY010000121.1 GCA_900696665.1 uncultured Acidobacteriota bacterium
ACATAGACTCTGGGGCGCCCGGCCTCGCGCCGGCCGGGCGCGCGAGGCCGAAACCACCACCGCCGCACCGCCGAAAAGCCGGGGGAAGCACCTGGGCCGCTCAGAAATGCCTATTTTGCGGCGGAAAGTAATTAAGCCAGCGCCATGGCCTGCGGTTGGTGACGCTGGCGGCCGACGGCGCGTGCCGTCTCACCGCCACTCTGGTGGCGCATGCGGCCGCCCGTCCCGCTGTCGCGCGAGTTTGTTAAAACACCAAACGCAAAGCGAACTGGATCACCCGCGGTACATTGGACTGTGTCAGAGCGATCGTTCCAAACGCCGCCGAGGTAATCGAAGTTTGCGGGCCCTTGAAATTGGTCGAATTGGTGGCATTAAACAGTTCGGTCCGGAACTCCAGCCGGAACCGTTCAGTAATAGGGATCTGTTTTTCAATCAGGGCGTTGAGGCCCGTCTTGCCGGGAGTACGCACATCGGGAAGTTGGCGGCTGACGTTGCCGAATTGAAATTGCGGCGTACGCGTGAATGCCGCCGTATTGAAATATGCTCCGTTGTCTTCGATCCGTGGTCCGCCGGGGAGCGCTGCAGGCTGGCCGGTGGCTATCGGACGGGAAATGCCGATATTGAAGGCATTCGAATCGTTCGGCGAGCTGACAACCACGGGAATGCCACTGGCATAGCTGTAAATTCCGGCCAGCGACCAATTGCCCGCTACCCGCGCCAGTAATCCACGGTTCAGCATGCGCTTGCCCAGTCCGAAAGGCAACTCGTACCGCACGCTCAGATTGACGTAGTTGGGAATATCCAGGTACGACAGCGCCCGGTCGCAGGCGAAGCAGTATATGTTGTTGAACGAAGCCGCCGGGCCGTTGTTGATCTCGGCGACATTATCGATCAGCTTCGAGCGCGTGTAGTTGAACAGCACCGCGAGCCCCTGCGCGAAACGCCGCTCCACTTTCAACTCCATCGCATGATAGTTGGAATGGCCGGATGGAACCGTGACGCCGTCCATCCCCGTGAACTGCGGATACGGACGCAGTAGCTGCGCGTACTGCACGGTGGGACGGCTCAGAGTGGACGACGGATCGGTGATGTAGCCGTAAAATGGATTGGGCACCGGCTTGGTCAGTTGCGAACCCAGAGCCAGTTGATCCGGATGCAGTTGGTTGTAAGCGATTCGCGCCGGCAGCGCCACGTTGGCCGTTCCCGTGTAGCCGATCCCCGCCATGATCGAGAGTGGTAGTTGACGCTCGATATCAACCGACCACTGTGCCTGGTAGGGCATGCGCTGCTCCCGGATAGGCCCGCGAATGGCTTGGCCGAGCAACGTGCCCAGGCCAAGCGCGTTGCCTGTGGGTTCCAGGATTCCTCCCGGAAAAGGATTCGCCAGATTGAAGAGCGGCGTCACCGTATCCGCTTCCGTCACAAGGTTCGCAGTTGTCCGCTGAAAACCCAATGACGTATCGATGGACGTCGAAATATACGGATGATGGAAGACTCCGAAACCGGCCCGCAGCACCGTCATATCCTGCATGCGGTAGGCCAGGCCGAGGCGCGGCTCCCAGTTATTGCGGTCGGGTGTCTGGACGCGGCGTCCCTTGCCGTCGATCCCCACGAAGCCCAGCCCGCCTTTGAGGTTGTAACCGGGCACCTGGAGCGGCGACGGACTGGTCAAATCGAGATACACATACTGGTTGTTCGTTTCGATACTCGGAAGCTCCAGGCTGTAACGAAGGCCCATGGTCAGCGTGAGCCGTGAGGTCACCCGCCACTCATCCTGGAAATACGCTCCGTAGTATGGGTGGTTATTCTTCCAATGGGGATTAATCTGGTAGCTCACGGCCGCCGCCCCTAACAGCAGGTCCGCCAGTCCCGATCCCGTATTCGCTGCCGCTGCCTTCGCGTTCGGGCCGCCCGTATAGGCGCCGCTGGTTGAAATCCGCAGGGGATAGATCACGTTCCAGTCCACCGTGTAGTAACGGTAGTCGAGGCCGGCTTTCAACGTGTGGGCGCCGCGCAGCATCGTCAGCGAATTCGCGTATTGATAGGTACGCATGATCGAAACGGTGTAGTAGGGGCTGTTCGACAAGGCGCTGTAGCCACCCAGAGTGAGGCTTGGGAACTGCAACATCCGCATCCCTTTTGTAATCGAGGAGGGGAACCCGAGCGATGGGACATCGAAGCCCAGCGTCAGCGGTACCCGGTTGGTCTGGCTGGTGGCTACCGAAAACCGCTGCACGTAGATAGTGTGCGGGGTAAACGCCCAGGTATCGTTGACCATCCAGTTTTCTCCGGGAATTACATTCGGAGCCTGCACGGGAGCCTGCAGGTTGCCGTAAACCTGTGGCTGGATATTCGCCTGTTCGAACCAGTTACCGCGTGCGAACATGCTGTGGCGCTGGGAAAACTGATGATCAATGCGGCCGTCGATACGATCGTTCTCCAGGCTCTGGAAAGCCGAGCGGATATAGTTGTTCGTATCGCTCTTGCCGACTCCGGTCGTGTTCGGCAGCGGGTAGTACGGCAATAGATTCTTTGCCACTGGGTTGAGCAGATTCTGAGGAATCAGATTTCCGGGAAACGTATCGCGTATGTACCGGATCGTGCCCTGGGGAGCACTGGGGTCCAATCTCGTCGTGTACGGATTATAGATGACCTTGAGCGCGCCGTTGGTATCGAAGGTTTGCGAGAAGTCGCCTTTGCGTTGTGCGTCGGTGGGCACGGTGCCGACGAACGGGAAAAAGGTGTTCCATCGGAAACCCTCATACGCGAAGAAGAAGAAGGTGCGGTCGCGCCCGTTATAGAGCTTGGGAATCTGCAATGGGCCACCCAATGTAAAACCATACTGGTTCTTGCGGTAGGGCACCCTGGGCTGCTTCGCGCGGTTGGCGTCGAACCCGTTGGCATTCAACAACTGATTCTGGAGAAACTCATGCAGATTGCCGTGGTAGCTGTTGGTGCCTGACTTGATGGTGTAGCTGATAACTCCACCGCCCGTATGGCCGAACTCCGCGTCATACGGATTGGTATAGACTTTAAACTCCTGAATTGCGTCTACCTGTGGAATCGCAGCCACCTGGTTGTTGTAGGTGGTGGTATTCGAGGCGCCATCAATCAGCACCTCGCTGGTCTGCATGCGCCCGCCATTGATCCGGAACTCGTTCGTCTGGTTCTGGCTAAGAGAGTTGTCCCCGGCCGTCAGGACGTTGCCCGGAGTCACCCCGGCCGTCAGCGTGACCAGCAGCAGAGGATTGCGGGTCGGAAGCGGAATGCTCACCAGAAACTGGTTCTCCACCACCGTGCCCCGGTCGCTCCGGTCCGTGGTCAGCAGAGGCGCGACGTCGTCGACAGTCACGGTCTCGGCGATCGCGCTCGGCGAGAGGGTCAGGTTGACCATTCGCGACTGGCCGATTTCCAGGTTCATGCCGTTCAAATGCGCGGTCGAGAACCCGGGGGCTGCAGCAGTGACGTCGTATACACCCGGAATCACAGGCGGAAACACAAAAAGCCCTTCGGCATTTGAGGTGGTCTTCAGCACAACGTTGGTGGCTGTGTTGCGCAACTCCAATGCCGAACCTGGCACGACCGCCCCGGAACTGTCCACTACCCGCCCGGCAACCACCGCATTCTGGCCCAGGACGGGCAGGGTGCACAACAACAGGAGAAAGGCCAGGCCGCACAGGCGCAAATAGGTCACTCGCCGGAAAAACCACTGATGCATGATCCGCTCCTCGATCAGAATTTTCAGCCGGCCTGCGCTGATCCCGGTGTGACGAGTGCTGCCGCTCCGTCCGAAGCTTTCAGCGATGATCCAATCGACTTACCGGGCCCCCGCAAGCACCGGATTCCTCATCCACTCTGATAACCGCCCAGAATTCTATACTGATTCCGAAAACCTGTCAATTCAAGACTTGATTCTGTCAAGGCAAAGTAGAAATGTCGTGTTCCTGGCAAAGTAGAAATGTCGCCTTTTGCCATGGCCTCTCGGGAGCGCGTGTTAATCTGCTCGTGCCGGTGAAGCGGAGACGGGCAATGCTGGCGAGC